>JBJMLS010000057.1:0-16898 GCA_045805185.1 Bacteroidia bacterium | reverse complement strand
ATGCTGCGTACCAATGCCTGTGGTTTATCCGGCTGTAACCAGGCAGCTGCTATGCCCGGTGTCCAGTCGCTTACACTTATTCAAAACCCGATCAGCTTCAGCCAGAATGTGATTGGTTTTACCTCCAACCCGATCAGCGCTTCACTTGTCAATGCGAATCTCAATTCTTCCACGTCCTGTTCCACCTGCATCGATCCGGTAGCCCAGTTCAGCATCACAACATCCGGCATGTCGGTGAGCTTTGCAAACAACAGCAGCAGTTCAACAGGATTCACCTGGTTGTTCGGCGACGGATCCTCTTCGTCACAAATGAATCCTTCGCATACCTATAACCTTTCCGGAACCTACAATGTCGGACTAATCGTTTTCAACATCTGCGGCAAAGATACACTTTACCAGCAGGCAACCATTACCTGCACGCCTCCGGTTGCGGGATTTGATACCGTAATTATAAATTCAACAGTCAGCTTTGCAGACACTTCTTTCAATGCAGTTACCCACAGCTGGGATTTTGGTGATGGTAATTACTCTACTCAGCTTAACCCTGTACACACCTATTCAAACTCGGGCACCTATACGGTTTGTCTTATCACTACCAACGGTTGCGGAAGTGACACCAGTTGCACTACAGTTTCAGTAACCTGCGCTTATCCTCTTGCAAGTTATACAGCGGGAGTAAACGGGTTGACCCTCGTCACCAGCAATGCCTCACAAAACGGCGCAGCCTATAACTGGGATTTCGGCGATGGAAATACATCACTTGCCGCAACTCCGGTTCACGTATATAATAACCCCGGCATTTATACCGTACAGCTTATTGCGATGAATGGATGCGGGTCAGACACTGTAATGCAGACCATCAACGTGAACTGTGCATTACCGGCCTCTAATTTTGTTGCGAGCATTAATGGGCTTGGAGGACAATTCAATGGCTCAGCTTCCACTAATGCATATAGTTATAACTGGATATGGGGTGATGCTTCCGCAAATTCCATTTTCCCTTTCGATACACACACTTATCCGACAACAGGAAATTATAATGTTTGCCTCGTTACATCGAACGGTTGCGGTTCAGATACCATGTGCCAGGTCGTTGCGGTGTGTACTACGCCTCAGGCCTCATTCACAAATGTTGTATTAGCGAGCACACTTTCTTTCTCCAATACCAGCGCCAATGGAACTTCTTATTTCTGGAATTTTGGAGATGGCGTGGTATCAGGAAACACTAACCCTGTTCATACCTATACAACAGGAGGAAATTACCAGGTTTGCCTCATCGCGCAAAATAACTGCGGAACAGATACAACATGCGTGGTAATTTTTACGCAATGCTCTTCTATGCCACTTCAGGAGATCTGCGAACTGACCGTTGATACAGGCTCAACACACAATATCATTTTTTGGGATAAAACAGGCATCAGTGGTGTTGACAGCTTTTATATCTACCGCGAGATCACAACAAACAATTATTCCATTGTTGGTGTTGTCCCTTATGATTCTTTGAGCGAATTTCACGATTACGGTGCAGATCCCAATGTAACGTCTTACCGTTACAAAATTGGATTTGTGGATACCTGCGGAGTTGTTACGGATACCCTCAGCGCCTATCACAATACAATTTTCATTACAGGCCCAAACGCAGGTGGTACCTTTATTTTTACCACAAAATACGCCATAGAAAATCAGTCTAATCCCGTTCTCTTCTACGAATTATTCCGTGACGATTTAAGCAACGGGAACTGGGTCTCACTTGCAACTACTCCAGGTTCGCAAAACCAAATCGCTGATCCCGCCTACCTCAGCTTCCCTAATGCAAGGTGGAAGGTAGAAACGCAATGGAATGTAAACTGTAATTCTACACGCGGGGCTATCAACACTTCGAGGTCTAATATTAAGATAACCTCTGTAAGCGGGATTGCAAAAAACACCGTAAATGAAAACTTAACTATTTATCCAAACCCTTTCAGCAATAGCGTCACGTTTGAAATTGAAACGGATAAAACCCGCACCTTTGTGCTTCAGGTTAGCAATTCGCTTGGTCAGATCGTCAATCAGTGCAGCCTAAGCGATCATAAAACTGTAATTTCAACAGCAGAATGGAGCAGCGGGATCTATTTTTATAAACTGTTTAACGGTAGCAGTATGAAAACAGGTAAGATCACCAAAGAATAGTTCCTGATGTATTAAAAGCAGTCCTGTTTCCAGGGAATGCTTTTTTAACGACAAGGTATTTCATAGGTAAACCTGTATCGTTGAACGATTTTTGCGTTAGATTGCTAAAAAAACTATAACTTAGTTTTATGAATCGCATTTTAAAACTCGCTATTATAGCATTAATTGGATGTAGCATCCTGATGACTGAATCCTGCAATACCCGCAAGAAAGATTGCAGGGGAAGGCGGAAAACCGCTAAGACCAATATGGGAGGCTGGCTGTAATTAAATGCGCCTGGTCCAGAAGCTTAATCTTCCTAACGATGATGTAAAAGTTTACATGGTGCGTCTTGATAAGATCCATCCTTCTGTTAATGGAAATAAATATTTCAAACTGAAATATAACCTGGAAGAAGCAAGAAGATCAGGTTATCATACACTACTCACATTCGGAGGAGCTTTTTCCAATCACATTGCGGCAACCGCCGCTGCTGGAAAAGTATATGGATTCAACACCATTGGCGTGATCCGCGGAGAAGATAGTTCCCTAACTAATCCAACTTTATCAGAAGCCTCAAAAAATGGGATGCAATTGCATTTTATTACTCGTGAGCAGTACAGGCAAAAGGAATTTCCGGCATTTGCCGAAGAGCTGAGAAGCAAACTCGGAAATTTTTACCTCATTCCGGAAGGAGGCTCCAATGCTCTTGCTGTAAAAGGCTGTAAAGAGATCCTTTCCTACATTGATACCGGCTTCGACACAATATGCTGTTCAATTGGTACAGGAGCCACGCTGGCAGGGATCTCCTGCGGCTTAGAGAATCATCAATCCGCAATAGGATTCAGCAGTCTTAAAGGGGGTGAATTTTTGCAGGAGAAAGTCGCTGAACAGATCTTAATGTTTTCCGGAAATAAAGAATCTATCGGAAGAGTTTCCATCAATTCCAATTACCATTTCGGAGGTTACGCAAGAACCACCGCAGAACTGATCGCGTTCAGGAACAGCTTTCAGGCGGAACACAGTATCGAGCTCGATTATATTTACACCGCTAAAATGATGTATGGAATAATGGATCTGCTCAGGGAAGGTTATTTCAAAAAAGGGTCGACGGTTGTGGCGGTGCATACAGGAGGACTGCAGGGGAACAGGGGATTTGAATCCCGGGACTTCGTCTCCGCTCAGTCACCGGAGTAGACTCTGCTCAGTCACCGGTGTAGGCTCCGCTCAGTCATTGAATTAAGATCAATTAACAGATCAGGGATGGTTCTGCTTTAATAATTATTTCTGTCCGAAGGCTGATCGGAGCCGAAGCCTAAGTATTCACCAAAAGCTTAAAGCCTTTTCCGTGAATATTGATGATTTCCACTTTCTGATCATCCTTTAGGTACTTGCGAAGCTTGGCAATATAAACATCCATGCTCCGGCCATTAAAATAGTTATCGTCGTGCCAGATCGATTTCAAGGCAAAGTTCCTGTCGAGGACATCATTCTTGTGAATGCACAAAAGACGAAGAAGAGCTGATTCCTTTGTAGTTAATTTCTGAGCCTGCCCGTTATGCTCCAGCATTTGCTTTTCAGTATTAAACTTATAGCTTCCTATGGTGAATTCAACCTGATCGCTGCTGCCTGAGATCTCTTTATTGCTTCTGCGGAGTATCGCCTGTATGCGCGCGAGCAATTCCTCCATGCTGAAAGGCTTCGTAATGTAATCGTCGCCTCCTGCATTAAAGCCTTCCAGCGTATCTTCCTTCATCGCTTTCGCAGTGAGGAAAATAATAGGGACCTGCTTGTTATTCACACGGATCTCTTTTGCAAGCGTAATTCCGTCCTTTACAGGCATCATAACATCAAGAAGACAAAGATCAAAATTATGTTTGCAGAAAAGGTCAAAGCCTTCTTTTCCATCTGTCGCCAGTTCCACATGATAACCTTTTGCATCAAGGTATTCGCGTAAAAGCAACCCCAGATTGGGGTCATCTTCAACCAAAAGTATATTTGTTTTTTCGGTATTCATGATGTGGGTTTTTTGATTATATTTTATGCATTTATATTATTCTGACCTGAAAGGCAGGTACACTTTAAAAGTACTGCCCTTGTTCAATTCGCTTTCAACACTGATCTCTCCTCCATGCTTCACCGCTATTGCCTGTACATAACTTAATCCGAGACCGAAGCCTTTTATATTATGAACGTTTCCTGTTGGAACGCGGTAAAATTTTTCAAAGATCTTTTTCAGGTTCTCCTTACTTATTCCGACACCCCGGTCCTTAACCACAAACAATATTCCACTCCGCACATTGGAAGTTTCAACGGTTATTTTTGGAACCTCCTTGGAATACTTAATTGCGTTATCGATGAGATTGAAAACAATATTCGTAATGTGAACCTTATCGGCATGCAATATACAACGTTCTGCGTTTAAATGCGAATGAATTTGCCCTCCTTTCTGGTCGATCTGTATTTGTATATTCTGTATTGCCTGCTTTATGATCTCATGAAGATCGATATCGCTCTTCTTTAATTTGAATTCTCCCTTGTCGAGTATCGCCGTTTGAAGAATGCTTTCCACCAATACGCTGAGTCTTTTATTCTCATCCTTGATCATTTTAACGAAGCGCTCCACCTTTTCAGGGGTCTTAGATACGCTTTGGTCATTCAGCATCTCGCTTGCCAGGGATATGGTTGAGATCGGCGTTTTAAACTCATGGGTCATGTTGCTGATGAAATCATTTTTGATCAGCGACAACTTTTTCTGCCTTTGAATGGTCGTAATTGTGTAATAAAAAGACGCGATGAGAATGAGAATGATCAAACCTGAAACGATCAGCGTTACCCATAATGTGCGTAAAAGATAATTCTGCTGGTTGGGGAAATAAAGCGAAAGGTAAAGGGGCTTGATGAACGTATTGTTCGGGGCCAGGTTTACCTTGAAGTAGCAGCCGCTGGTATCGCATTCCCTGATCGCCTTGCTGAAATCCCTGAGGCTTCCGCTCGCATCGCTTTTTACGCTGTAAAGATACCTGGCCGTTACACCCTGCCTGTTGAGCTCATCGGTCAATAAGGAATCCATAAGGGCGGTATCCACTTTTGGCTTGTAATCCTTGTAAATATTAATGCTGATCAGTTCTTCAAACAGGTCGTTTACCATTTCTGTACGCTGCTGGAGAAGCTCCATTTTTATTTTTTCCGCGTCTCCGCCGCTATTGTATTCCATCGGGTACGGAAATTCCTTATTGGCCATGGAATCGCCCTTGTAGGTCTTCTGGTTATAGGAAGTGGTAATGATCCCGTTAGAGTCGGTGGTCATTTCTTCCAGGATCCTCACATTCACCCGGTCGCGGTCGAAGACCTGGTTGATCTTATTCTTGAACGTATCGCTGGAAAGGGTTTTGTTATAGTTGTAATCAGCTGGATAATAGCGAATTCCCTGCTTTTTGAACTTAATGTTCTTTCGGATCTTAGCCGCGGTCGCGGTCTTTTCCAGCTTATAAACAACACTGTTCAGGGCGTCGTTAACGCTGCGGTTGAATTCCTCTTCTTTCAGGCTTATCGCATTCTTTACCCAGAATACCTGAACTCCTATGAGGCCCAGAAGCGAAATGATCACTAAAACAGAAACTATACTCACATTTTGCCTGAACATCGTATGCAAAGGTAGGTATTGGACACCCGTATTTTTCGGTTTAACTTTTTTTAACAGCCATTCATCGAATAGATTTCCTGATGAAAAAATTAGACATTAGTTTTGCCTCAGGTTTTAGTTAGTGTTTCATAAAAAGTTTTAGTGGCTTTTTAATCCCCCCACCCAAATGGGGGGATTTTTTTTTGTGAGGCTGTGACAGCAATTCTCTTCCAGGGTTTAACACAGAGAAACAGGGAGTATTTTAATTGTTTGATCCCTGGAAGAAAGGTATCACAAAGCAGAGGAGCACAGAGTCCAACAGTAGTGTTGAGGTCGCTTTTGGCAGCTTTCGCTTTGCTCAGTACCTTTTCCTTCTCACAAATCTACCTGGGTGAGAACACCAGCATTAGCTTTTTCTCTGCGACTGCCATGGAGAATATTGACGCAGTGAACACGGTAACGAAACCCGTTTTTAATGCCGGGAACGGTGAGCTGCTGTTCAAGGCAACCAACACTGCCTTTAAGTTCAAGTCGCAGCTGATGGAAGAGCACTTCAATGAGAATTACATGGAGAGCGAAAAATACCCGCATACGCTCTTCAAAGGAAAGATTACGGATAAGATCGATTATTACAAAGACGGTATATACGAAGTAAGCGCAACAGGGATCTTAAGCATGCATGGAGTTGACAAGGAAAGAACCATAAAAGGAACGGTGACAGTTAAAGACGGTAAGTTAAAACTGTATTCTAAATTCATGGTGAAGCTCTCCGATCATGAAATTAAAGTGCCCAGCGTAGTTACTTATAACATTGCAGAGGAGATAGAGGTGACTGTGGATGCGGTAATGGGGGTGTATAAAAAATAGAAGAAAGAATACCTAAAATTCACTACTGTTTATTTGTTCTTTTTCCTTGATGAAAAAGAACCAAAAAATCAAGACAAAACGATTCCTTCCCACAGGCACGGCTACATCGCGTTTTGTCAAGGCCGGCGCACAACCTTCCAAAGCCAGATTAATAAGATGTCAGTATTATGTGACTAAGAAATATTTCGAATAATACAATCGGCGACGCTAAAAAAAGGAGCCGCTGGTACAACGAGAATTTCGGTATGATGAAAGAAGTCCCGAAGGGGCTAAAACCATTAATAATACCATTAAAGAATAATTCGAGAACTGACGGAATCGAATAAAATCTTCACCTTGTTGGTTCTTCTTTTTGACGCTTTCTCTTCTTAAAATACCCGAGTAATGACTGCTTCTATCCGTTTTTTCGCTTATAAAATATAATAAATATCAATAATATTGATAGTCCAAAAATTAAATAATAAGTCCAATAAAATTTTTTCTGATCATTAGTAAGCTTAATGGAGTGTTCAAAATTTGCATCATAAAGATCAAGCTCTTCTTTACACTTTTTGAAAAATGTAATTTTCCGGGTCTCTTCTTTTTTGATGGAATCATTCATTGCAGCATATAAGGCACACGTTTGAGAAGTGTCTTTACTTAGCGTTACGTGATATATCTCACACAATAGCTGAGCTTCATCTCTTATGTTGGCAAAACCGCCTGATTTCTTTGCAAACTCAAGAGCATCTCTTGCATATCTTTCGGCCTCCTGGTATTTTTTTTGGCGCATTAGCAGCTTACTGTAGTTCCTTAGAATAGTAGCCAGTCCTGTCCATTCTTTCCGGGATTCAAGTATTACTATTCCCGCCTTGAAATTTAGTTCAGACTTAACAAATTCATTTCTATTTCTATAAATTCCTCCTAACTCATTAAATGAATTCGCCATTGCGCCCTCAAAATGATTCTTTTTTGAATATTCAAGGGATTTGAGATAAAACATTAAAGCCTGGGCTGTGTCTCCGCGGGCGCATAATGTATTGGCAATATCATTTAAAGATAATGCAATGCCTTCTTCATCATTTTCATCCTCATAATTTTTTAAAGCCAGCGTATAATATGCCTGAGACTTTTTCAGGGAGTCCAGGTCAAAGTAGATTCTTGCAATATTAGCGAAGACAGTAGCCAGGTTAACTTTGTCCGGAGTTTTTTCAAGAAGTGTAATGCTCATTTCATAGTATTGGATAGCACGAATGGTATCATAACAATGCTCATAAGTGTTTGCGATGTTACTCAATGAATTGGCTAAACCATGTAGGTCGCCCACCTGGCGTTGTAAGAGGCTGCTCTTTTTGTAATATTTATAAGCCTCAGTGTGGTTATTTTTTGCCGTATAAACATAACCAATGTTATTATAAGCAAGAGCTTTACTTTTTAGAAGGGATTGTATTTCTTTCTGAGAGAGGTTTTTCTTTTTCAGACCTATTTCTGCAGCTTCAATCGATAAGTAGCAATATTTAGTTATTGTATCCAGGTTACTATTCATTTCGCTAACCTCTACAAGTAAGCGTACTATTTCCGTATCGCTTTTATGTACTACCTGCTGTCCCCGACAAAGAGTATAGAGAAAAATAAGACAAACTAAATAAGGTTTCATAACTTAAAGATACCTATAATTCCATATTATATCATTTAATTGTTTTTAATATTTGATCTACTCTTTGTTACGGTTGTCATTTGAGTAGAAGTAATAACAGTAATTGTATCATCTTCGTCATTTTCGCTCAATCGATTATTCTTAATATTCGATCTGCTTTTTGTTACAGAAGTCTTAGCGTTTGCTCCAATTATTATGACAATTGAATCATCTTCTACATCTTCGCTCAGTCGATTATTTTTTATATTCGATCTACTTTTAGTCACACCAGTTCTTGCATTATATCCCAATGCAATTGTTGGAAACAGTTTTTCATTTGTTTTCATTATTTGTAAATTAAGTGATTATTACGCCTTATAATTCCAATCTTTTCCTTCCACAATGATATTAAAGTTCTCCGCATTCTGTGTGGAAGCAATAATTTTGTAGCCAGCTTGTATATCCAGGTTATCTTCGAAAACAATGGTGTGTTCAAAGGCCTGATCAGTGGCTGTTTTGGTGATGGATGGAATCACAATTTCTGAAAATAATTTTTTTGTAGTTCCGGTATCACCAAAATAGAGCCTTACCATGCCTGGTGTGTTATTAACTGTGGCTTTAATTGTTATTGTTTCAATACTGGAGCCTTTGTACGTTCCTGAGCTGCCAGCTGTATAAATTGTCGCAACGGTTCCGGTTCCGTCAAGGTTGGAGTTTGCTGTGGCAACGCTCCCAATTCCTATATTGGCCGTGTACTGAGTAGTATCTTCTCTTACTGCGGCGCTATAATATGTCCAGTTGAGCCCCTCCGCCATAATGTTAAAGTTCTCCGCATTTTGCGTGGCAGCTTTTAAGGAACACCTCGAATCCAGGTTAAAGTTGAGGTCTACGATGGCTTCAAATGCTTTATTTATGGAGGCTTTGGTAATCGGCGGCACATAGATCTCCTTGATCAACCTATTATTTGTTCCATCATAAACAAAGAGCCTGATCATTCCTGCAGTAGTGTTCACCGTGGCTTTTATTCGCACTGTTTTGATCAGCGTGCCATTGGCGCCACCGGCTAGTACGGTCCCCATTGTGCCGGATCCGTCCAGAGCAGTATTTGCGGTAGAAATGCTTACCAGTCCCGTACTGGCTGTATATTGTGTTTCTTCTGCCATTTTGATTTTTTTAAATATTAAATGACCTTAGTAACAGAAGACCACCTTACGGTAACCGTATCAGCTGAACTGGTTGGTTTTTGGCCGGAAATAATGATATAAAAGCCCGCGGACAAGCTGGGAACGGTTATGTTTGCCGAGGTTCCGGCATTACCCGTGTATTGATTAGCAAAACTCGTAGTTGCGCCACCATAACTTTCAAGCGCAGTATTGCTGATCACAGGCATTGTCCTGGAAAAATTGTCTGCAATTACTGTTGTGCCGGTATAAGTGGCGAGCAAAGTTGCTCCGCCCAGTGAGCTGGTGGTATTTATATAGATCTTGAACGTCTTACTATTCGCATTATTGTTTATAACAAGACTTGCATATACTTCCAGTAGATCCCCGGTTGCAAACATGTATGCAGGAACCTGCAGGGAGTGAACTATAGCTTCAGTAGTAACCGCGCCAACAGAAGCGGGCGTGAAATTCGACATGGTCGTTGAAGGATATGTCCAGTCCAGTCCCTCTGCAACAATATGAAAAGCAGCATCCCTCGTTGTTGTGGCGTAAATGGAATCATTTGCCTTTAACTGGAATTTATCCGGGAACACAATTTTATGTTCAAAGCTTGGGAATGTTCCATTCGAATCGGATGTTGGAATAAAGACTTCCGTAAGGAGATAATAAGTTGATGAATGCAAAACAAAGAAACGTACAAGGCAATTGGTAGAGATATCCGCAGTTGCTTTAATTGTAATTGATTCAATGGCTGTCCCGTTTCCTGTTGTAGTGGCATCTATAACCTTAACTACAGTTCCACTTGCGGCCGGCGCCGTAGATGTATTACCGGTTGCCAGCACGGCTACGCCTGTATTAGCTGTATAGTTCGTGCTTTCCGGTCTTACATAACTGGTAAAATAAGCAAAGTCCAATCCCTCGGCAACAATATTGAAAGTGTCGGCAACCTGCGTACTTGCGATTAACTGATATGTACTCTGGAGCTTATAATTTAAAACTATTGTTTTTTCGAATGATGCATCGGAAACCGATTGGAGTGTCGGATCTACCGGGATCTCCATTAAGAGCCGGTGATTTGTCCCATTATAGATCCAAAGCCGGATCATGCCTTGACTCGGGCTTCCCTGTGCTTTGATGGTCACTGTTTTTATTAGGGTACCGTTCGAGGCGCCGGTTAAAACTGACCAACAATTATAACTTGCAGTTGGATTTATTATGTTGCCTGTCCCGCTTAATGAAGTGTTTGCCACATTTATTGTGGCGATACCTGTATTCGCTGTGTACTGTGTTTCTGCTGCCATATTTTTCTTGAATTATTATTAATGTTAACTATTATTATTTTTTAAGGCCAGGCTGTGTCAAATCCCTCAGCAATTACAATGAAGCTTTCCGCTTTTTCCGTTGAAGCAGATAAGACGTGATTCGACTGTAACATAAAGTCGGTTTGCAGTGTAATTGAAAAAGCCTTATCCACACTTGACACAGTTACAGAAGGAATGTCGACCTCCGCTATGAGCTCTAGTATTAATTCACCATCCCCGACGAATAATCTTACCATTCCTCTTGTTGTATTTCCAATAGCCTGTATGGTAACGGTTTCAATAAAGGTTCCGCTACTTACACTTAAATCAGTTGAAACAAGAATATTCACAATTGTTCCTGTGCCATTTAAATTGGTGTTTGCAGTTGAAATCAGGCCTGATCCTGTATTCGGGGTATATTTAACCCGCTGCCCGATCGCTGGCTCGAAAACTTTAGTCAGCGAGTTGGAAAGATATTGGTCTAATTGATAAAGCATAATTGTATAGCTATAAAAGATTATGCTACAAAACTATACTGAGCGAAGGCCAAAACCTGGCACTTTGAAAAAAATATTAGTCTTCAATGAAATATTTTTTGTCTTTATAGGAATATTGGATGTTTATTCCTTTTACTCTAAGCGCATCAATCATTCGGAGAACCGTTCGGCGTGATACCTCGAGTTTCCGCGTCAGCTCATTAACATTTGTGGCAGACCTGCTCTTTACGAAGTATACCAAGCTCTCCAGCTTTTCTGAATACGTTGAATAACCCATGCGTTGTTGATAATAATTGTGTTTGGTTAAGCCGTTTCTATAGATTAAGGACTAATACCGGTGCGGCTTATAGGTCTTAAATTCAACGCAAGCTAGACTAAAAATTGTCACACTCCTAATTATTTAGGTAAAGAATTTATTATTTAAAAATGTACGGCCTTTTTATGTCAGTTTAGGTATCGTAATTTCAGGCTGTTTTATAATGTTGGCGGTACATACCGAGAAGAAAGGAAATATGAAAACTGGTTTTACTTTACATAAATCAAAATCCCTGCATTCGCCCCTAAAATAACAGGCTTGTTGGAAATAGAAGAAAGTCTGCTGAGGTTGCTGAAGTTATAGCGCATATTCGGTTCAAGAAGGATCCCGATACGCTTGCTGAGCTTGTATTCAAAGCCTATACCGGCAAGGGCGCTGTAGTTGAGCTTGTTTACTTTCACATCGCTGTAGTTCACCACATTTTCAAAATGTTCTTTGATGAGCGTGACCTGTGAATGCTGTTTCAGCGCGTACTGTGTATTTAATCCTGCCAGAACTGTAAATCCAAATTTCTTTTTTCCAAAATGGAGCTTGAGATTAACAGGAATATTGATGAAGCTGACTTTCTGCGTGTATTTATAATCGGCAGGGAACTGCGTCATGGGAGCCAGGGGGCTGAAACCGTCTTTCATCACATCCGGGTCCACCTGCATTTCGCCAAGCGAGCCGTAAAAAGTGTAAGGCGTGGAAATATTCTTCGGGAAGAAAACGCGCTGCACGGAACTTTGCTGGCTGATCTCGGAATAGGCCGCTCCCAGCTGAATTCCAAGGATGCGCACCGGGCGATACTCCGCTTTTAAGCCAAATGAATAGCGCAGGTCATGTGTTTCACTAGCGGAAGAAAAATTTTCCTGAGCCGAGCTCACCTGCGGCATAAAATACTCGGGTGAGAAATACGTGGAAATGGCAATGGCAGTAAAAGGATCAGGAAGAGGCGCCGTGATCTCTTTTTTTGCACTGTCTTTTACAGTTGCGAGCGTAGAATCTTTTTTGGCAGCTAAAGTGTCTGCCGGAATTGATGCTGTTAGACTGGTATCGGACACAACTTTGCTTGTGCTTTGTATTGAATCCGCGGCGCTTTTTTTATTCAGGTTCAGACCTGCCTTTCCCTTGTCAGCAATGGTTATAGGATCAGTATTGACGGGTAACAGTTCTTTTGTTTCTTTCTTCTTGAGGTTTAGATCGCTGTTTCCTTTGTCCGTTCCGGATACAGGTCCTGTTTTCTCCGGATCATTTCCGGTAGTGTTCTTTGCTGTGCCCACCAGCGGATCAGTGAGCGGTTCTTTTTCGTTTTTTTGATCGCTTTTATTTTCTTCTTTCACAGTTTTTTTAGCGGTGCTCTTCTTTTCTTTTATGACAATATTTGCGGAAGCTGTGCTATCCGCAAGAACAACTGTTGGCTTATTTTTAGCTGTTAGTTTGTTCTTGTTCTCTGCAAGAGAAACCGGATCTGCTATGACAGGGTCATTCACTATTTTCTGCTCTTCTTTTTTATTCTTAAGCGGAAGGAGTATTTCTGAAGAAGCATTTGTTACTGATGAATTCGTTTGTTTAGTGTTTGAATTTAGCCCGGCCTGTTTGCCAGGGGTAGCGTTAACTGTATTCGTATTGGTTTCCGTATTGACTGTATTGGCTGCAACAATGATCTTATTTTTATTTTCATGATTTTTCCCTGTTGTCGAAAGAGCAGTTTCTTTTTTTGGTTCAGCAGGAAATAGTGTATCGTAATTCATCACGAGGAAAAAGGCCGCGCCCGTAAGCAACAAGCCCGCTAAACCGGAGAGCCAGAAAATAAATTTCGGCCTGCGCGATTTTCCATCCAGCCTTTCCTCAATGTCGTCCCAAACCTTTCCTGATGGCTCCATTTCAAAGCCTTCAAGACCGTCCCGGAACACATTGTCCAGTTCATTATCTGAGTGCAGATCTTCCATTAGCTTTTTTCAGTTTCTTTAATCGTTTCATTTTTACTCATCAATCGCTGGATGTAAGCGCGGGCCTTGGCCAGCTGACTTTTCGAAGTGCCTTCGTTTATCCCGAGCATCTCCCCGATCTCCTTGTGCGTATAGCCTTCGATCACGTTCAGGTTAAACACCAGCTGGTAACCCGCAGGTAATTCCTGGATGAGCCGGATCAATTCCTTCGCGTTGATCTTCTCTTCCGTTCTCAGATCGCTTTCAGGCTGCACATAGATCTCATCAATATCATCCGTCAATAACTGATTCTTTCTTCGCCGCAATTCCTCCAGGGCTGTATTCACCATGATTCGCCTTACCCATCCTTCAAAGGATCCTGATCCCTGGAATTTCGAAATACTCCTGAATACTTTAATGAATCCTTCCTGCAGCACGTCTTCCGCCTCCTGCCTGTTCTTGCAGTAGCGAAAGCAAACGGCCATCATCTTCCCTGCAAACTTTTGGTAAAGAAGTTTCTGGCATTCCCTTTTTTCGGAAATGCATCCTTTTATTAATTCTTCTTCAGAGTACAAGTGCGCGGTTCTTATTTACAAGATGAATTCGAGCAACGATTGGTTGCCTTGGAGAACCAAATTTAAGCAATTGACTTACAGTAAAATAAAGATAGGGTGATTTTCTTTTAGCGAACCTTGAAGCTGAACTCATTGCTGAGCGCCGCGCTTCCTTTTTTATCTTTCAGGCTGAACACGGCTTTGTAATCTTTGCCGGCAGCTACTTTATCGCCGGTTTTTAGGGTAAGCGTAATTAGCTTTGCAGCGTCCTCTACCGGGATCCCTGTGGAATCATAAGCGGCGAAGAGATCCTTAACTTCTATCAGAGAATTTCCGGAAGGATCCTGCATACTTACACTTGCATCGATCCATACCTTTCCGTTCTCTTCTTTAAATCCTTTTAAGCCGGTGAAATATGCATTCAGCTCATCGCCTCCTGAAAGTGTATTTTCGTTCAAACTGCTGGTTTCGTTGTTCCTGCTGTAAAAGATCCCGTCCGCAGTCAGACCATTGGGTTTATAGTTCGTGCCTTCAACTGCCTGCATTTTCAAAGTATTGGAAACTTTGATCTGTCCTTTGCCGTTCCTGTCCTTCAATGCGAATTCACACAGGTATTCTTCATTCATCTTTATAGGCGACTGGCAGGTGAGCGAAAGCGTGAGCCCTTTTTTAACTTCGGCGGCGTCAAGACCTGTACTGGCAAACTCATCGAAGAGACCGCCGAGGCTGGCCACTGTTTCGCCTGCTTTATTCTTCACCAGGATGGAAGCGTCAGGGAAAACTTTGCCGCTCTTTTGCGTAAAGCCATCAATCCCAGTAACGGTTAAGGTAACCGTACTTCCATAAGGGACCGCGTCTTTTATTTTCTTCTCATTAACGCTCAGGTAAGCATCCTCGAGGGATAGTCCATCATTGGAAATGTTAAGCCCGGAAACAAGATCCTTTTTTACTCCCACATTGCAGGAGGTTAATAAAAGTCCTGAGCAAATTGCGCTGATAAGAAAAAGGTTTTTCATGTTGGTTGATTTAAGCTTGTGTGGAAGAGTTAGAATGTACATCAGTTGATTCATTCTTTTTTTCATCGTTGTCCGGATGCCCGGGCTTCTTTTTGAAAAAGCGTTTTTGAAAGATGAGAATGAATAGAACGCCAAAGGAAATGGAAGCATCAGCAAGGTTAAACACCGGTCTGAAAAATTCGAAAGGCTCGCCGCCCCAGAAAGGTACCCAGGAGGGAAACACGCCGTCAATGATCGGAAAATAGAACATATCAACCACGTGTCCGTGCAGAAAGCCCGCATAACCGCCTTCAGAAGGCATGAACTGCGCAACCTGGAACTCGCTGTCGTTGAAGATGAGTCCGTAGAACATGCTGTCGATTATATTTCCTACAGCGCCTGCGAAAATTAATCCTACGCAAGTGATATAGCCGATATGCTGGTTTGTTTTTAATAATTGCCGGATGTAATAGATCCCGAACAGAGCAGCAATGATCCTGAAAATGCTCAGGGTAAGCTTGCCGTAATCGCCCCCGAATTCCATTCCAAAGGCCATTCCCGGATTCTCCGTAAAATGAATGCGGAACCATTTGCCTGCAACACGGTATTCTTCTCCTGAAATAAAATGTGTTTTTACATAGATCTTGATGACCTGGTCGAAGAACAGGACAAGGAATATGGCTAAGAGCGGGTATTTTGCTTTTTTAATTTTTTCCAGCATATAAAAAAATAAAAAGGTTATCCGAGAGATAACCTTTTATATAGTGAGCTATTTAAATTAATTGCTTTGGTTCAATTTAGCATCGATGCTTAAGGTAGCATGAGGCACGCTGCGCAGTCGCTCTTTCGGGATCAGTTTTCCCGTAGCGCGACAGATCCCGTAGGTTTTGTTCTGAATACGTACCAGGGCGTTCTGCAGGTTCACAATGTATTTTTCCTGGCGGGCCGCCAACTGTGCAGTTTCTTCCTTGGAAAGTACATCGCTTCCATCTTCCAGTAACTTAAATGTTGGAGAAGTATCATCCGTTCCATGATCATCTGCATGGGAAAGCGTTTGCTTCAGCAGTTCATAATCGGTTTTTGCTTCGGTCAGTTTTTGAAGGATCAATTCCCTGAACTCGGTCAGTTCTTTATCTGAGTAACGGGTTCTGTTATCGTTCGTATTCACAAATGGTTTTGGTTGATCAGATTGTGATTTTTTAATAAGCGTACGGTTAAGGTCGATCTTTACGACCTGCTTGCGCACAAAATTTTCAGAGTCATAGCTTTTCTTTCCTTCTCCCTTATCTCTTCTTCTCTTCTTTGCTTTTTTAGGTTCTTCCTCTTCAACAATTACATCCTCATCGTCTTCGATCTCTGCCGCGCCATCCATATCCGGCTCGAGTATTCCTTCTTCCATTTCCAGCTCTCCATCCAGGTCATCACCGACGGGCTTCACTTTTTTCAATTCTTCTTTCGACAATTTCACAGGTTTCGTTTCTTTTTTTGCTGCGCCTTTCTTTACCTCGGGCTTTGCGTTCTTGGCTTCTTTTTTCTTATCAACGGGTTTCGCAGCAACAGGTTTTCCTGCTTTTTTGAGTTCCGGTTTTACAGCTTTCGCCGATGCCTTAGGGGCATTTTTCACTGCTTTTTTAGGAGCAGCTTTTGTAGCCTTTTTAGGAGCCGGTTTTACTGTTTTTTTTGAAACAGGTTTCGCAGCTTTTTTAGGAGCAGGCTTAACTGTTTTTTTCGCAACACTTTTTTGCTTGCTGAGCGGAGCCGAAGCAACTTTTTTGGGAGCCGGTTTTGCTGTTTTTTTCGCAACACTTTTTTGCTTGCTGAGCGGAGCCGAAGCAGCTTTTTTAGGAGCGGGTTTCGCCGTTTTTTTTGCAGCAGGCTTAGCCGCCTTCTTAGGAGCAGGTTTT
>JBJMLS010000056.1:0-4828 GCA_045805185.1 Bacteroidia bacterium | reverse complement strand
AGAAACTAAAAAGCTGCCCTGGGATCCGGACTATTCCTACGGCTTCGGTTATTTTGACTGGAGGAACTTCCGTATTTCACTTACTTATGGTAACTGGGCAATTAACCGCTTGCCCTGGAACAGGAACTATTATCCGCACTATGGATTCTGGGATGGCAATTTTAGAATCGTTGGCAACTGGATCTGGTAATAAATCAACATTATGAAAAGAACTATTACTTTTTTGCTCTGTCTTTCAGCATTTATTTTAAACGCCCAGCTCAAATTTGTAATTGAAGACTTCGAAGGATTTGCGGATGGGAATACAGATTTTAAGATAAACGGCATTTTCACTTATGGCAATATTAAAGCATCAGTTGATAAGTTCCCTTCCGACCAGCACTCCTATTCAGGTCAGCGTTACCTGAAGATGAATAAAGACCCGGACCTGGCAAAAAAGATGAATTATGGAGGATGGGGCAAAGGCATCGGTTTAAATCTTGTGCTCGATCCGCAAAAGGATTATTTGAATTTTTACCTGCTTCAATCAGATACCAACTCGTTTAAAATAGAGCTCCAGGAAGACGATAACGAAGACAACGTTTACAATAAGGATAATGATGACAGCTGGATCTATGTACAGAAGTCTGAAGCTGGCTCCAGGAGAAATGACTGGCGCCTGATTTCCATTCCGCTCAATAAATTTACAGATGCTAATCCCGGAGGAGATGGGATAATGAATATCAATTACAAACACGGAAAGCTACTTTGCTTTATCATTAACTTTCTTCCCAGAAAAACTGCGGGCGAAGGGAATCTGGCAGCATCCTTTGATTTTATCTGCTTTTCCCAGGGAAAATTACTGACCGGAAAAGATAACTTTGATGCACCTGAGGCAACAACTGCAGATGCATGTAATCTTGGCGCCTGGTCCAAGGAAGGTAACACTGCCAACTTCGCAGACATACCGACCAGCTTTGAGAATAATTTCAAGTGCACTAAGAAACTGGGCGTGGCGCACTTTTTTCAACCTTTCGCCTTTGACGGCAGCAGCAGCCAGAACCTTTATCCTTCCATTGAACGCATCAACCAGGTAATTCAACAAGGGTATATTCCAATGATCACTCTCGAAAACCATTTTGTCAACTCAAGTCCGGGACTTAAGCAGCCAAATCTTTATAGCATCGTAGAAGGACATTTTGATCCCTTTTTTACAGCCTGGGCAAAACAGGTGAGGCAGGTGAACGGAACGGTGTTGCTACGGATCCTGCACGAATTCAATGGCGACTGGTATCCCTGGTGCCTCGTGAACAACGATAGGAATCCCTTCCTGCTCATTAATGCGTACAGGCACATCCATGACATATTCAAATCTCAGCAGGTGAGCAATGTAAAATTTATCTGGTGTCCTAATTCGGTTTCCTGGCCACAGGAGAAATGGAACTACATCATGGATTCCTATCCGGGCAATGAATATGTGGATTACCTTGGATTGGATGTGTATAACGGGGCGGGAAAAGGAACACCCGTGTGGCGCTCGTTCCGGAAGGAAGGCATTGAAAATTATTTTATTCTGACCCAGCAGTTACCTGATAAGCCCTTGTTTATTTGTGAAACGGCGTCAAGGGAAAGAAAATCCTCTGAGTCACTTCTTTCGCAGAGCAAAGCCGAATGGATCAGGCAAATGAGTGAAGCGCTTCAATCAGATATGTGCAAAGTGAGATTGCTTACCTGGTTCAACGAAAAAGAAACGTTCAGAATAAATTCAACTCCGGAAGCGGCAAGTGCGTTCGCTAATTACATCCTGAAGGAAAACTATTTTAAGTCCGGAGCCGCTAATCTGAATGCCTTAATTAAAAAATAGTCTTTTTAGAACTTGAAATTGTAGGTAATGCCATATACGTAATAATGTTTAAGCGGATCCCCCGGATAACTATTCTTTTGCCTAAACCAATCATTTCGCTGTAACTGGGCCTGGAACATGAAATACAGCTCGAGTTGCTGAGTCCTTGTTGTATTGATCAATAAGCCGGCATACGAACGCGAGCGCTCCATCCCTTTAGCCAGCGGGCTATTCAAGGGGACATACACTTCTTCGGATACATAAAATCCCAGCCTCTTATTCATGTCAAACCTTATTGTTACTTTATTCCTGTCGTACAGAAAATATTCCATAGCGTTTTCACTATTCACCGGCGGACGTCTCAGCTGAAGCTTATTCCGGTAACTGAACTTCCACCTCCTGTAATCCTTCTTAAGTAAAACAGCCAGCGCGTACCAGTTCCTTGGCGAATATATCCCCAGGTTGTTCCGCTTATTGATCAGCGCGTATTCCGCGTATAGTTTAATGTTGTCAGAAAGCTTGTACGTCATCCCAAGCGCTCCGGATACACGGCTCAACACGGATACATTATTTGTTATTCTGTCCTGCTGCTGAAGGTAAACCGAGAACCTTTTCCCGATCCTTTTTTCAACGGAGATCCCGGCACGTATCTGCGCGTCATTATAATATTGCTGGGAGAATCCCATACAACTGCACACAAGGAAGCCAGCTGCCAGGATATTTCTCATTTGTAATAATAGATCTTAATATCTGCGGAATCTTTCAGGAAATTTATTCTCTGGATCGAGATCCGGTGCGCATTGATACCGGTACGCTTCCGGATATCATTCATCAGCTCTTCATGGCGTTCAGACTGCACGAGATCAATATTCTCATAAGTGATGAGCTGGCTCATTTCCTTTTGTATAAACACATTGCTCTCCAGGATATACGTGATCAGCAAAATTGCTGCACTTATTCCCGAAGTAAAAATATACTCCATGAAATCCGGCGCTCCCTTCACTTTAGTAACTGCAGTCACCAGGCCAATTGCAATACTCAGGAAAAGATAGGTCATATCCTTAATTGAAATATTCTCCGTGCGGTAACGGAGCATGCTGAATACGGCAAAAAGGCCAAACGCCGCTCCGATGGAGAGATCTACCTTATTCAGTAAAAATGAGATCAGAAATATGATCAGGTTGAAAATAAAAAAAGTAAAGAAGAGTTCCTTATTCCTATAGATCGGATAATAAATAAAGCGTACAAGGATAAAAACCGCTCCGATATCGATCAGTATTCTTGATCCGATCTTAAAACTCATCTTTCCCAGGGCATCAAAACCTACTGATAAGCCCGTCTCTTCAACTATTTGCAAAATGGTCGTCATGTATTTTATGTTTAAGTGATAATAATTTACTTTTAAAATTGTTCTTCTTTACCTGGTCGCAGGTATATACAACGCCAAGGCAATACTTACTGATCGAGCCTTCGGCAATGTGATATTTTTTCATCACCTTCATGAACTCTGAAGGCTTTTTCTTTTCCTGCTTTACTTCCGCGATAACGATCTGGTTCAGATTTTTACTTTGATCCTTTCTCACAAATTCCAGATTGAGGTCGATAGTAACTCTTTCGGCATTCGTGTTGCTTACCAGGGTCAGCCTGCTGTAATTAACCCATAATGCCGGCACAAGAATAGCTGGTTCAAAAGGAAGCAGGGTACGTAAAAACTCTTCATCTCCCTTCTCCCATAAGTAAGGAACGTCCGGCTTTTTTATCCTGTCCTTTATTGTTCTTCCCTTGTTATTCTTAAACTTCACTTCAAGAAATCCGAGCCCTGACTCAACATAGGTCCGGTGCCTGATCTTATAACGGTTAAGCTTGGCATTGTGATGTTGCGTGTACAGATGAAAAGCTGGCGTATCATAATACAGCGTTTCATAGCGGCAAAGCCGGCTGCCATCAATATCAAGGATCCTGTAATTTTTCTGAACATCCTCCATTACCGCTTCAAAACGGTTCAGGTTAAATGTGAACTTGGTATCGGTCCTGTTCATCAGCTTTACATCGTTCATCTCCTTTAACTGAATAGGATCGAATTTTTTTAATATATAGTCATGTGCCCCCATCATTTGAATTCATAAGTGTATTTTTTCACAGCGATTATTTTTGAGGACGGATCCACAGTTTTTTTTTCGGTTTTCAGGCCTTTGGAATCGTAAGTGTAATAGTGCGTCTTCAATTCCTTGCCCATACTGTCATAAACCTTTTCACTGGTCTTTTCGCCTAATGCGTTATAGGCGGCGACGCGCTTTTCAGTTCTGCCGCTTTTTGCATCATATTCTGTTTCTTCTATAACATCTCCCTTCTTATTGTATTTGTACTTTTTTACCGTTTTTATTGTCCCGTCTTTATCATAATCCGTTTCCTCCTCAATTTCCGCATCTTTATTGTAGACCACTTTTTTATTGTTGAGCGTTTTTCCGTTCTCAATTTCCATTACAAGCGCACAGCGAATATTATTCCTCTTCACTTCTTTTTTATTCTGGGAGCAAAGTGTTCCAGCAACAAGCAGCATCAATGCAATTATTCCTATTCTTATTCCCGACATCTTTGTTTTGTATTACCTGTTCACTTTTAAGTCTCCAAGATCAATAGTTTGTGTTGCGCTGATGATGTCAAATTCAACCTGCACGGGTACTTCCTTATCAGCTCCTTTAACGTGAATGCTGGTATCGGCGGATGTAACAAAAACCTTATAGTGCCCTTTATTTAAAAACCTGAATTGAAAAGATCCATCCGCGGAAGTCTTAATGTCATTAGCGACATTTTCGTTATTGCCGTAACAGATGTAAACATTTTCCCCTGGGGCGTAATATTCTCCAAGAACATAACTGTTTGTGTTGTTGAAGTCCTTAGCCAGAACCCTGCCCTTCACGGTAGCTTTTCCACCGGGTCCCGGGGGTTTCTTACATGAGCCGCTTATTCCAGCCATTACAATGAGCAAGAGAGCCATTACCACTT
>JBJMLS010000055.1:0-8221 GCA_045805185.1 Bacteroidia bacterium | reverse complement strand
TCGGTAAACGTATAGACGCAGTCACCTTTTTCCAGTTGAAATTCACGCGAAGTAAAAGGCTTGGGATCCGGGAAAAAGCCACAGGGTTGCTTATCCGCTTTCTGTTCCAGCAACTGCCCCTTACGCACAATGTACATGGGATTATTGGCCGCAGAATAGGTCATTTTATTCGTTTTTTTGTCGAGGCAGCATAAAATAACATCCATTCCATCTTTATTTTCACCTGCGGTGGCGCTTTGCTTCAATGTGTTTACTATACGGTCGCGCATCTGATTCAATATTTCCGCCGGCTCGGATACATGTTTTCCCTGAATGATCTCCTCCAGGAAAGACAAGCCCAGCATCGTCATGAATCCTCCGGGAACACCATGCCCCGTGCAATCCGCAGTTGCATAATAGATCACATCCGGTTTATTCAGCACCCAGTAAAAATCACCGCTCACAATATCTTTTGGCTTGAATAAAACAAAACTGTCCTTAAAATAAGAATTGAATTCAATTTCCGTTGGGATAAAAGCGCTCTGGATCCTTTTCGCGTAATTGATGCTGTCTGTAATTTCTTTGTTCTTTTCCTGCAGTACATCTTTCTGATGGAGGATCTCTTTTTTCTGCTCCATCACAATAGTATGCTCTTTTTCGATGAGCTCTTTTGACCTAGCCAGCTCCATTCTGGCTTTAAGCTCATTCATGGTCAGCCTGTAACGACCACGGATCATAAAAATACAAAAGATGGCAACAGTAAGTGTGAGAAGTCCCCCATTGATCACAAACTCGTCTACGGTCAGATCGCTGTTGATCTCGTAAAAGACGAGGTTACTGATAACAGTAGCAGCAAGCAGCACCAGTGAATATTTCACTTCCCAGAGTACGAGCATGCCTACTCCGATGAACAGGGCCATGTAAGCAAATGCATGCTTCTGCATGTGGGCAAGGTCCATCACGCTCCACATATAAGCGTTCTGTACCGAGATGCCGATCACAAGTATAAATACACAGGTATAAATGCTCCAGCCGAGCTTGTTACGGAGCAGTAAAGCAATAAGACTAACAGTTGAAACAAGCGCCCGGACGGAAAGAAAATCGATCCAGTGAACAGGAAGAACAAAATAATCGCTCAGGAACCAAACCAGGTTGAGTATAATTCCCACCCAACAGGCAATGATGTGAAACTTTTCGGTGGTCCTTTTAAACTCCGCCTTTAAAACATCGGGGTGAATGGCTTCTTCGCTCAACGTTGAAAATATTTAGCCCTAATATAATAATGTTTTCGGATTGGAGCAAGTTCGTCAGGAGTATTTAGCTGGGAGACAGCACTCATCCAACTCCTTACTCAATTCAGAAGCACTCTCTTTGCATCTTCAAGAATATCGAACGCAGCTTCCTTATCTTTAGCCTCTGCATAAGCGCGAAGAACAGGCTCCGTTCCCGATGCGCGCACCATCAGCCAGGTATTGTCGTCAAAAAAGAATTTGAAACCATCAAGATCCTCCGTGCGCTGAACTTTGTACTTTCCAAATTCTTTGTAGATCCCTTTTTTACAGTTCTCCACGATCTTATTCTTCAGTTCCTCCGTAAGGTGCAGGTCATTTCGTTCAAACCAAAAAGTTCCTGTGATGTCGTAAACTTCCTGTATTAGCTCCTTCAGGCTTTTTCCTGATTTTGCCATGAATTCCCAAATGGTCAGGCCCATCCAGATGCCGTCACGCTCGGGAATATGTCCCTTGATAGCAATACCGCCGCTCTCTTCACCACCCACTAAAACGTCTTCAGTGACCATGATCCCGCAAATGTACTTGAATCCGATCTTCACTACTTCCAGTGGAAGATTATAATGAGCGCACATGTTCTTAATTTTTACCGTAGTGCTGAAGGCGGTACAGACCTTTCCCTTCATGCCTTTGTATTTAACCAGGTAATGGATCAGTAAGAGAATGATGTGATGCGAATCTACGAAATTGCCTTCTGCGTCATAAAGACCGATCCGGTCAGCGTCACCATCCGTACAAAGACCGCAATCAATTTTACCGCTGGTCTTGATCAGATTCGAAAATTCCAGTAGGTTTTTATGAATGGGTTCAGGAGCCTGGCCATGAAAGCCCGGGTTGCGGTCATTGTGCAGGTGAACGATCTCCGGGAACAAACGGCTCATGACATGCTGACCCGCGCCATACATACTGTCATAAGCAAAACGGATCCCCGATCTTTTGATCGCTTCCAGGTCAAAATTATCCTGGACATGCCTGATGTACATGTCTTCCAAAGGAGCAATTTCTATGAGACCTTTTTTTTCCGCATCTGCAATACTTACAGCCTCAAAGTCAATCGTTGTTTTATCGGGAATGATGTCTTCTATTTCCTGCACTTTTTCAGGAGTAAGCGGGCCGCCATAAGCAGCTTTTAATTTATAACCATTATAGGACGGCGGGTTATGACTTGCAGTAACAATAATTCCAAGACTTGCCTTGTACTTAACGGTTCCCAACGAAACCATTGGAGTGCTTACAAAGTCCCTGGCAAGGAATACTTTAATATTATTGGCTACTAAAACTTTCGCAACTGTTTCAGCAAAGAGTTCGCCCGCAAAACGGCAATCGTGTCCCACGACAACTGATGGATCGCTGTAATTTTTTTTGAGCCAGGCAGCAGTTGCTTCCGTAACACGGGCCACATTCTCTACTGTAAAATCTTTTGCAATGATGGCGCGCCATCCGTCTGTTCCAAATTTAATTTTTGTCATAAAACCGGCTTAAATTGAAGAAAGCAAATATAGGTAATTTTTTATATTTTTCCGCTGCAATGGCTTGCTTCTGAAGAGAATCTCTACCTTTACGAGGTGAAGAAAATTTTCCTGCTATTACTCCTCGCACTTTGTTTCTCAGGTTTCGATCTGCATAGGTATAAAAAAGAAAAAGAGGCATTCATTGCTACCGTATCTTCCCTGGAGAATTCTTCGAAGTATGGCATCCAGGCCTGTGCCTCATTTGAAAATGATGAACATGATCAGAAAAGATCCTTTACCAAAACTATTCAGAAAAAAAAGAAGATAAGAGGACTCAAGCCTTTTATGTTTTGCCTGGTCAATGAAAGATGTCTTAAACAGGATTATTCTCCCTTTGATCATAGACCAGCAAAGAACGCAGATCATTTTTCCTTTTCTTACTTATCAGGATGCAAACGGGGCCCGCCCGCCGTTCTTTGATTGCATTCAGGATCTCTTGTAGCCGTTGTTCATAGCGGGCCAATTCAATTTAATGTATTTACCATGAAAACAAATTTTCTCAACAGGGGGATCCCGGTTTCAGTTTCCCTGCAGCCAACGCTTGAAGCAGAACGTATTCATCCGAAAAGGACACCGGATAAAAAAAGACTTCTTTTTATTTCAGTTATTGCTGTGGCAATCGCCGTCTTCATCAGTTTTATAGCTAAACTACTTGTATACCTGATCGACCTCTTCACTAACATTTCTTTCCACGGAGATCTTTCCCTGGTTCATGAAGGTCCAGCCAACAATAGTCTGGGCTTCCTTGTGATCTTTATTCCTGTGATAGGCGGAATTATTGTGGGACTTATGGCCTTTTACGGATCAAAGGCTATCCGCGGTCACGGCATCCCAGAAGCAATGGAGCAAGTGCTTACCAACAAGAGCAGGATCAAGCCGGCTATTACCTGGCTCAAACCTTTATCCGCGGCGGTTTCAATAGGAACGGGTGGGCCATTTGGCGCAGAAGGACCCATCATTGCTACGGGGGGCGCATTTGGTTCTACGATCGGACAAGCATTAAAGATCACGCATAACGAAAGGAAGATCCTTCTTGCTGCAGGAGCAACAGCCGGAATGTCGGCCATTTTCGGAAGTCCGCTTGCCGCCGTTTTTTTAGCAATTGAATTGTTGTTATTTGAATTTTCTCCGCGCTCAATTATTCCCGTAACGCTTGCCTGCATTACAGGAGCGGCAGGTCATCATTTCTTATTCGAAGCTGGCCCTGTTTTTCCTGTTAAGTATCCGATTGCTGTGCCGGGCAATTCCGCGCTTTTAGTGTACAGCATCATTGGAATAGCTATCGGATTGCTTTCCATTTTCGTTACCAAGGCGGTCTATATAATAGAAGACGGCTTTGAAAAGCTTCCTGTACACTGGATGTGGTGGCCGGCAATTGGCGGTTTCGCGGTTGGGACCGTTGGTTATTTTTCACCGCATACCCTGGGTGTAGGCTATGATAATATTGTGGATTTATTGTCAGGCGAGATGACGGTGAGGATCATACTATCGCTCTGCCTTTTGAAATTTGTTTCCTGGGCCATCGCCTTGGGAAGCGGTACCTCGGGGGGAACACTTGCCCCTTTGCTTACGATCGGCGGAGCAAGCGGGGCCCTGTTAGGCTATCTTGTTCTGCTCATTTATCCGGCAGCGGAATTAAGCATTCCCCTGTGCGCACTGGTAGGAATGTCGGCGCTGTTTGCAGGAGCCTCAAGAGCCTTACTGACTTCCATTGTGTTTGCGCTTGAAACCACCTGGCAGATCAACGCCTTGCTGCCCCTGATAGCTTCCTGTACCGCTTCTTACTTCGTATCTTTTTTTCTGATGAAGAACTCCATAATGACAGAAAAGATCTCCAGGAGAGGTGTAAAAACGCCGGATTCGTACGAGCCTGATTTTCTCGAAAAGATCACTGTGAAGCAGGTATTGAAAGAAAACGGAATTGTTTTCAATGAAAAAAACACGATCGGTGAGGTCCACCACTGGTTAGCTGAGAACAAAAGCGAAGCAGTAAATCATTTTGTTGTGGTGAACGACTCCAGCGAATACAAGGGGATCGTCAGCGCGGTTGATCTGTTAAGCGAAGAAAATAAGGAACGAACAATCACTTCTTTTTTTTCCAGCCAGGCGATCAATGTGGTTACGCCGGATCAGAGCCTTCAGTCGGTGGTGGAGCAAATGGCAAAAGAAAATACAGAGGTGTTGCCTGTGGTTACAACTGAGAACAGGAATACTATTATCGGGATCCTTACCTATAAAGATATTATTTCGGCATATAATTTTAGTCTTAATGAATTTGAGGAAAAGCTGCGTTATATTTCTTTAAAGAATTACAGTCTCCGGATCCTGATCCATGGAAGAGCCGTTTTTTTCAGGAAGAAAAAGTAAGGTTTTACTTCCAGAAATTCTTCTTTTTGAGGTTCCAGTTCGCAGGATATTTCCGCGTTTTGCCAATGTTATTAAAAATGAGCGCCACAGTAAAAAGGATGAGCACTCCACATAGGATGGGATTAATAACAAACCAGAATCCCAGGGCCTTTATTTTTTCCGAACCGATGCAGGCAATGATGGCGGAGGCTCCTCCGGGCGGGTGGAGTGTTTTCGTAATTTGCATAAGTACAATTGCCGTTGAGACCGAGAGCGCCGCGGCGAGCCATAAGTCTTGCGGAAAGAGCTTGTAAAAGCAAACTCCTGTAAATGCGGACAGGAGATGGCCACCGATGAGATTTCGCGGCTGCGCCAGTGGACTATTGATGACCCCATAAATCAGAACCGAGGATGCTCCGAAAGGACCGACAAGAAATAAATTATCGCTCACGCTCACGTACCTGCTGTTGAGTAAACCGATCAGTGCAATTCCGGTAAATGCGCCAAGAAAGGTCCAGATATGTTCCTTCACATCCACCAGGGTCTCGCGGTACATGATGTACTTTACGATCCTTATATTGCGGTGTGGTTTCTTTTTCGCCATTACCTGTTTATTCCTCTCTTGTCCATTTCTTTCTGATAAGCCGCTGCGTATTTGCAATGCTGGTCATAGGATGAAGAAAAATCCGAATAACCCGAAAGATCCGGCTTTGCGCAGAAATAAAGGAAATTACTTTTGTCATAATTCAGCACGGCATCTACTGCCTGCGCGAAAGGAAAACAAATTGGCCCAGGAGGAAGTCCTTTATTGGTATATGTATTATAGGGAGAATCGATATCCTTGTCGCCATTACGCACGCGCTGTATGGTGAAATCGCCAAGCGCATAAATAAGAGTAGGATCGGCCTGCAAAGGCATGCTCATGCGAATGCGGTTGACATATACACCTGCGATCTTTTCCTGCTCCGACCTGATCCCGGATTCACATTGCACAATGGAGGCGAGGATCATTACCTCCGATTGGGAATAACCCATCGCTTTGGCTTTATTCTTTCTTTCTGTGGTCCAGAATTTTTTATATTCCTTCTGCATGAATTCAAAGAACTCATCGATGTGGGTGGTCCATTCCAGTTCGTAACTTCCCGGAATAAATAAAGTACGGATGGTTTCCCTGTTCAAGCCGTATTTTTCCTGCAGCAGAGCGTCGTCTTCCAGGTAAGCTTCCAGGTCATCCTTGTCGATCTCCAGTTTTCCGGAAACATCGTTGATGAT
This sequence comes from Bacteroidia bacterium, assembly GCA_045805185.1. Classification (GTDB taxonomy): domain Bacteria; phylum Bacteroidota; class Bacteroidia; order B-17B0; family Aurantibacillaceae; genus JAHEYF01. The sequence continues at coordinate 1,824 of JBJMLS010000055.1, read as the reverse complement.
ATCTCCTATAGTTCTGTCCACGGAATTAAAACTTAGCTTTACTTTTTCCTGCCTGCCATATTTAAAAAGATTGACCAGTTCGCGGTTGTTCATTCCGGCAAGTATGCGGTAACGGCCAGGTTTATACGTTTCAGGGAGCTTCATCCGCTTTGCCACGAACTCAAAAGAATTGTGGCTCGTAATTATATTCTCATCGTAGAGGATATCCAGGAGCTCTTCGTAAGTAGAGCCTGTTGGTACAAGAACGATCTTCGACTTTTTCCCATCGAGGTAAACGTTGGATTTTAAGATCAGGTCCCAGGTAAACCAGGCGCCTGTTAAAACCAGTACAAGCGCGATAAATGAAAATACTCTCACTGTCTTTTTTCCTTTGGCCATAATCCTATAAACGCAATTGCGAATTTACGGTTATTACTGAAAAGCGGAAGTACAAAATGACACTAAAAAACTGTTAAATCAGAAATTTTTGCAGAATTTATAATTGACACAAGACTTTTTGACAAGTAATTTTGCGGGAGAAGGCAGTGGAACAAAGTTTGAAAATCGTCCTGCACAAACCAAAAAAAAATAGGAGGAACCAAGCCATGACACTCATTAAAGTAAACAATCAAAAGCCCCTGGTGGACAAAAACAATTTCGGTTTTTCACCACTTTTTGATGAAGTTTTTGATAACTTTTTAGGGGGATCAGTCTTCAACAAGCCTGCAATGAACCGTGTTCCCGCGGTGAACATCAATGAATCCGACAAGGCTTATGAAATTGAATTTGCTGCTCCGGGTTATGAAAAGGACGAATTCAAGATCAATCTTTCCCAAAACATCCTGACTGTTTCTGCCGAGAAGAAGAATCAGAAGGAAGACAAGCAGGAAGGATATACCCGTCGTGAATTCAATTTCAGCTCTTTCAAGCGTTCATTCACTTTGCCTGACAGCGCGAAAGAAGATGAGATCCGTGCGGAATACAAAAATGGAATTCTTCACGTAAGTATTCCAAAAGAAGACAACGGAAAAAGCAAGAGCAGGGAGATTGCGATTGAATAATTAGGTCTATTTATAATCGCCACAGATTCACCTGGATTAATACGGGTGGATCTGTGGCTGATTTTTATCTACAAATTTCATTAAGCTTTATTTTTACAACGCATTAAATCCACATTAGTACATTAGCTGCATTGGTTATTCGCGGCTCAAGCCTTACACTAAATCTGTTAAACTTACGCTTACTTTTTCACTACTCCGTTAAGCTGCAAAAGGATCTGCTTCGCCTGTGCATTCTGCGGATTTTTCTTAACTACTTTTTGAAGCAGTTCTTTGGCTCCTTTAAGATCTCCTTTAAAATTCAGCAATCCAGCCATGTTCATGAGCAATGGCTCGTAATCCGGGTCCAGCGACATTCCACGTTTATAAAGCTTTTCCGCTTCTTCGATCTTTCCTTCGCTCAGATTCAAAAAACCAAGATTAGAGATGGAGTTCACGAACTTCGGGTTTTCCTTCAGCGCTTCTTCATAAAACTTCCGGGCAAGGCGATTGTTTCCTTTTTGCGCGTAGGCATTTGCCAGCTTATCCATGAACTCGGGATTAAAAGGCGCCAGCTTATTGGCCTGAATGAAGAAACGGATCGCTGCATCCGCTTGTCCAAGGTTATGATACGAATCACCGATCCGGTAACAGGTCCAGGCATTGTCGTTGCTGAATGATTTTTTACTGAGACGCGTGCCAAGCAGGTAATCAATCCCCTCTTTTCCGGTAAACTCCGCTACTTTCGCAAAGTCATTCTTCATGAAATACAATTGCACCAGCGCCTCAAAATTCTTATCCAGCTCTT
>JBJMLS010000054.1:0-22488 GCA_045805185.1 Bacteroidia bacterium | reverse complement strand
TAGCAGCCAGCACCAATTGGGAATAGTTTTGAGAGGCGGTTTTAAAACCTTTTGCCTGCGTGCGCCACATTGTCTGCACCAGTTCCATTCCACCCCTTTCAGGATTGATGGCCTGGAGAACAGCTCTTACATTTCCGGCACCGGCGTGGTAACAATGCATTACGAATAACCTGAACCAGAGATCCTGTTCGTTATAGGCGATATGCATGGTATCAAGCATTTCACGGGCATAAGGAAGGCAAACTTTCTTGATGAGGCAGGAAGCAGCGTATGCCGAGCGGTCAAAATCAGCGCGCTCATCCAATTGTTTGTTCACTTTCAGGCCGAACATCCGGGCCACCGGCTTCATTAATTGAAAAGGGCCATAAGCGCCAACATTTGATTTCTGCAATTTATTCGGGCTTTCAATTAGCAGGATGGCTTGTGCATACCAGGGATCAACGCCGTTCTCAATAAAGTCATCTATGCCGCGGTGGATCTTTTCCGGGGATTGGGAAAAATCGTAAAAGAAACTTTTTCCTTCAGTAACAAGGATCCTCGCTGAATCGCCCAGGCAGAGCTGGCTGCGCACACTGTCGCGAAAGGCATTTTTAGTGTCGTCCGATAAGCTCTTCCAGTTCTCAGCATGGACCTGGTCAACCATTTGCCGCGTTCCGGCAACTGTAATCAGCGCCGAATCTTTGGGAAGCTTCATGATCCTCCGCCAGAAGATCACCTGTGGCAAAGTATCACAGCCGTTCTGGTAGATCTGCTTATCGAAAATATAATTGAGGCTGTTGTTTTCGTTCAGTGAGCAAACGCCCACAACGTCGCGGCAAAAATCCTTATCCGCGATCCTGTTCGAATCGGGGTTGATCGTAAAACAGCTGAAAGCTATATGTAGAGTGGTAAAAAGCAATTTCGTAAATTTTGGACAATATAGGTCTAATAACGAAAAAAACCGAAAATTGTTACGTGAGTTTTAAACTTTATAATTTTAATAACCTTCGCCGCTCTTCCGGAGCTGTCGCAGTGACCTTCCAATTGGTTATCCAAACAACTTCCCGAAGACCTCTTCCATTTTAGAAACAGTGATCACCTCGATCTTGTATTGTTTCAGATCTACTCCCTTCTTGTTGTAAGAAGAAATAAAGATCTTTTCGAGTCCGAGTTTTTCCGCTTCTGAAATGCGCTGTTCGATGCGGTTCACAGGACGGATCTCGCCGGTTAAGCCAACTTCCCCGGCAAAGCAAATGTTCTGCGGGATCGGCATGTCCTCATTGGAAGAAAGGATCGCGCACACAAGGGCGAGATCAAGCCCGGGGTCTTCTATTTTAATTCCACCCGCTATATTCAAGAAAACGTCCTTAATGCCAAGTCTGAAGCCGCAGCGTTTTTCGAGTACGGCCAGTAACATTGAAAGTCTGCGCAGGTCGAAACCGGTAGAGGAACGCTGAGGTGTGCCGTAAGCCGCGCTGCTCACCAGGGCCTGGGTTTCCAGCAGCATTGGGCGCATTCCTTCAATAGTGGCCGCAATGGTTACTCCACTCGTCGGATTTTCCCGATGGGTAATTAATATTTCAGAAGGATTGCTCACTTCGCGCAGTCCAGCCCCGAACATTTCATAGATCCCCAATTCGTTGGTGCTGCCGAAACGGTTCTTGGTGGTGCGCAATAAGCGGTAAACGTAATTCCGGTCGCCTTCAAATTGCAAAACGGTATCCACCATGTGCTCCAGTACTTTCGGTCCGGCAAGGCTTCCTTCTTTGGTAATGTGACCGATCAGGAAAACAGGCGTGGAACTTTCTTTCGCGAATTTCAACAGCTCGCCCGCGCATTCGCGTACCTGTGAAACGGAGCCAGGACTCGATTCGATGTAAGAAGTGTGCAATGTTTGTATGGAGTCTACGATCACTAAATTCGGCTCAAGGATCTCGATCTGCTTGAAAATATTCTGCGTATTGGTTTCTGATAAAATATAACAGGTGCTGTTTTTTATTCCAACACGTTCTGCACGCATGCGGATCTGCTGTTCGCTTTCCTCACCCGAAACATAAAGTATTTTCAATCCTTTCAGATTCAATGCCAGTTGAAGCATCAGGGTCGATTTACCTATTCCCGGTTCTCCGCCGAACAGGACCAATGAGCCAGGAACGATGCCTCCTCCTAAAACCCTTGCCAGTTCCTTATCGTAAAGCGGAATTCGCACTTCGTCGGCCATTCCGATCTCCTGGATGGGTGTTGGCTTTTTTGCGCGCTGGGTAGAGGTGGAAATAATTCCCTGCACTTTTTCATTCTTGCTTTCCTTCTGAATGATCTCTTCCACATACGTGTTCCACTGGTCGCAGCTGGGACAGCGCCCTATCCATTTGGCGGATTGCGTTCCGCAATTCTGACAGAAATAAGATGTTTTTGTTTTAGCCACAAGTCAATTGGAGAGTTGGTGAATTTAATAGGAAGAGAATTATATTCTCCTCTGCAAAAATAACTATTAAAGAATTAAAATGTTCTATGAACGAATCCAAAGCTTTTTTTATTTTTGCACATTCAATGCCAACCAAACTCGAAAAATTCGCGGAATTCAATTCACTGCCCAATTGCGTCTGGCTCCCCTTCGAAGAAAAAGACGAAGGCCTAGCGATGAGGGGAAAGTGGCGCAGCGATTATTTTAAGAACAACAATCCCATTGTATTGGAGCTCGGCTGCGGTCGCGGAGAATACACTGTTGGGCTGGCGCAAAAGCATCCGGATGTAAATTATATCGGCGCGGACATTAAAGGCAACCGGATCTGGACCGGTGCGAAGTATGCCGTGGAAAATAACATGAAGAATGTGGCTTTCATTCGCGTCATGATCGACTTCATTGAAAACTGTTTTACGGAAGAGGAAGTGGATGAGATCTGGATCACTTTTCCCGACCCGCAGCCGCAGAAAACGCGCATACGCAAGCGCCTGACCTCGCCACGCTTTTTGAATAATTATTTCAAGTTCTTAAAAAAAGACGGACTGATCCATTTAAAAACCGACAGCACTTTCTTTTATGAATATACGCTTGAAACGATCGCAGAAATGAAATTGAAGCTGCTGTATTCTACTGCTGATCTTTATGACCACAACCCTGCAGGATTGGAAGAACTCACGCAGATCCAGACGCATTACGAGAAATTATTTTCCGACAAAGGAGAGAAGATCAAGTATTGCTGTTTTCAAAAGCAAGAGGGATAATTTTAATAAAACACCTGGCCCCGGAGACCAGGTGTTCTGGCTCTTCACCGTAAATTAACTCTTTGTGATCTTAAACGATGTCTTCGTGTTCTTTTCCGGGCATGTGATAGTTATAAGGTAAGACCCTTCCGGGTACTGGTTAAACAGGAGTATATAAGGCTCGCTGGCATTGCTTTTCACATATATATTCTCAGTGCCGATCTTCCTGCCTTGTGCGTCAAAAATTTCTGCAACATAAGTGCCTGTTCCGGTCTTACTGAAATCAAGTCTAAGTTTATCCACTACGGGATTGGGATAGATGTGAAGCTCAGGAGCCGCCACACTCCTGATGCTATTACTCATCGCTGCTCCCGGTTGCTGAAAGCCCTGTGTAAGCTGGTTATTTGTGGCGGAAAAAGTTTCCGTCATAGTTTCGCCCATGCTCCAGGAAAGAGAGCCGGAAGTTGAGTTTGCATAACCACCGGCACTTCCCACGAATGTGGGGGCGAGAGATTGTGCAGTGCAGCCCATGTACGAACAGACCACAGGGACCGCAATCCATACTATTATTTTTTTCATGTTTTAAATTTTGTAGATTAAGCTTTAAAGAAAAACCGTTTGTTACCCGATCTGATTTTTTAATCGGCCTGATTTACGGTATATTCAATTATTACATTATACAATAACAGCGACTGATTGTTTTCATAGGTTTGAAAACGCAGGTTGTACGATTTCGCACTATTATTTACCACGTGCGCAAATGGAGTAGAAGCATATGCTGTAATTGCCGATCCTGAACTTGAAGGAGTTACTACATTCAGCGTTACATTGCCTGTGTTATCAATGCCCGTTAAATTAATGACCGCGCTGTTTACCGCATCATTGTCGGCCATGTATGCTGTTATTTTAGTAATTGTTGCGCCGTCGGGTAAATTCAAGGGGGCGAATAGAAGAGCGAAATTGGCGCTGTTACCTCCTAAAGTGCTTACTGAAGCGCCGGTAAGATCCAACGCTCTTTCAAAACTGACACCATCACCAATGGTATTAAATGCGGTGGCCGATACGCTTAAATAATGTGTTTTAGGTGTACTGAAAGTATATTGGGCAGGGGTTTCAAATCCGCCTGAAGCATAACTGTTACCCTGCACTTCCAGCTTGTGACCGGGCGTAACGGTGCCAATTCCGACATTTGTCCCATCATTATAGAGTGCATTGCTGTTGTTTACCCATTGTGTGCCATCCCAGTAAGGTGTATTTCCAATGGCTGTTCCAGCGGCCATTCCGTTGGCGGCATGCAAAGCATAGGGTACGCTCAGCAATGGAGATGTTCCCATATCCTGGTAACCAGTGCCGAAATCAATTTCCTGCTGTAGGAATTTTGTTCCAGCATTCCAGGCAATCGTCGAAAAGGTTCCGATAGTTGGAGTGCCTTGCCCAAGGTTAATGGAGAACAAACCAAATGCATTGGTCGTGATGGCCTGCGTTTCCTGGTAAACAACAGTTCCGCCTGCGGATCCGTCATGAATGGTTGCGCGTACCGTAAGTGGAGTAGCAGCAAGCTCAAGTCCCGCTGCATCCCGGGCTATTGCCTGGTACTTAAAAGCTTGTGGTGACTGAGCAAATGCTGTGGATAATCCTATTGCAAAAAGGCTGGTGAGGAAAAGTTTTTTCATGGTGATTGTTTTTAATGGTTGTTAATCAGGTTTGAATTGATAGAGCAAAACTAAATCAATCGGCAACCGGAGTAAATAGGTAGGTTTTTCTATTTTACTAGGTACTTATAACTATTTTTGGATTAAAATATCTTTTCAACGTGTCTTTTTTGGTGAAATGGCAGTTAATTAGCGCAATAATTATCACGCAAAATTTAAATTGAGCAGCATTTACAAATACATATGCATTCTCCTGCCATGGTTGTTTGGCGGTCCCTGCAATGCTTCAACTATCCGCGATGTTTCGGGGCGCGATTCTTTTGAACTGTATTGCAGGCTTGCACGAGAACACCTGGTAAACGAGCCCGACCAGTCGGTGGCTTATGCAAAAAAGGCAATGAAACAGCCTGTTGGTAAAAATGATGCTACGCTTCCTTATTATCAGCTTGGTTTAGCTTATAAGAACCTTGCCCTGTTCGACTCCGCTTTGTTTTATTTTGATAAATGTTACGGTCAGCGCCTGCGTTCTAAATTTCCTCCAAAGTATATTGCTGAGGTAATTATCGGTAAAGGCATTGTTCATTCGTTGGAAGGGAAGTTTGACAAAGCATTGGAGTGTTTCCTGGAAACGCAGAAGATCTTTGAGGATATTCATGACTCCGTTGGTATTGCAAGAGGATTGAACAATATTGCCAATATTTATTACAGCACGGGCAAACCGGACAAGGCTTTGAAATATTACCTGCGATCCCTTGAGATGAAAGAAAAACTCCGGATAAAGATGAACACGGACGCAAGCCTCATCAATATTTCCACAATCTACACTGAAAAAGAAGAATACGGAAAAGCACAACAGTACCTGGAAATGGCGCTTGCCTATGCAATCGAGGTCAACAACCAATACGATCTCGGAATCGTGTACAATAAACTAGGGACATTGTACAGCGCAAAAAAAGAACATGAACTTGCTGTAAGCTGCTATCGGAAGTCCATAGCGGTTAGAAAGAACCTGCAGGATGAATATGGAACGGCGGAAAGCCTCCTGGACCTCGGAACTTGTTATAATAAAATGCAAAAACGGCGCGAGGCCACACGTTGCTACAAAGAAGCGCTTGAACATGCGGTTAAAGCCGACTCATGGGAATACATTGCGGAGTTGAACGCTTTATTGGCTGCCGAATCTTCAAATAGGGGAGATTACAAAGATGCATACGGCTACCTGCTATCTTATGCACGTTACAGCGATTCGTTGCGGAACGACGCAAATATTACTAAAATAGCTGAGCTCCAGGAAAAATATGAGGTAAAGGAAAAAGAAAAGAACATTGAAAAGCTGAATGCGGAGAAAGCACAGCAGCAGGTAGAGCTTTACCGAAAAAAAACACAGGTCAATACTATTCTCGTTTTTTCAGTGGTTACCATTCTTATCCTCTCGTTGTTCTATTATTGGTACTCATTCCGTCAAAAAAATAAAGGTATACTGCGCGAAATACAGCTGAATACTGAACGCATGAATGCCATTGAAGAAAAGAGGATCCTGCAGGAGAAGCAGCAAAAAGAGTTGTTAAATGTGGTGATCCATGCCCAGGAGGAGGAGAGAAGAAAAATCGCATTGGATATTCATGACGGACTGGGGCAACTACTCAGCGGTATTAAACTGAAGCTTCAGCTCGCATTGACCGGGGCCGCTATCTCGCCGCAAACAAAGGAAACGCTGAAACACATACAAGACCTGAATGCAGATTCTATCGCCGAATCAAAAAGTATAACCTCTAACCTGCTGCCTTATAACATCCGGGATTTCGGACTGGTGGCTGCGGTAAAAAACCTGTGCTACAATAGTAATCAGCTCAACGTAAGCAAACTTACTTTTTACGCGCAGGATGTGCCGAGAAAACTTCCGGGCGATCTCGAAATCTCCGTGTACAGGATTCTGCAGGAACTGATCAATAATGCCTTAAAGCATGCAAACGCGACAGAAATTTTTGTGCAGTTGTTTTATCGCGAAAACAGATTAATTCTGCAGGTGGAAGATAACGGAAGCGGGTTCGTGCCGGCGGACGCTTCACTAAAAGCAAACAGCATGGGATTGAAAAATATTTCGAGTCGTGTTCATCTGCTGGGCGGACATCTTGAAATTGATTCGGCGCCGGGTACCGGAACAACAACTGTAATTGAATTCCCCCTGAATAATAGCTAACGGTATAAACAATATGGTAAAAATTATTATAGCAGACGATCATTCCATTATCCGGGACGGTATCACGGCTTTACTCAATGGAGAAAAAAACCTGCAGGTGATCGGACATGCCACTAATGGAATAGAAGTGGTCGAACTACTTAAAAAAAATAAGGCAGAGGTCGTCATCATGGATATTAATATGCCGCTGTGCAACGGGCTGGAAGCCACAAAAAAAATATCGGCGGAATTTCCAGGTGTACGCGTTATTGCCCTTACGATGTATGACCAGAGTGATTCTATAAAAAGCATGGTGGATGCCGGCGCCTGGGGATATTTGCTGAAGGATTCTACCAAAGAAGAATTGATCATGGCAATAGAGAGCGTGGCGCAGGGACGGAAATACTTCAATAACGCTATTTTTGATATGCTGCTCATGAATTCGGAGAACACGAGAGAAGAACAGCAACCAGGTAACAGCATACTTACGACAAGAGAAAAAGAAGTATTGAAAATGATAGCGGAAGAATATACCAGCCAGGAAATAGCGGATAAATTATTTCTGAGTATAAAAACCGTAAATGCCCACCGCAGGAACCTTATTCAAAAGCTGGGAACAAAAAACACAGCCGGCCTGGTGAAATACGCCTTAATACAGGGTTTGATAAAGCTGAAGGAATAAGCGGCCGAAAAAACAGCTTAGCCAATTTTTACTTTTTTGTTTTCTTTAGAAAGCTCAATCGCGGTATTGAAAATATCTTCGGCTGCGAAACCACACTCGTGCCACAACTCCGGTTGCTCGCCGTGTTCAATGAATTTATCTGGAATACCCAAACGTTTTACCTGGGCGGTATAATTGTGGTCGGCCATGAATTCAAGTACGGCGCTTCCCATTCCTCCAATAATGCAGCCATCCTCAACGGTAATTATCTTCCTGAATTTAGCGAATACTTCATGAAGCAGTTCTTCATCTATGGGCTTGGCGAAGCGCATATCGTAATGCGCAACTGAAATAGTTTGCTCTTCCAATTGTGCGATTGCCTTTGCTGCTATATTGCCGATGTGTCCTATTGTCAGAATTGCGATCTCGTTTCCTTCCTTTACCTTTCTTCCTTTACCGATCTCTATTTTCTGAAACGGTGTTTTCCAGTTGGGCAGTACACCGCTTCCCCTTGGGTAACGAATGCTGAACGGCATTGCGTTTTCTTCGAGCTGTGCAGTGTACATTAAATTACGAAGCTCTTCCTCGTTCATTGGCGCAGATACCACCATGTTTGGAATGCAACGGAAATAAGCAATATCAAAAGCGCCGTGATGCGTTGGTCCGTCAGCTCCTGCCAGTCCACCGCGATCAAGACAAAAAACCACGTGCAGGTTTTGCAGGGCCACATCATGGATCACCTGGTCGTAAGCGCGCTGCATGAAAGAAGAATAGATATTGCAGAAAGGGATCAGTCCTTGTGTTGCCAGTCCTGCGCTGAATGTTACCGCGTGCTGTTCGGCAATGCCCACGTCAAAAGCCCTGTCAGGCATGGCCTTCATCATAATGTTCAACGAACAACCCGAAGGCATGGCCGGGGTAATCCCCATTATTTTTGAATTCTTCTCCGCTAATTCTACAATGCTATGACCGAATACATCCTGGTACCTTGGCGCCTGCGGCTCTTTTGGAGTAACCTTTATGATCTCGCCGGTATCTTTATTAAAAACACCCGGAGAATGCCAGATGGTTGGGTTCCCTTCTTCTGAAAATTGGTAACCTTTTCCTTTCTGCGTGAGGACGTGTAATATTTTCGGACCAGGAATATCCTTAAGGTCGCGCATGATCTTGGTCAAACGAACAACATCGTGTCCGTCTACGGGGCCGAAGTAACGGAACTTTAAGGACTCGAATAAATTGCTTTGCTTAAGTAGGGAAGTTTTTAATGCGGTCTGTACCTTTGAAATAATATCCTGTGCGCTTGGACCAAATTTGCTGAATTTTCCAAGCAATTTCCAAACCTCATCCTTGACATTATTATAAGTGTGCGAAGTAGTGATATCGGTCAAATATTCTTTTAATGCGCCGACATTCGGATCAATGCTCATGCAATTGTCATTGAGCACCACCAGTATGTTCGCATTCTCTACACCGGCATGGTTCAAAGCTTCGAAGGCCATTCCCGCGGTCATGGAGCCATCGCCGATCACGGCAATGTGCTGCTTGTCCTTCAAGCCCAGGTAGCGTGAAGCAACCGCCATTCCCAATGCCCCGCCAATAGAAGTGGAGGAGTGGCCTACGCCGAATGTATCATATATGCTCTCGCTGCGTTTCGGAAAACCGCTGAGTCCTTTGTATTTGCGGTTGGTATGAAAATTATCACGTCGTCCGGTGAGGATCTTGTGTCCGTATGCCTGGTGTCCGACATCCCAGACCAATTGGTCGTAAGGCGTATTGAAAATGTAATGGAGTGCGACAGTCAGCTCAACAACTCCGAGACTGGCTCCGAAGTGCCCGCCTTTTACCGATACCAGGTCAATGATGTACTGGCGAAGCTCTTTACACAACTGTTCCAGTTGGTCCTCATCCAGTTTTTTCAGGTCCTGCGGTGAATTGATCGTCGCAAGCAGTTCACCCGGCACAAAGCCGTTTCCTTTTACTACCTCCATTGTTAAGCAAAGATATAATATTTAAACGTAAACCCAACCTCTTAATTGCATGGCTCAACGCAGTCCGGAGATGATAAATTGCACAGGAAGATGTTAATTAATCAGAATGAAAAAAGCGGATCCTTTAGCGGACCATAAAAAGATTTCTTTGTCAGTTTCAAATAAAGTGTTAAATTGTATTATAAATTCCTCAACATGAAAAAATTTTACGTTCTAGCCATGCTCTGCATTTTTGCAAAAACTGATTTTGCACAATGCGGAATGACCATTAATGTTTCTAAGACAAATGCCAGCTGTAACGGGCTTAACGATGGATCAGCAGCGGTCTCAGTTACCGGAGGAGCTGGGTCTTATGTCTATAACTGGAGCAATGGATCGGGAAATGTAACTACGGTGCCTAACCTTGCTGTTGGTTCGTATACGGTTTATGTAACAGATGCAGCACCTTGTACTGACTCTGCCGTATTTGTTATAACCCAACCCCCGGCGATCAATATTGTTACTACAACCCAACCCGCAAGTTGCGGACAAAGTAATGGTTTTGCCTGCGCCTCTGCTTCAGGAGGAGCTCCGGGGTATACGTATATATGGGCTCCTTCCGGTAATACATCATCCTGCGCCAGCGGGATGCCTGCGGGAACTTATACCATTAGTATTACAGACGCAAATGGTTGTATAGCTTCAAATCTTGCTACTATAGGAAATATACCTCCTCCAACGCTAAGCATGAATTCGGGCAGTACGCAATGTGGCGCCTGTAATGGAACTGCCGTTGCATTGCCAAACGGAGGGACCGCTCCTTACGCGTATTCATGGTCAGGGCCTTTGGGATTTTTCTCTACAGTTTTTCAACCTACCGGTCTTTGCGCAGGAACATATACCTGTATGGTTACGGATGCTAATGGCTGTCAGGTAGTGAATGCCGTTACCGTCAGCCAATCCAGCACGGTCACCGGAATTGGCCTTGATCTGGTTCCTGCGGCCTGCGGGCAAAATGACGGGTCCATTACCATTGACTCTGTAGTTGGCGGTATCGCACCCTTTACGTATTCGATCAACACCGGAAATTTCTCAGCTATGAATGTATTCAGCAACCTGGGAGCGGGTACTTATACTGTTTCTGTTATGGACAGTTCAGGCTGCTTTGCAACATACGGCGCGACCCTGAATAATTCAAATTTCTCTGTTCAGTTGAATCCGGTCATGCCTTCCTGCAATCTCTGCGATGGCACTATCTCCACAACTATAACAGGTGGCTCGGCTCCTTACGCGTATAGCTGGAGCAATAATGCCACAACTTCATCCATTAATAATCTCTGTGCAGGTAATTACCAGCTCATGGTAACGGACAGTGGTGGTTGCCTGGGTTACGCTGATACAAGCCTTGTCCCGGCTAACGCGCCTGTTATACAAGTAGACACCGTTGTGAATATTGCCTGTAGCGGAAGCAATACCGGTTCAATTACAGTTTCGGTTACGGGCGGAACCGGAGCAATAGCTTATTCCTGGAACACCGCGCCGCCGCAAACGACTCCTGTTATCAGCAACCTTAGCAGCGGGAATTATGTGGTAACAGCTACAGATGCTGTTGGCTGTTCTTCAAGTCAGACAGTTTACGTAGCGAATGCAAACAGCATTTATGTATACGCCACCCAGGTAAACGCCGTTAATTGCGGAGCGCCGGGATCGGTAACGGTCAATGTTTTTGGCGGAACGCCTCCTTATCAATATGCCTGGGGCAATGGCACAGTATCTTCCGTTGATTCTATGGGAGGCTTTGCTCCTGGAATATATATGATCACAGTAACCGATATAAACGGATGTACAGGAAATGGATCGGTGAACATCGGCAATTACTGCATGAACATCATAAAAGGAAGGGTTTACAACGATATCAACCAGAACTGTGTACAGGATGCAGGTGAGCCAGGACTTCCCTGGAGATCGCTCAATGCTTCTCCGGGATACAATTACGGGTATACGGATGCAAATGGAGATTACATGATCCTTACACCGAACATGAACAATACAGTCACCGTTTATAATTATTACTCTACTTATTTTTCACCAACTTGTCCCGCAACAGGAAGCTCAAGTGTTAACTTTACAGTATTAGGAAGCACTTCCGCGAACAATGATTTCGGCTATTACGCTAATCCAAACTATTTCGACCTCGACATTCATCCCGGTTGGACCTCTGCAAATCCCGGCTTTCAGAAGAAATACTGGTGCCTGTACAACAACAACAGCCTGACAAGTCAAAATGCCGTGCTCAGTTTTATTTATGATCCCGTTCTGCAGCTTGACAGCATTACCCAGGGCGGTGTGCATTATCCTTTACAGCACCGCATCGAATGGACGCTGAACAACCTCGCTCCGGGTTCTTACTGGAACTGGTCCACCAAGCCTGAAGTTTATTTCACTGTTCCGGTAAGTGTTTCTATTACGGATTCACTGCACACTTATTTTGAAATAACTCCGATCGCAGGAGATGCCTATCCTGCTAACAATACCCTGGATATCATAGAACCCGTAACCGGTTCCCGTGATCCGAACGAAAAATCAGTGATCCCTAAAGGTGAAGGGCCGAATGGAAATATTTTACAAAGCGACTCTACCTTACTTTACACGGTGCATTTCCAGAACAACGGTAACGATACTGCGCTTACAGTTGTGGTGGTGGACACGCTTTCGCAGTTCCTCGATCCTTCAACTATTGTTCCCGGCGCTTCGAGTCATTCTTACACCTTTGATCTTTCCGGACAAGGGATCATGACCTTTACCTTCAGCCAGATCCTGCTTCCGGACAGCTTAACGGATGAGCCCGCGAGCAATGGTTATTTTAATTATACGATAAAGCAAAAAGCAAATAATCCTTATGGCTCTGTGATCAATAACACCGCCTACATTTATTTTGATTTCAACAGCGCGGTGGTAACAAATACAACAGTGAATACGATCGTGGCTCCTGTGGGAATCATTAAATACAGCGATGCAGGCAAGGATATGTTGCTTTACCCAAATCCAACCGCTAATTCTTTCATGCTGCAATACGAAGCCAAAGAAGAAGGAACGCTCAAACTTGAGATCTATAACCTGATGGGCGAACTGATCAAATCACAGCAGCTGATCAGCAAGCAAAAAGGAAAGAACCTGGAGCGGATCGATGTGAACGGTTTAAGCAGCGGAATTTACCTGGTGAAATTATATTGCAACGGAGAACAGGTGGTGAGGAAACTAGTAATTGATAAATAGGTTATAGTTTAGTATTTTATCATTAAATGAAAATAAAAACAATAATATCCGTTCTTTCATTGTGTCTTATTCATTTTGCCAATGGGCAAAATGAGAATGCACATTTATCAAATCCTGTATTACCGCAATCGTTATCTTTCTCCAATATTACATCTTGTACCTGCAGCGGTAGTTGCGACGGTTCTGTTAAAGTGTCATGGACGGGAACAGGTGTAGGAGGGCCATTCAGCATTCAGTTTATAACAGGAACGGCGGTCACATTTAATTCGATTTCAGCTTCCCCATATACATGCACAGGTTTATGCGCTAACACTTATACTGTCAAAGTGTTTGATTCAGCTGGAAACCTTATTCCTGGCGCGACAAACAACCTTGTAATTGGGCAGCCAGCTCCTTTAAGCGTTTCAATTGATAGTTCCTCAAACACAACCTGTGGCTTAACCAACGGATGGATCTGCTCTTCCGCAATTGGAGGAACACCGCCGTATACTTACGACTGGGGAGTTGGAATGCCAAATGCACCGTGTATAGATAGTTTAAGCCAAGGGGTTTACCTCATTATTATAACAGATGTGAATGGATGTAATAATACGAACGCCATTTCAATACAGGGAAGCTCACCTATTAACGTGTCTGCCAATACAGGAAATTACGGTTGGGCCAGCTGTGGTCAATGTAATGGGTATGCTTATGCAAGCATTTCAGGAGGTAATGGCGGAATTTCTTATGTGTGGGCAGGTCCCATAGGTTATTCTGCAGGTACACCGGTATTGACCAATATTTGCGGAGGCACTTATACTTGTACAGTATACGATACTACAGGATGTACCGCTACCGATAGCACAACAATCATACAGTATACCGCGATTACTGCAGCGTATTTTTCTGTTATTCCGTCAGCATGTGGACAAAGCAATGGGTCTGTTATATTAGATTCCGTTGTCGGAGGAAAGCCCCCTTATGGTTACATAATTAATGGCAATGTTAAGCCACTTGGGTATCCCATCGACAACTTATTAGCAGGTAATTATAATGTTTATGTAGGAGATAGTATCGGATGTTCTCTCAATGTACTGGTAATTGTCAATGATTCCAATTTTACCGTAGCAGTAAATCCGTATTTTCCTACCTGTAATCAATGCGACGGAAGCCTTTCCTCATCAATAACAGGTGGAGCAGCTCCATATACATATCTGTGGAATAACTCCGCAGCGACAGATTCTATAGGTGGATTATGCTCTGGGCATTATCAGCTTAATGTAACAGATGCTTTCGGATGTTTCTCATCATCTGTTATTGATTTGTATCCTCTGAATTCACCAGTTATAAATACGGATACAATTGTTAATGCATCCTGTTATCCAAATGCAAATGCTTCAGCTGCTGTTTCGGTTGTCGGCGGCACGCCTCCATATGCTTTTTTATGGAATACAATTCCGGCGCAAACAACTTCAACTGCAACAGGATTACAGGGTGGGCAATACATAGTTACCGTTACGGATGCCTTGGGTTGTTCTTCAACAAGCACAGTCAATATTATGAACCTTTCTAATATTTTCGTTTACAGCACTCAATTAAATCCAACCAATTGCCAGTCTAATGGTTCTATTTCTGTATCTACTTATGGCTTATCACAGGTATATTCCTATTCCTGGAGCAATGGAGCTAGTGGGCCAGCAATTACGAATCTCGCAGCAGGAATTTATTCAGTCACCTCAACAGGAGCAAATGGTTGTATTACAGCAGGAACATTTACTGTACAGAATCAATGTTATAACCGGATTGAAGGAAGGGTATATAATGATGCAAATCAAAATTGCATACAAGATATAGGAGAAAATGGTCTTCCGAATATGGTTGTGTCAGCAGCAAATTATTATGGCTATTCCGATTGGAATGGAGATTATATTATTCTTACCCCAAACATGAACAATTCAGTTGCAATTTCTTCTTTGAGTCAACCGTATTATTCTGCTGTTTGTCCTGTAAGTGGGTTTCTGAGTGTTAATTTTTCTACTCTGGGAGATACCATTTCAGGAAATGATTTTGCTTATTATGCTAATTCGAATTATGTTGATCTTTCTATACATCCGGGATGGACAGGATCTTACCCGGGGTATGGTAAGATGTATTGGATATATTTTTCAAACCTTAGCCCTTCATCTCAAAACGTTACACTTAATTTTGATTACGATTCCAGATTAAATTTTGATAGTTGTTCCCTCGGTGGAGTACATAATTCATTACT
This sequence comes from Bacteroidia bacterium, assembly GCA_045805185.1. Taxonomy (GTDB): domain Bacteria; phylum Bacteroidota; class Bacteroidia; order B-17B0; family Aurantibacillaceae; genus JAHEYF01. Next base: position 7,322 of record JBJMLS010000054.1, on the reverse strand, counting down.
ACATAGGATAACTTGGAACTTTAACAATGTACCATCCGGAAATTATTTTTCAAATTTTAAGCCCTTTGCATATTTTCATGTGCCGCTTTCTGTTCCAATTACCGATTCAATAATTTCGCATTTTGAAATTCTTCCTATAACAGGAGATGCCTATCCTGCTAATAATACTTTGGATATTATTGAGCCCGTTACAGGTTCCCGCGATCCGAACGAAAAATCAGTGATCCCTAAAGGTGAAGGGCCGAATGGAAATATTTTGCAAAGCGATTCTACCTTGCTTTACACGGTGCATTTCCAGAACAACGGTAACGATACTGCGCTTACAGTTGTGGTGGTGGACACGCTTTCGCAGTTCCTTGATCCTTCAACTATTGTTCCCGGCGCTTCCAGTCATCCTTACACCTTTGATCTTTCCGGGCAAGGAATCATGACCTTTACCTTCAGCCAGATCCTGCTTCCGGACAGCTTAACGAATGAGCCCGCGAGCAATGGTTATTTCAATTATACCATAAAGCAAAAAGCAAATAATCCTTATGGCTCGGTGATCAATAACACCGCCTACATTTATTTTGATTTCAACAGCGCGGTGGTAACGAATACAACAGTGAATACGATCGTGGCTCCTGTGGGAATCATTAAATACAGCGATGCAGGCAAGAATATGTTGCTTTACCCGAATCCAACCGCTAATTCTTTCATGCTGCAATACGAAGCCAAAGAAGAAGGAACGCTCAAACTTGAGATCTATAACCTGATGGGCGAGCTGATCAGATCGCAGCAGCTCAGCAGCAAGCAAAAAGGAAAGAACCTGGAGCGGATCGATGTGAACGGGTTAAGCATCGGAATTTACCTGGTGAAGTTGAGCGGGAAAGAGCAGCAGCAGGTTCAGAAGCTGATCATTGAGAAATGAGAGCTTAGTTGCCGGGATTTTTTATTTTAATCTTATTTCTTCCTTTGCGGTCCGGTAAAATAGCGGACCAAAAAGAATGATCGGTTTTTTCCTCTTCTTTTTCCGGAGGCTGAGGAGCCTGGCCATTTATCCCGGGAATTACCGCAACTTGTTTCATTGTGTCACTGGACTTTCCGAAATCAGGTACCAGAGGATCTGTTGCAGGAACAATTCCCATTCTTCCGCAAACGATTGCATCCGTAAGATCAATGGTAATTGTAGGAACGCTTGCAATAACTGCTTCGGTGTTTATTTCAAAGGGAATGGTTTCTTCACTGCTATCCGTATTCGTTACACGTTCCGCAGCAGCAAGCGAATCGTTTGAGATAATAAGTGAACTGTCGCGTTGTGTGATTGCGCTGTCGTTTTGCGCTATTGCTTTTTCTCCCAGGATCTTCGAAAGCAAGGCGAAAGAAAGAACGAAGCGTAACATGCGCTGGTGAAATGGCAATTGCAATTGTCGCGGTTTAGTATAAGAAATAGCTAATTGCGAAGCCTTCATGCGTCCGCAACTATTCCCGTGGTAAGTACTAAAGTAAGTAGCAATTTCTTTTTCGCTCATGATTGAAAAGTCAATTACTTTTTTTGCGCAGGAATTGCAGAAGCGCCCATTCTCCATGGGCTTCATTCCCTCCCAGCTCTCGGAGCAGGGAGTATGAAGGTTTATGTTGAATTTTTTGCGGAAGAACATAATCGTGTAATGCAAGTTAAGAAAAAAATCCCAAAATTGAAAGCAGGTTCTGGTCGTAAACAAAGCCAGTTCCGTTAAGGAATTAGTTTTAAATTTGCAGCCCAATCTGATATTATGGAAAACAGGAAAGTAAGGGTGCGCTTCGCGCCGAGTCCGACCGGGCCACTGCACATGGGTGGTGTGCGTACGGCTTTGTACAATTATTTATTCGCAAAGAGACATGGCGGAGATTTTATTTTACGGATCGAAGACACCGACCAGGAGCGCTTTGTTCCCGGAGCGGAAGACTATATTATTGAAGCATTGAAATGGTGCGGCTTGAAACCTAACGAAGGTGTCGGCTTTGGCGATGGTCCTTATGCCCCATACAGGCAGAGCGAGCGCAAGCCCATGTACAAGCAGTACGCGCTGCAGCTGATCGAAAGCGGTCACGCCTATTACGCCTTTGATACTTCGGAAGAGCTGGATGAAATGCGTAAGCGTATCGAAGCGGTGGGAGGAACTTCCTCTTACAATGCTGTGACCCGCCAGAACATGAAGAATTCGCTGACCCTTTCGGAAGATGAGGTGAAGCAGAAGCTGGCAAATGACGAGTCCTATGTGATCCGCATTAAAATGCCGAGGAATGAAGAAGTGCGTGTGAAAGATATTATCCGCGGATGGGTGGTGGTGAACAGCGCGCAGCTTGACGATAAAGTATTGTTCAAATCGGATGGAATGCCTACTTATCACCTGGCAAACATTGTTGATGATTATACTATGAAGATCACCCATGTGATCCGTGGGGAAGAGTGGCTGCCCTCGGCGCCCTTGCATGTATTGCTGTACCGTTATTTAGGATGGGAAAGCGTAATGCCTGAATTCGCGCATTTGCCTTTACTGTTGCGCCCGGATGGGAACGGAAAGCTGAGCAAGCGTGACGGCGACCGCCTGGGGTTCCCGGTTTTTCCTTTGAGCGGAGAATTGCTCGACACAAAGAGCGGAAAGCCCGAATCTTTTACCGGTTACCGTGAGAAAGGATATTTCCCCGAGGCATTCATCAACATGCTGGTATTGTTGGGATGGCACAGCAGCGGCAACCAGGAGTTGTTTACCATAGATGAGCTCATCGAACAATTCTCTTTGGAGCGGGTAAGTAAATCCGGCGCCAAGTTCGATCCGGAGAAAACCAAATGGTTCAACCACCAATACCTCCGCAAGAAAAGCGATGAAGCGCTGGCCGATCTCTTTATGCCGGTCCTGAAAGGAAAAGATATTGAAGTGTCGCGCGAATTTGTTGCAGTGGCCTGCAGGCTGCTGAAAGAAAAGGCGAATTTCGTAAGCGAGTTCTGGGATCAGGGATCCTTTCTTTTTGTTGCGCCAAACGCTTATGATGCGGACGTGATCAAAAAGCGGTATAACGCGCAAACCAGTAGCTTCATTACCGCGATAACAGATGCGTATAAGGAAATGCCGGTCTTTAACGCGGTGGAAGCGGAAAAAATGTTTAAATCAGTGGCCGAGCAAATGGGAATTGCTACCGGACAAGTGATGCAGCTTTTCCGCGTATGTCTAACAGGAGTGGGAGGCGGACCGGCGCTGTTCGAAATGCTCGAGCTGTTTGGAAAAGAGGAAAGCGTGAGACGACTGGAGAGCGCCATCAAAACCATTGATCATAACCTGGGGGCGGGACTGTACGCATGAACCATATCAACATCGAAGGAATAAAATTGTACGCTTACCATGGCTGCCTGGAAGAAGAGGCGCTCATTGGCGGAAATTACATTGTGGACGTTCACCTGAAAACCGATTTTACCGAAGCGGCGGAAACGGACGACCTCACTAAAACAATTGATTATTGCGAAGTGTATGAGCTTGTGAAAAAAGAAATGGCCATTCGTTCCAGGCTTATTGAGCAGGTCGGACAGCGGATCTCCGACCAGTTGAAGAAACGTTTTCCAACTGTAAAATCTCATAAGGTAAAAGTGACCAAGCTTTTACCGCCCATGAACGGCAACGTGGAAAAAGTAAGCATCGAAATAACTGCGTAGAATGGCCCTGAAGAAATGTTCCAAATGTGGATCGGAGTTCGTGTGTACGAATGAGCAGCGCGGCTGCTGGTGCGAGAACCTGTACCTGGGCCCGGAATCCTTAAAACAGCTTAGCGCCGATTATGCGAATTGCCTTTTCCCCCTCTGTTTAAGCGCGTTCGCCGACCCTGAGCCAAAAAATACTTGCGATTTGGTGGGAAATTAGTATTTTTGCTATCCTTTTAGGAGATTTTTGATGGAGGACTACCTTTAAATCACCGATCAACTATCCAATTCCAAAAAAGGTCCTGTGGCCGAGTGGTTAGGCTCAGCTCTGCAAAAGCTGCTACTCCAGTTCGAACCTGGACGGGACCTCAATAAATGCAGCAAGCCGCCCCGAAGGGCGGTTTTTTGTTTTTCGCGGAGTGAGCATTGAACTCGCTTGAACGCGAACGCAACAAAAAGCAAAAACGCAGACACTTAGCTTGCATTGCTGCATTGTGAATAGGGGCGCTACAGATCAGATCAGCGCAGCTAGCCTGGACCTCCAGTTAACCCCTATATATTGATTTATATGAGGTCGCTTAAAAGTTACTCAGGAGTAGGAATCAGTTTTCCTCCCTCCAGCCGAGCCAACCCTCATGTACTCCAACGTAAAAGGTAATTTTGGTTGTTTTGGAGCACGCAGTATGCTTCAGATATAAAAAGAATAACAGATCAATTTCTTTCTCTATCATGAGCGTTAACCCGCAAAAAATTGCAAGTAGGGCCTGTTAGTAGTATGATGGTGCTCACAGTTTAGTTTATGTTTAAATTCCCGCAAACAGAATCGTTGTTATTAGCACAATTTTTATTTGACAATTCCGTTATTAGTAGTGAAAAAAATTTTCTTTTTTTTTGTCATGTCAATTGTTTGCCTTGATGTTTGGTCTCAAGGCAAATTAAAAAGTCAATGTAAATTTGGGTTTAAATTAGGTTTAGGAATGCACACTATTACAGGCTATCCCATAAAAACTCATCCAAAACCTGCATTGATGGGTGGAATGTGGGTTCAGTTAAAAATAAGTAAAAGTTGGACCATGCAGGCTGAACTAACTCAAATTGGCAAAGGAGCCGCGGGAGAAAATCATGATAAATCCAATTATGGCGATTATTTTTTACGTCTATCTTACTTTGAAGTCCCAATCCTCTTTCAATATAGCAAGAATAAGATTTACTTTGAATTTGGTCCGGCATTAGCAGCATTAATCAATACTGGAGAATATACGGACAGAGGAGCCTTTCCTTTCCAAACAGACCTTTATCCCTTTAGTAATAAAGACTTTACTTTTAATCTAGGTACCGGTTGCGTATTTAATGAAAAGTGGCGTGTAGGAGTGCGATTGACCCACTCACTTCTTCCTGTTCGAAAACAATTACCGGGAGCTTCTCATCAAGTTTACAATAGAAGTATAGTTCTTTCTGTTAGCCGGCAAATAAACTTAAAAGCTTCAGGAACCAGGCAATCGGAAGACATCGATTAAAATGGCCTTAAGTATTTTGTCTAAATAGAGTAAAGACTAAGGGTCAGCTCAGAGGCGGATACCGATTACTAAAATGTCATCAACCTGCTCTTTTCCGTCCTTCCAATACTTCAGGAAGTTATTTAAAAGCTTTTTTTGCTCCGGCATTGATCTTTTCTGAATATCAACCAGGATCTGCTTAAATTTTTTGACCATTAATTTTTTTCCGTGAGGGCCACCGAATTGGTCAGCATAACCGTCAGTGAATATATAAAAGGTATCACCCGTTTCAAATTTGAATTCATGACTGTTAAAATGTTGACCATCCTCTGTTAAACCTCCTATTGCCATTTTGGTTGCTTTTATTTCCTCAAGCTCTGTTTGACCTTTTCTAATGATCCATAAAGGCCTGTTAGCGCCCGCATACTTTACTACACGGCTTACCGGGTCAATAGAACAAATGGCAATGTCCATTCCATCTCTCGTGGACTCAGAGCTTTCGGATTGTTGTAATGAACGCTTGATCCCTTTATTTAAATACGTTAAGATTTCTGAGGTGTCCGAACTGTATGAAATAGCTTCTGTCAGCTTTTCAGAACCGATCATGCTCATAAATGCTCCAGGAACTCCATGGCCTGTGCAATCTGCGGCAGCAATAAAAAGACCCTGATCGCTTTTGTGGAAGGAATAGAAGTCACCGCTTACAATGTCTTTTGGTTTGAACAAAATGAAGCAACCACCCAGCGCTGAATATATATCCTCCTTCTTAGGTAATTTTGCCTGCTGTATTCGTCTTGCATAGTTAAGGCTGTCGGTAATCTCTTTGTTCTTTTCCTCTATGGCTAGTTTAGACCTTTCTACTTCTGTCATTTGAAGATTTATAAAAAGTAACTCTTCTGTTAGCTTTTCCTTTTCTTTTTTTTCAAGGCTAAGTTCTCTGTTTGCAACGTCCAGCTCTGCAGCCCATTTTTTCTTTTCCCGATTTTGAAATTTGAGCTCTTTATTATTGGTAATTAATTCAGCAACCCTTTTTTCGTTTTCCTCGTTTTGAAAACAGGCTCTTTTATCTGCTATTAATTGTTCAATTGCCAGTTTTTCTTTTTCTTCATTCAAACGAGCCAGTTCTCTCCGGTCAAAGATCCTGGAGAGTGCGAGAGTTATTTTTTCAAATTGGCCCGGGGTTTTGATAACATAGTCAGCAACGCCATGTTGGAATGATTTTAATGCAATATCAATATGATCGTTACTCGTAAGCATAATTACATTTGTACTGAAATTGTTTTGTTTTATTGCATTCAAAACCTCCAGGCCATTGGCCGCCTCCGGGAACAGGCTGTTAAGATTGTAATCGAGTATAATTAACTCAGGTTGAATCTTCGCCAGGCTGTCTAAACATTTTTCTCCTGTTTCAAACATATTTATTTCAATCGGCGAATTTTTAAAGGCTGTTTCAATGGCACCTTTTAAGGCCATCGAAAAAACTTTATTATCATCGACAATGAAAATATTTATTTGCGCTGTAAAACTCATACTCGTTTTACCTTATTTAAAAAATGAAGGCTCAAATATCTGAATGGCAATAGCCGATGCAACAATGAATACGATACACATGCCTAATATGACTGTAAACTTTTTATACATTTGCGCTTCCTTTTTAGCCTCCATAACTTTAAACAGGTTAAACAGGGCATTATTGATCTTCCGGAATTTTGTTTCAGTTTTTACAACGTAATCTGCCGCTCCGTGTTTAAATGATTTTAATGCAATTTCAATATTATCCTGACTGGTCAGCATAATAACATTTGTTTCTTTGTCCTCTTTTTTTATCCAGTCTAAAACATTTATACCGTTAGCGGCATCTGTATGCTTGCTGTTTAAATTATAGTCAAGGATCACCACTTGCGGTTTTTCCTTCTTAAATTCAAGCATACACAGTTCTCCGGTTTCAAAAGAATGAATGTCAATTTCTTTATTGGGGAAGGCAGTTTCGATATCGCCTTTTAATGCAAGTCTGAATACCTCATTATCTTCTACAATAAAAATGCGGGTCTGATTTTTTCTGCTCATGTTTTTCATGTTTTTATTATTTATTTATGTTTATTATTAAAGGCCGGTTTCAAATTTCCTCAGGTCAGGAGGATGTAATATTTCTTTAATATGTTGCTCTACCT
>JBJMLS010000053.1:0-8036 GCA_045805185.1 Bacteroidia bacterium | reverse complement strand
GAAATAAACGGAAAAGCTTATTCCGAAAACAATGAGCATAACTTCAATAGTTATTTACTTTCATTGACTGAGGCGGGTGAATTGCGTTCGCATGAAATTATTCCAGGAGCGAAGATCCACGATTTCGATTTTGACAGTTCCGGCAACCTGTACATGATCGGCGCTTATGATAGCATAAAGGTCAGGGGAATCACACGGGCAATGAACGCTTGTCCGTACTACTATGCTTTTAATTGCTGGGAATATTTTATGGCAAAACTAAGTCCTGATGGATCCTGTCCCTGGATCCGCAGTATCCCACGTACCTTCTGGACAGGATGGCCCGGAGGTTTTAAGGTGGAACAGTCGGGTGAACTTTTTTTGAGCGGTGTGCTGAATGGCGGTGGTTTTGCAAACAGTTCGCTCAACCTCGATGGAATAACTATTAAAAATAAAGACGCCGCACAGGCTGTTTTCGTTTATAAGTTTAACAGCGATGGAAAACCACAATGGGCTATGTGCAGCGGAGGAAGCAGTAGCGCCAGCAGTTTTGCAAGCGATATGGCCTGCAGTAAAAACGGGTCGCTATACATTTCCGGAAATTACCAATCAGCGACCAACCGGGATAATGCAAGGCTCTTTTTTGGAAATACGGGATTACCAGGAGTAGGAGTGGACCAGCACATGTATATAGCGAAGCTCGATATGAATCAGGACATTCCTGATCTTGTGTATAAACCGGAAGAACAGGAAAACTCATGGAAGGTGATCCCGAATCCGACGATGGGCCAGACCCTGATCACTTGCACCTGTACACATGTTCAGTCTGTTTGCATTACAGTCCGGAATTTTTTGGGACAGGTGATATTCTCCCGGACTTATTCTGCAATGAATGGGGAGCTAAATGAAAATCTCGACCTTGGTAACAATCCGAAAGGGATCTATTTTGTGGAACTGCAGAGCGAAGAGAAAAGAATGGTGAAAAGAGTTGTGCTGGATTAGGTGTTCCCAGCTATCAAAAATTCTCTCATCTTTTTGTTTTGCCCCTCTGGGGCAATTTAATCCATTTTGCATTTTAACTAAAAATGTTTGGCTCCTCTGAAGCCATTGGTGTAGATAAGAAAATCAGTATTAACAGTTTTGATCATTGTAAAGCCGCGTAACGCAAGTTCATGTTGATGAAGCTTGCCTTGGAAATTTTAACCTCTTGTTTCGCTTCACTAAGGCAATTTAATCCAATTTTTATTTAACTTATAATGTTTGGCTCTTATGAAGCCAACGCTCAAATAAGAAAATCAGTATCAATAATTTTGAATCATCGTAAAGTCGGGTAATGTAAATTTATATTAAATGAAGCTGGCCCTGTAAGGGCCAAACATTCTTAAAATACGTGATGAGAAAAGTTTTATTGCCCCAGCGGGGCAAAACAAAAATGTTCGCCCGGATGTTTTCTCATTTAGATCTTAATTCTGGAGGGATCTGCAGTTTTCCGGTAAACAAGTAAATCCTCTTTTCTGCTTCCCATAGCAAAGTCTGCTCTTTCAAGAAGTTGAATTGAAGCCATGTTCTCCCAATGCGTATAGGCTTCTATGATCTTCAGCTGAAGGACCCCAAACCCATATTCCAGTACTTTTTTCAAGGCTTCGGTCATTATGCCTTTTCCCTGCTGATCAGGATGTAGTTCGTAACCTAATTCAGCGACCGAGTGATCTTCTGAGAAATTCCAGAGGCAGATCGTACCGATCAGCTTCGGTTCATTTTTTAATGAAATGGCCCAATAGATAGATTCATTAGTACGGATCACTTTTTCGATCTTTCGAATAAAAGTATGCGCCTCTTCAATGGAAACAGCGAGAGGACGGTCAATGTATTTGTTCATTGCAGGGAGAGACCTCAATTCGTAGATCTCATGAGCATCATCTATTGTAAGCTCCCTTAAATAAAGTCGTTCCGATCTGAGGAGAGGAAAAGGAGAAAAGAGTGCTTGAGGCATGTAATGTTAAAGAGATGTGTTAGAATATGATATTTCAAAATTAACAAAAATTGTTAAAAGCATTGTCTATCTTGCAAAGTGTGAACAACAGCATTGAAAAATTATGATAAGCGGTAAACATTCTCCATGAGAATTGTTCTTAATTTGCCTGTGAATCGGAGTCTTCTTGTAATAAATAATAAAAATTAAATCATGACGCTAAGCATTAGTAATCTTTCAAAAGTTTATCCTAACGGGGTAAAGGCCTTGAATAATATTAACCTCGAGATCGGTAACGGCATGTTCGGAATGCTTGGCCCTAATGGAGCCGGTAAATCATCCCTCATGCGAACCATTGCTACCTTGCAGGAACCGGATAGCGGCACGATCATGCTCGGCGATATCGATATTCTAAAGCAGAAAGATGAGCTGCGCAAAGTACTCGGCTACCTGCCCCAGGATTTTGGTTTTTATCCCAAAGTGAGTGCGGAAGATATGTTAACGCATTTCGCGGTGTTGAAAGGGATCAGCAATAAAAAAGAAAGAAAAGAGATAGTGGATTCACTTCTGAATCAAACAAATCTATTCGAGGCAAAAAAGCGCAACCTGAGTGAATATTCCGGCGGGATGCGTCAGCGCTTCGGAATTGCCCAGGCTTTGTTGGGAAATCCAAAACTGGTAATTGTGGATGAGCCAACGGCCGGACTCGACCCAATGGAGCGGAACCGCTTTCACAATTTACTAAGCGAGATCGGTGAAAATGTAATTGTTATTCTTTCCACGCATATTGTTGATGATGTAAAGGACCTCTGCTCGCGCATGGTTGTTATGAACCAGGGAACTATTCTCTTCGAGGGAACACCTTCACAGGCGCTCGATACGGTTAAAAACAGGATCTGGAAAAAACTGATTGAAAAGGAACACCTCGCTGATTATAAAAAACAGCATCATGTCATTTCAACACATGTTTCCGAAGGTAAGATGGAGATCCACGTGCATTCGGAGGCCCAACCGGGCGATGGCTTTCAATCCGTTCCGGGAGATCTTGAAGACGTTTATTTTTCCAACATCACTAAAAACTAATTCTCATGTTTAAAGAAATATTTCTTTTCGAGTTTAAGCAGGGATTAAAGAAGCCATCGACTTATATATTCTTCGCGGTCTTTTTCCTGGTATATTTCCTCATGGGACTGATCACTTCCGGTATTATTCCACTTGCCACAGGAGATACGAACGTAAAGATCAACTCCGCTTCCGTGGTGACGGGTCTCCTCATCGGGCTCAACCAGAATATTTTCGGACTGGTGAACAGCGTGATCCTTGTCGCTGTGATGTCAACAGCTATACAAAAGGATTATGAGTATAATTCACATTCCCTTTTCTATACCAAGCCGATCAGCAAGCCAGGTTATTTTTTCGGAAGATTTTTCGGCGCTTTCATAATTGGTCTTTTTGTTTTCTTCGGACAGATCATCGGGTATATGACTGCCTGCGCAATTGGCTCTGGTGAGCCTACGGTCGGGCCGTTTCACCTTATGAATTTCATGGAGCCCTTCTTTTTGTTTACAGCGCCCAACGTATTGCTTCTCGGAGTGATCTTTTTTACCCTCACGACCTATACGCGTAGCAATATGTCCGCTTACCTCTTCAGTGTAGTACTGCTTGTATTAAGATCAATTACGGACAGCATTACCTCTGACCTGGATAATAAAACCTTCGCGGCTATTCTTGAGCCATTCGGACAGGAAGCTTTTCAGAAGATAACTGAATACTGGACGCCCGAAGAACAAAATAATTTACTGATCCCGCTGCAGGGCGAATTACTGATCAATCGCTTATTATGGATCGGGATTGCCTTACTGATCACATTTGCAGGCTACTTCCGTTTCCAGTTCAGCCAGTTTCTTACGCCTTTTAATTTATTTAAGCGTAAAGTGACCGAAACGCTCTCTCCGGCTTCAGCGCACATGCAATCCTTGTCTGATATTCCTAGGGTGCTGAAAGATTTTTCGATCCGTGCACAATGGCGGCAATTATTCTACCTCGCAGGATTTGAATTTAAAAAAATGACCAAAAGCGTTTTCTTCGTTATTATATGCGCGCTGGGAATGTCGATGATGTTCATTATATCCAAGTTTACCGGGCAAATATTCGGAACGGAAACTTACCCGGTTACCTATAATATTCTGCAAACTGTATCCGGAATATTCCAGTTCTTCATTCTTATTCTTATTGTATTTTTCTCAGGGACTATTGTATGGCGCGACAGGGATAAGAAGGTGGATGAACTTGTTGGGACAACTCCAATTAGCAACACTGTGCTTTTCTTTTCAAAGTACCTGGGGCTTATGTATGTTACCATGGCGCTGCTGTCACTCATCTTTATTACCGGTGTAGTGATCCAGCTTACACAATCCTATACGACTATTGAGCCGCTGCAATACATAAAGGATCTGTTTGGATTTAAGCTGCTCGGCTTTACCATTACTATTGGTTTGTGCATGGGCGTTCAGGTGTTCTCTCCTAATAAGTATCTTGGTTTTTTCCTTTCGGTATTGTTTGCGGTATTATTGAGGGTGATCCTTAATTTACTGGAGTGGAGCAATCCTTTGTACATGTTCAATTCTTCCGGACCTTCTATGCCTTATTCGGATATGAATGGCTACGGTCATACGGTTGGAACGACCTTACTCTTTAAATTCTACTGGCTCTGCATCATGGGAACAGTTCTCCTGGTCGCACTTCGCTTTTACGCTCGGGGCAAAGAGAAAAGTTTAAAGGCCCGTTATAAATTGTCCAGGTATACCTTTAACGGAAAAGCCAAGGCTTCCGTGCTCTTGTTCCTGATCGCTGCAGGTAGCACAGGTGGCTTTATTCACTACAATATTAAAGTGCTGAATAAATACAGGACCCCAAAGCAGCAGGAAGAATCGTCAGTGAATTTTGAGAAGAAATACAAATACCTGCAAAAGACACGGCAACCGCGAATCGTTGAGTCAAATGTACAGGTGGACATTTTTCCTGAAGAGCGAAGCGCTAAGGCAAAAGGATATTTTTACCTGAAGAACAAACATAAATCCGCACTGGATACTGTGATCGTAACTTATGACCCTGATTTCAATTATGCCGTACTGAAGGCTTCAGTCCCTTATTCCACGCTCACGGATGATAAGGATGTTGGTCTTAAGGTCTGGAAGCTTTCAAGATCCCTTGAATCCGGAGATTCTATCAAGCTTGATTTCGAATTGAACTATGCGCCTAAAGGTTTTAAAAGTAGTGATGCCGGAACCTCGATCGTATACAATGGAACTTTCTTCAACAGCGGGGTTTTCCCTTCAATAGGATACAATGAAGGATTTGAACTGGATGAGAATGCAGCGCGTAAAAAATATGGCTTAAAGCCAAAGCCGCGCATGGCGGATGTTAATGATTCACTTGCGCGAATGAATACCTATATTGGAAGCGATGCCGACTGGATCCGTTTTGAATGCGTAGTGAGCACTTCACCTGATCAGATCGCCGTAGCTCCTGGTTATCTTCAAAAGGAATGGACGGAAAATAACCGCCGCTATTTTCATTACAAAATGAACAGCACGATCCTGAACTTTTATTCTTTCCTTTCAGCCCGGTATGAAGTAAAAAAGGACAAATGGATCAATCCACAAAAGCCCGGCGAGGATGTCAACATCGAGATCTATTACCAGAAGGGTCATGAATATAACCTTGACCGGATGGTAAAAGGAATAAAGAAGTCCCTGGATTATTTCACAAAGAATTTTAGCCCTTATCAGCACAAACAAGTGAGGATCCTGGAATTTCCGCGTTACGCTACTTTCGCGCAATCTTTTCCCAACACTATTCCCTTTTCAGAAGGAATCGGGTTTATTGCCAGGGTAAATGAAAAAGATCCGGATAAAATAGATTATCCCTTTTATGTTACCTCACACGAAGTTGCACACCAGTGGTGGGCGCACCAGGTGATCGGCGGGAATGTTCAGGGCTGTACCGTAATGTCGGAAACCATGAGCCAGTACTCTGCGCTGATGGTGATGGAAAAAGAATATGGACGTGAGTCGATGAAAAAATTCCTGGAATACGAAATGAACAATTACCTGCTTGGCCGCGCAACGGAAAAGAAGAAAGAAGTTCCGCTGATGTTATGTGAGAACCAGCAATACATTCACTACAACAAAGGAAGTATTGTCATGTATGCCCTGAAAGATTATATTGGGGAGGATTCCCTGAATTCAGCGCTCAGGAAATACATAAAGAAGACTGCTTTCCAGGAGCCTCCGTTCACGAATTCAGTGGAGTTCCTGAATTTTATTAAAGCCTCGACCCCTGATAGCCTGAAATACCTGGTAAGCGATATGTTTGAGAAGATCACGGTTTACGAAAATTACGTAAAGGACCTTTCCTATACCGCAATTGCAAATGGAAAATATAAGGTAAAGCTTACCCTTGGATGTGTAAAGTTCTATGTCGACAGTATCGGAAAGCAAAAAAAAACCGACGTGGCGGATTATGTTGATATCGGGATCTTCTCAGAGAAGTACGAAAAAGGGAAGAAAAAAGATAAGGAGCTGTTCCTTGGAAAATTCAAAATGGATAAGCCTGAGAAAACCTTTGAGTTCATTGTGAATGAAAAGCCAGTGAAGGCCGGGATCGACCCTTACGGGAAACTGATCGATCGCACGCCGGATAATAATACCTGGGAATTCGGAAAAACGCCGCCAAAGGTTTCTACCGAAGGCGGGAATAACAATATGGTTATTTCATTGTAATTATTAGCACGAATTAAATCCTTGCTGGTATTGCCGGCAGGGATTTTTTTATTTAATAAGAGGTATTATCCCTAATTTTGAGCATGCGCGCTGCGGTTTTAATTTTCCTGATCTTCACCTGCTCCTGCAGTTCCTTTTCAAAGCTTTCAAAGTACGAAAAACGCTGGGCAATGGCACATCCTTTTGCGGCTCTTAAGGTTAAAAAACTCAGCAAGTCAATTTTTGAAGTATACCAGCAGATGAAGAATTCGGGGCAGCCGGATAGGTACGAGAACGGGGGGAAGCTCGATGCATTCCGGCACACATTTGCTATGGCGGTTCTGAGTACGAGGCTTAGTTCTGCTAAAATAAGAAAGTTGGGTGAAGCGCATGAAAAGGGGAATTACCTCGATTTTATAAAGGGAAGAGCGGAAGAAGGGGAGCTTCCTGATTCCATCGGAACATTAATGGACCTGAAAAATAATGATGTAGGAATAAGTATTGGAAAGGCGCTGAGAGGAAAAAAAGTCAGTCTTACAGAGATCAGGAATGAAGTCTTGAATTCAATTGCAGGAGGTAATGCTTTTTACATAAAACGAAGTATAAGCGGAGCATACCTCGATTGTTATAACCGGCCAATAGATATGGATAAGTTTCGATCCAGGTGGGCGATTCCCAAATGTCTTATCAGTACAAAAGAGTAAATACAAGCTGCTTTAAAAAACAAATGGGCCGCGATCTGCTTTCGCAGTCCGCAACCCATTCATTTCCCGGTTGGCTTTGGTGAGTTGTTTGGAATTTCCGGGATTATATGGAGAGTAATTCTGGAATTTTGGTGTTAATCGTAACGAAGATGAAAATAAACCCCATACATTACCATCATGACCATTACCACGCCTACTACCCAGTTGATCTTCTCATGCGTTCGTGACTCTTTCCGGGTCTGTATCGTATTCAGAAGGTTTTTAACGAGGTTTCCTGCACGCATGTAAGCGCTTTCATTTTTCACAATGTAATCGTATGCGCCATTCCTTATGCAGTTAACCGCTATATCCAGTTTGTTATAACCAGAGAGCATTACTACTTCTGAATCCGGCTTATTTTCTTTGATCTTTCTGAGTACTTCTATTCCATTCATGTTTTTTTTGCTTCCGGGTAAATAATAATCAAGTAATACGATATCAGGGTCGCGGTGAATATTTTTAAGGCAGTCTTCTGCCGTTGAAAATTTTTCAAGCTTCACTCCATTTTTGAAGTCAAGCCGTAGATTGTGCTCGAGCGTATCGAGGTACAGCTCATCGTCATCCACCAAAAAGACGAGT
>JBJMLS010000052.1:0-6016 GCA_045805185.1 Bacteroidia bacterium | reverse complement strand
GCAGCGCATCAACTCTTCAGGGGTGGTCCAATGGAGTGCAAACGGACTGGTTATCTGCAATGCCATTAACACACAATCGAATCCTAAATTGCGAAGCGATGGGGTTGGCGGGGCAACCATAGCCTGGCAGGATAAACGCGGGGGGATAGATTACGATGTATACGCGCAGCGCATCAGCTCAACAGGAAGTTTGCAATGGACAGCCAACGGCATTGCGGTAACTGCTGTAGCCGGAGCGCAAAGCGCGGTTGATATGACTAATGAGAGCCTTGGTACAGATATTATCATAACCTGGAAGGATGACCGCAATGGCAACTACGACATCTATGCACAAAAACTGGATGCTTTGGGTAATGCGCTGTGGATGGCTAACGGGCTTGCGCTTACCGCCAGTGCCAGCAACCAGGTAAATCCCAATGCTGTTGGCGACGGAGCGGGTGGCGCCATCATCACCTGGCAGGATACTGTTATCGATTACGATATTTATGCCCAACGCGTCGACCTCTCAGGAAACCTCCTCTGGGGAGGAAACGGCATTGCCGTTGCGAATGCAATTGACGATCAAACATCGCCGAAGAATGTTTCAGACGGAACAGGTGGTTCGATCTTCGTTTGGGAGGATCACCGCAATGGCACCGATATGGATGTGTACGCACAACGCATCTCAGCCGCAGGCATACCTCTCGGGCTGGATCAGTATAAAGGACCGGATCAGGCGCTGGTCACCAGCAATTACCCTAATCCTTTTGCTGCTTCAACAACAATTCGCATTACCGGTACAGATCACTCTTCCCCTGATCTTTCTGTTAACATCACTGATCTTTTGGGAAAGGCGCAGAAGTTCAGCGTCACCCGCAGCGGAAATGAATTCAGTATAAACGCGGAAAACATGGGAAGCGGGACTTATATTTATAAAATTTTCAGCGGCAAGGCTGTTATTGGCACCGGTAAATTAACTGTAATAAAATAACACATGAAAAAAACATTTTTAGCCTGTCTTCTTTTGGCCCTGGCGTTTCTCTTCTCCTGTAAAAAACCGGCTGGCTCAGGAGGAAATGCCAGTATTAAGGGCAAGGTATGGGTAGAGGATTGGGACAAATATTTCACCGCCATCAATTATGAGTACCCGGGCAGCGACGAAGATGTGTATATTATTTACGGCGAGGATACTTCCTATGGCGACAGGATTAAAACAAATTATAACGGCGAGTTCGAGTTTAAATACCTTCGAAAAGGAAAATACCGCGTTTATGTATACAGCAGCCAGGCGCAAACAGCTACTGATCCTTCTGCTCAGCAGGCCAAGGTAATCGAGGTAGAGATCACTAAAAACAAAGAGGTAAAGGATATAGGAACAATAACAGTAAAACGCTAAGCATGAAAAAATATATTGTGGCCCTTACTTTTTTACTCCTCACGATAAGTGCTGGCGCGCAAAGTAAAAAGGAAATTAAAAAGAACAAGATCAGGCAGGTTGTGGTAACTGAAACGGAAAACGGCAAGACCATTACCGATTCAAGAACAGTTTATAACAGCGACGGAGAACCCACAGAAAAAGCAGAGTACACTAAAGAGGGAGCCTTGAAGCGGACGCTGAAGTACAAATACAACAGCATGGGCGACATCAGTGAGGAAGAAGAATATAACGACAAGAACGCCCTGGTGGAAAAGACCATTGCAAAATACAACGCTCTTGGTGAGAAAAGCGAAGAGCTGATTTACGACGGCGCCAACAAGCTGATCAAGAAGAACAGCTATACCTATGATAGCAAAGGCCTGAAAAGCGAAAGGAAAACAACTGACGCAGCAGGTAAGCTCATCCAGTACAAAAAATACACTTACGAATACAAATAGATGAGTCCTGTTGATGACATATTAGGAAAGTTCGAAGGTATTGGCCTCAGGGAAATGGACAAGGTGAAGCTGATGGACAGGACGGATACAAAATATACCTTTTCTCTTAAACAACTTTCTGAGATCCTTGAAGAGGCACAGCCATTCTACCGTGTGCTTGAAGTAGAAGGAAAACGCATCAGCAGGTACAAGACACTTTATTATGACACGGCTAATTTCTCTCTTTATACCCGGCACCACAATGGCGAGCTGAACCGTTATAAGATCAGGCACCGTACCTACGTGGAAAGCCACATCGGATTTCTGGAAGTAAAATTCAAGAACAACAAGGGGCGAACAATAAAAGACAGGATCAAAAAAGCGGAGGCCCCGGCTGACTGGGAAGGCGAGACAGGACTCTTCCTGCAGAGCAAACTGCCTTTTGATGTGAACTCATTAGTGCCCGTGCTGTGGGTGAATTACAGCCGGCTTACCCTTGTGAATAAGGAAAGCGCTGAACGGCTTACCATCGATCTTGACCTTGAGTTCATCAAGGATGGCAAAACAAAAAATTTCAACAAACTGGTAATAGCGGAGGTAAAGCAGGAAAAAAGAAAAGCCTCGCCCTTCACCCTGCTCATGAAAAAGCACCACATCCGCGAAGGTTCCATCAGTAAATATTGCATGGGCGTTGTCGCTACACAGCATGAAGTGAAAAAAAATAATTTCAAGGAAAAATTACGCACACTTAAACACATCGTAGATTATGATTACATTATTACAGTCCGTTAGCGAGGAAGCTACAGCACAAGGCGTTCTTGCCGTTCAGAAAGTAGGAGCTAAAATTGCCTGGCGGTTACTGATCGATCTCAGCTCAGTATTTATCCTGATCCGCTTTGTATATTATCCGATCTATAAGCACCGCGACCTATTTTTTACTTTCTTCATTTTTAACCTCATCATTTTCCTGATCTCTTTCCTGCTGAATAAAGTTGATCTGTCGATGGGCGCGGCATTTGGTCTTTTCGCGGTATTCAGCATGCTGCGCTACCGGACCGAGGATATTTCCATTAAGGACATGACCTATCTCTTCCTCAGTATTGCGATAGGCCTCACCTCAGCGGTGACCAAGATCAAGGACGCCGATGATTTCCTGGAATACCTTTTCCTCGGAGGCATCAACGCTGTGGTATTGATCATCACTTTCCTGCTCGAGAGCAGTTTGCTGATGAAGAAAGAATTGGCGAAGGTTCTGATCTATGAGAATATTGAGCTGATAAAGGCCGATAAAAAAGAGGAGCTGCTTGCGGATATCCGTGCGCGCACAGGCTTTAATGTACACAGGATCTCTATTCAAAAAATAGATTTCTTAAAGGATGCTGCGCAGATAAAGATCTACTACCACGAATAACATGCACGCAAAATCCGCCTCCCTGTCTTTCCTAAAGCATTTCCCCGGCGCTGTTCTCGCAGTTCTTCTCTGCTTTTCAGCCAGGGCTCAGTATAAAGATGCGGGATTGTGGGCAAGCGCCAGTCTGGAAAAAAAACTCGACAGGCGCCTCTCCGTTACCCTTGCTCCACAGATCCGTTTAAATGAAAACATTACAGAGCTCTACAAGTATTTCGCCGACGCAGGCATTTCCTATAAACTAAAGGACCTTAGATTTTCCTTCAACTACCGCTTCCTGAACCAGCGACGGCTGGACGATTCGTACAGCAGGCGCCATCGCTTTTTTTTCGATCTCGCTTACAAATTGAAACTGGAAAGGTTATCGATTACTTACCGCCTGCGTTACCAAAACCAGTTCAACGATATCGGGGTGAGTGAAGACTGGCAGGTTCCTTCAAAATATGTCCGTAATAAGCTCGCGATAAAATATCTTACCGATGGAAAATTTCAGCCTTTTGTAAGCGGGGATCTGTGGTACCATCTCCAGCCTTCAGGAAGCGAATTCAATAATTTCAGGTTCTCGTTGGGAACTTCTTACGAACTGAATAAATTCAGTTCAATTGACCTTGCTTACATTATTAATAAAGAATTCAATTCGAATAACCCGGTTACCTCCTATATAATTTCGCTGGGATATAATTATTCGTTCTGAGCCTTAGTCCCCAAAAACTCCTTCAGGTAATAAGGCTCGAAGTAAGCCACATTTTCAGATTCTTTTTTCCTGAACGCTTCAAAGCTGAGTTTTGCCAGTTGCAGGGCCGAAGGAAAGACATCAGGAATAAGCGTTGAATCCGGAAGCACAGCAATAAATTCTTTGCATTTTTCAGCCCCGTCACCAAAGAAGAATACCTTCTTTCCTCTTGAAAATTCTAAAATACTGTTTTCATCGATTATTTTTGCGCAGGTTGGAATCACCTCTTTCAGGTTTTCATCATAAAGAGCGCAATACACTTCCATTCGTCTCGCGTCCAGCATTGGACAATACAAAGCCTCAACACTTTTTTGCCGCAGGGTCATTCCGGCGCTCATGCTCTGCAGTGTATTAACTCCGATCAAAGGTATGCTTAGAGAATAGCACAGGCCTTTTGCCGCGCTAACGCCAATGCGAAGGCCGGTATAACTTCCCGGACCTTTACTTACCGCTACAGCGTTCAGTTCAGACGGTCTTACGCCCGCTTGCTTCAGAACCTCATCAATAAACACATGCAGGTTTTCGGAATGAGAATAACCGTTATTCAGTTCCCTTGATGTAAGAATAACATCATCCTGGGCCAGGCAAACAGAACAAGCTGTAGTTGCCGTTTCGATATTTAAAATAAGTGCGGACAAAAATTTTAATTGGTTGTTGAAATTACTTTTACAGAGTCATTCTCTCGACTCCGCTCGAACTGACGAACCGCGGTCATTGCGTAGAAGATCTCCGTCAGTTCGAGCGGAGTCGGGATCCGTTTTTGATCCTTGTCCTATTTCTTATCCGACCGGAAAATTTTATCCTTATCCACTATGGTAACAGGAGTTCCCTCCTTCAGCTTCTTGGCAATAGCGCCATAAGGTCCCGACACCACGTCATCTGCTTCAGTTATTCCGCTTAAAATTTCAATGTGATCGTTATTTTGCGCACCGGTCTTCACAAGAATTTTTTTTGCCTTTCCGTCTTTCACTACAAATACCACTTCCTCGGGTTTTACTTCTTTCTTTGCGTTGGCCTTTTCTTCTTTTTCATTTCTTACTACTACATCTCCGAAATCGTTTTTACCTTCCTTATTTCCTTTTTCCAGTTTAGAGGAATCAATTCGCGTTGTCACCGCCTGGATCGGAACAGATATGGCATTGGTCACCCGTCGTGTTTGTATTTCCACCGCGGCGCTCATTCCAGGACGAAAAGGAGCAGGTGAGCTTTCAGAAATAAGATCTTTATACGACTCCTGCAATATCCGGATCTTCACGGTAAAATTTGTTACCTGGTCGGCGGTTAGACCTACTGTATTCGCACTATTGGCAACCTCGGTCACTATTCCCTTGAACTTGCGCTCACCGTAGGCGTCAACTTCTATGTTGGTGGTATCGTTCTTTTTCACACGCACAATATCGTTCTCATTCACCTCAACGCTCACTTCCATTTCGTTCAGGTTGGCCAATCGCATAATCTCTGTTCCTTCCATTTGTGCTGTTCCCACTACCCTTTCGCCACGTTCCTTGTTCAGCTTACTGATGGTTCCATCCACCGGAGCATGGATCAGTGTTTTGGAGAGATTCTCGCTGGCTTCTTTTAAGGAAGCCTCCGCGCTATTGATGTTGTATTCCGATCCTTTTACTGTTTCCTCCGCAGCCTTAACCTGGGCCTTTGCCGATTCGTACTGCGCCTTGCTTACGTCAAAATCCTGCTGGGAGATCGCGTTTTGCTCGAACAATTTTTTGTTCCGGTTAAAGCTGGCTTCCGCATTTACAAAATTCGCTTTTGCCTGTTCCAGTTGCGCCTTGGTGTTTTGAAGATTTGCCTTAGACCCGTTTACTGTGGCGCTCACCCGTTCCAGCGCGGATTCATACAGGTCGGGTTTAATACGGCAAAGCAGGTCGCCTTTTTTCACACGGTCACCTTCCTTTACAAATAGTTCAATGATCTCTCCGGAAACATCGGATGAGATCTTGACCTCAACTTCGGGCTGTATCTTACCATTGGCAGAAACCGTTTCAACAATATCGCGCTTTTGCGGATGCTCGGTATTCACTTCT
>JBJMLS010000051.1:0-6470 GCA_045805185.1 Bacteroidia bacterium | reverse complement strand
TCAATATTGCTAAAAATGAAGTAAGAGCCAGAAAGGGTCAGTATATGCCGTTTATTGGGGTGGGCGCAGGAGCGGGCATTGAGAAAGTAGGGAGCTATACGAGCCAGGGAGCTAATGATGCCAATACCGAGATTATGCCCGGTAAAAAATTCCCTGATCCTTTACCGAATTATTTAGTAGGTGTTACCGCTTCATGGGAAGTGGATATATGGAAAAAATTGCGCAACGCTAAAAACGCGGCCCTACGCAGGTATTTGTCAAGTGTTGAAGGGAAAAATTTTATCGTAACTCATCTGATCTCCGAGATCGCTACTTCTTATTATGAATTGATGGCCCTCGATAATCAATTGGAAATACTGAAAAAGAATATTGAAATTCAACAGAATGCCCTGGAAATAGTAAAGCTTGAAAAAGTTTCTGCCAAAGTTACGGAACTGGCGGTGCGGAGGTTTGAAGCTGAGGTATTAAAAAATCAAAGCCGGCAGTTCTACATCATGCAAAGCATCACCGAAACGGAAAACAGAATTAATTTCCTGACAGGAAGATTTCCGCAGCCTGTTTCGAGGAATTCACAGGCTTTTAGTGACCTCAAGCCTGATACGATCCATGCCGGGATCCCTTCGCAGCTCTTGGAAAACCGGCCTGATATCAGGCAAGCCGAACAGGAGCTGGCAGCTACGAAGCTGGATGTTAAGGCGGCAAAGGCCGAGTTTTATCCCTCTTTAATGATTACAGCAGGCGCGGGCTACCAGGCTTTTAATCCCGCTTATCTGATAGCAACGCCTCAATCGCTTCTTTTTTCACTGGCAGGAAACCTGGTTGCGCCGCTGATCAACAGGAACGCGATCAAGGCGCATTACTATTCGGCTAATTCCAGGCAGATCCAGGCTGTCTACAATTACGAGCGCAGTATTTTAAGAGCTCACATTGAGGTTGTCAATCAGTTGTCAAATATCAGCAACCTGGAAAAAAGTTATGAGTTAAAGGCAAAGCAGGTGCAGACGCTCACGCAGGCGATAGAGATCTCTATCGGACTTTTTAAATCGGCGCGCGCGGATTATATGGAAGTGCTGTTGACCCAGCGCGATGCTCTTGAATCAAAGTTTGAGCTTATTGAAACCAAAATGCAACAAATGAATGCGAGGGTCAATATTTACAGGGCATTAGGCGGTGGATGGAAATAACGGGAGGCGCTCATCTGTATCAGGAGTTAAAGATCATTAACTGTTGTATATCCGTATACATAAAAGAGCGGCTGCTCTGTTCCGGGATAATTATTATTAAGCTGGATCTGCGATCGTGAGTAAGAAGGCAGTCTTATAACACCTGCTTTGCCGGGACATTAAAAATGAAACCTACACCGAACACGTTCTCAATGCTCAGGTCCTGATCCTCCTTCAGGTATTTGCGTATTTTGGTAATAAACACGTCAAGGCTTCTTCCTAAAAAATAGTCATTCTCTCCCCAGAGTTCTTTCAGCATTTCTTCGCGTTTGATCACCTTGTTTGGATTTCTTGATAAGTAATTAAGAATATCGCTTTCCTTCCCGGTCATTCTTTTGGTTTTACCTCCAATGGTCAGACATTGATTAGCATAGTCGAATGCATATTTCCCTATTGAGATAGTTTCCGTTTTATTTTCACTTTTCATTGGAGGGATCCTTCGGATAACCGCTTTGATCTTCCAGAGTAATTCTTCTTCATCAAATGGTTTGGTCACATAATCATCTGCGCCCAGGTCATAACCGTTCAATTTATCTTCTTTTAAGGACTTTGCCGTGATAAAAATGATGGGTATTTTTTTATCCCTGGCCCTGATCTCTTTTGCAAGAGAAAAACCATCCAATTGAGGCATCATTACATCCAGTAAGCACAGATCAAATGAATTGACCAGGAATTCCTTCAGGGCGAGGCCGCCGTCTTTACAGAGCTTTACATCAAGACCTTCAGTCTCCAGGTAATCGACCAAAAGAACTCCTAAATTGGGATCATCTTCTGCCAATAATATTTTGAACCTTTCCTTAAGCATTGGGTAATGTAATTGTGAATGTTGTTCCCTTTCTTTTTTCGCTTTCCAGTTCAATTGTACCATTGTGCAATTCAACTATTTTTTTTATGTATGCCAGGCCCAGACCAAATCCCTTCACATCATGGACGTCGCCGGTGGGAACCCTGAAAAATTTATCGAACACTTTTTTCTGATGTTCCTTTTCAATGCCAATGCCTTTATCCGAAACTACAACAATTAATTTATCATCCGCATTAAGCGTTTGAATAATTAAATCCGGTTTTTCTCCTGAATATTTAATAGCATTATCGATCAGGTTGCACATAGTATTGGTGAGGTGTGTTTTATCTCCCATCACCACGGACTGCCGGGCATCCAGGCTTAATTTTAAGTTTCCCTGTTTGTTCTCGATCTGGATGCTGATGGATTTTAAAGAATCTTTGATCAATTGGTGGAAATCAAGCTCTGTTTTGTGAACCGGAACTTCACCTCTTTCAAGCGCCGTCATGCTCAGCACCTGCTCAACCTGTAGCCTTAACTTTTCGTTTTCCTCAAGTATTATTCCCGAGTAATGCTTTATTTTATCTGCCTCTTCAAGTGTTGAATCCTTCGTGATCATTTTGCCGGCAAGGGCAATGTTAGTTAAGGGTGTTTTAAATTCATGGGTCATATTATTTAAAAAATCCGTTGTATGTTCAGCTATTCTTTTTTCTGTCATGAGCGACAAAACAGTTCGCCAGAATAAAATGAGCACAACAAGTATCAGAATAACAGAGGAAATGAATGGTATTCTCATTTCTGACCTGATAAGCTTCTCCCTGTCCGGGAAATTAAGCTGCAGTTTCCATCCATTCTTACTGGCCATTTCATTCAGGCTTTTCGTATGGCAGGCCGCAGGGCTTCTATCGGAATAATTTGAATCATTGTTTTCTCTCTTTGCCATTGATAAGAATGAGGGAGGCGATCGGAGCACTTCAAAGGAATAACTGACATGAAAGTTATAATAGTTCATATAGTGCCTGAGCAGGGAATCAATTTTTTGAAACTCTTCTTTTCCTGGGCCTGTTTCCAGGTTCTTAGAGGTCTCATTATCGGAGGAAAGCGCCTCGGTCGTCCTTGCAAGAATTATATTCGTTTTTTCATTGAACAACTCTTCTTTATTTTTCGCGGTTTGCAGGATCCAGTTTACCTGGATGATCAGTACGATCGCTAGTGCGATGGAAGAGATGGTGATAATTATATAAGTTCGGTTCAGTTTCAGCTGCTGAAGATTTAGTGTCAGATGAACCTGCGCCCTGGTTCACTGAATAAGCCGAAATTACTCATTTTCCATGGTATCCGGTCTGCATTAACAAGTCGTTAACAGGGATCATCAGGTTGCCACCAGTTCTCAGCTGGCTTATTCTTATAGGTAATTTAAATTCTCAGTACATTTACCTTATAAAACCGAGCCTAAACTGATGAGAACTAATTTCCCCCTATTATTAATGATTCTATGTCTGGGTTCTCTATCAAATGCGCAAAATAGCTTAGCGAAAAAACTGGATTCTTTAATGGAAGCGTCAACTAATAATCCTTTCAGCGGTATTGTATTGATCGCTCAGCAGGAAAAGGAGATCTACTTTAGATCATCGGGCCATAAAGACCAGGATCATAAAGTAAAGATTAAAAAGGATGACAGGTTTGTAGTAGGTTCAATAAGCAAGCAATTTACAGCGGTGATGGTATTACAGCAATATGAAAAAGGGAACCTGAAATTAAGCGATCCCATCAGTAAGTACCTGTCATCAATACCGCAAAATTGGGATACAATAACTATTCACCAGTTACTTACACATACGCATGGTATAGTTCGCCTGGAACAGGCATTAGCATTCAAACCGGGAAGTAAATTCATGTACTCACAGCATGGATATGAATTATTAGCTCAGATTCTCGAAAAAGTTACCAGGAAGTCATTTGCTGAGCAGTCGCGCATTCTGTTTCAGAAATGCAAAATGAAGAGTACCTGCCATCCTTCTTTTTTAAAGCAGGCCGATCTTGTTGTTTGCTTTACCGGGCAGGAAAATGGGACACTTTTAACCGAAACAAAAAGCCTAGAAGGATTCCCCGCCGCGGGATGTTTTATTTCTTCTGCAAGCGACCTGATAAAGTGGAACCAACTTCTTTTCGGCGGACAATTGCTGAACGACAGTACGCTAAAGCTAATGACGAGCCCTCAAAAAAATGCGATCCGGGACCATCCGGTTTTTAGTTTGACAAATTATGGTTATGGAATAACAATAAGTAAAGCTAATGGATTGGAACAGGTCGGGCAAACGGGATTTGCGGACGGATTTGCTTCCATGAACTTTTATTTCCCTGCTACTAAAACTTCAGTCGTTGTGTTGGAAAATATTGCTTATGATCCAGGCGATCTGAAAAAAACTTTCTACTACCATACCCGGATCTTGGATTACCTGAGAAAAGATCTAGAGCAGGACGCAATTAAGTAATGTAACCTTCGCTTATTATCCGGGAGATTTATCTCTTCAAGAAATTGCGTGTTAGATTTAATTTCTTTACTTTTAAAATACAATTTTCAAACCGATGAATCTAAAAAAAATACAATTGGGCGCCGTTTTGCTCTCGCTTACCTTTTCTGTTCGGGCACAGGAGGCAACAACCGCTTCAGGAGGCGATGCTTCCGGCAGCGGAGGAACTGTGGCTTATTCGGTGGGACAGGTAGCTTACAGTACCAATACCGGAAGCAATGGAAACGAACTGCAGGGTGTTCAACAACCCTATGAGATCCTGACCTCGGGAATTCCGGACCCGGCTTATGATATTAGCCTCTCCGCTTTTCCAAATCCGGCAACGGGTCTTCTGAACTTAGAAATTGGGAATTACCGCGATGAAAAGCTGAGCTGCTCACTTTATGATGCACAGGGAAAATTACTAGAGAGCAGAATCATCAACGCGCAACAGACGCAAATAGATCTGAGTAATCTGGCCCTGGCCGAATACCTTATAACCGTGGTACAGGGAAGCAAAATAATTCAATCCTTTAAGATCATTAAAAAATAAATTCATAAATCATTCATTAACTCATCAACCTTCAGAACCATGAAAAAAATATATCTGATCATGACCGCAGTTCTTATGACCGCTTCTGTTTTTGCACAGGCTCCTCAGAAAATGACCTATCAGTCGGTGATCCGTAATTCCGGAAATATGCTGGTAACAAATACAACGGTTGGAATGCGGATAAGTATTCTCCAGGGTTCTTCAAGCGGAGCTTCTGTTTATACGGAACTTCAGTTCCCAACATCGAACGCGAACGGACTCGTTACAACTGAAATTGGCAACGGCGCTGTTGTTACCGGAACTTTTTCAGCAATCAATTGGGCCAATGGACCTTACTTTATCAAGACTGAAACGGATCCTACTGGCGGGATCGCGTATACGATCACCGGTACGAGTCAGCTTCTGAGCGTGCCTTACGCCCTGCATGCTGCCACTGCCGGCAATGTGCCAACTAATGTAAGCAGTTTTATTAATGACTCCGGTTATCTTACAGCTGAGGTTGACGGTTCAACAACGAATGAGATCCAGAACTTATCGCTAAGCGGGAGCTCACTGAGCATCAGCGGCGGAAATAGCGTGACGCTTCCTGCTGAGGTTGACGGTTCAATAACGAACGAGATCCAGACTTTATCTTTAAGCGGAAGCTCACTCAGCATCAGCGGTGGAAACAGCGTAACGCTTCCAGCAGGTGGCGGCGGTGGGACCCTGGATGCTGCCTATGATTTTGGCGGATCCGGAGCTGGCCGTTCCATTACAGCGGATGCAGGAGAGGTAGCGATCACTACTAATTCTCCAAGTGGAATTGCATTGCGCGCAGACAATACCAATACCGGTGTAGGATTGATAAGCAATGTGACCAATGCTTCAAATACATTCTCAGCGGTGCAGGCCAGTACCAACAGCTCCTCATCAACTACCTCGGCGATTCTCGGAAACAGTTCAGGAGCTGCCTGGGGCATTTCGGGTCAGGTGCAATCGGGCGCAACTGCGCAGGCTGCGGTTTATGGAAGTAACCTGCGCACTTCGGGAGGTCATGGTGTAATGGGGATCGGCTTTAACGGCGTAGTTGGCCAAACCAATTATTCTTCGGGTTATGCTGTGTATGCGGAAAATTTTGATGCGGTTGCTCCATTAGGAAATGGTGTAGGAGTTGGGGGAAAAGGATACTATGGCGTATTCGGCGAGGATCGTTATGCAGGTTCCATCGCAGGTGCATACGGCGTATACAGCAATGGAAATTTCGGCGCCACAGGTACCAAGTCATTTAATATTGACCATCCGAAAGATCCGCAGAATAAATTTTTGCGTCATTTCAGCATGGAGTCCGATGAAGTGCTGAATGTTTACAGAGGCACCATTGTTTTTGATGCTAACGGAGAAGCGCTGGTTACACTGCC
>JBJMLS010000050.1:0-13233 GCA_045805185.1 Bacteroidia bacterium | reverse complement strand
TTCACTATGTCATTTTTCTGCTGTGAGAGAATGCGGAACAGCATCCGCAAAAAAGCAAAACGAAAGCTCAATGGTGACTATACATTTACCTTGTACGATGATGTTCAGGATATATTTGAGGAGGACTGGATCAATGTACTTGGCGAGAAGAATTTCTTTCTGAGTCTTGATTACCTTCATGTGATCCAGCAGTTGCACCAATCTTCCATCAGTTTCCGTTATGTAATTGTTTACAGGGACACATTACCGGTGTTCATCAGCTATTTTCAGATCATTGATTTTACGGCAGACGTTTTCGGCGAGCTGTTACTCGACCAGGTCTCCGACGGTAAGTCAAAGCACGCGCGCTTATTTGAATCTTATCTTGATCACAACAAAAAGAAAGTGATCATGCGCCTGGTCACCTGCGGCAACAATTATATCAGCGGTGAGCATGGCTTTGCTTTTGCCGACGTTTTAAAGCGGGAAGAAGCTTTCGGATTGCTGGAGCAGGTGATCAGTTTAATAGGAAAAGAAGAAAAGCTGAGAGGAAAGATCTCTGCAACTCTTGTGAAGGATTTTTACCAGGATCATCTTCCAAGCAAGAATAAGCTTACCGATGATAAATTCATTAATTTTTCCGTTGAGCCGAACATGATCATTGATATCCCTGAAGGAGTGTCCTCGGTGCAGGAATATATTTCTCTCTTTTCAAAAAAATACCGTAACCGCGCAAAGAATATCTTTAAGCAAGGTAGCCAGGTTACCCGGAAAGAGTTAAATGTGGAGGAAACACTCGCACTAAAAGATAAGCTGTATAATTTATACATGGAAGTGTATTCGAATGCAAAGTTTAAGCTTGTACAACTGCACAGTGATTATTTTGCAGAAATGAAACGGGCTTTTCCTGAGCAGTTCCGCATTACAGGGTTTTTCCTGAATGACAAGCTGCTGGCGTTCGACTCGGCTTTTATCCCGGGTGAAAAAGAAGTAGAGGCGCACTATATCGGCGTGGATTATTCAAAGAACAAGGATTTTGAACTCTATCAGAATATTCTTTATAACCTGATCGATGTTGCATTAAAGACGAGTCACCGCAGACTAAACCTCGGACGTACTGCTGCTGAGATAAAAAGTACTGTCGGAGCCAGGGCGCATGAACTGATCTGCTATATCAAGCCCCAGAATACGGTTAGCAAAGTAGTACTTACGCCATTCATTTCTTACCTGCAACCTACAGCCTGGATCCCAAGAAATCCGTTTAAGGAAGAATAAGAGCTAAAGCAGTTCTTTCTGTTTTTTGCTCAGGCTGGTCACTACAAGCTCATAACTGTGATCGATCCATTGCTTCAGAAGCTTATTGCTCACCGTACCGTCACAAACAATTGTGTTCCAGTGTTTCTTATTCATGTGGTATCCGGGAAGCACGCAGGAGTGCTCTTCGCGTAATTCTATTGCCAGTGCAGGGTCGCATTTCACATTGAACTGAACCGGTCTGCTGTTTATACCGCTTAGAAGAAAAGCTTTACCTCCTACCTTGAACACAAGCGTTTCGTTATCGAAAGGAAAAGTTTCCTCAGTCCATCTTTTTGCAAGGCAGTATTCCCGTAATTCTTCAATATCCATTAATCGAAATTAAGAATTTATTTCTTAAATTTATCTAGGCTTTTTTATGAGAACAATTCTTGCTATAAGTATTTTTTGTTTCGGTATTCTCCGGTCGCAAAGCATCGACTCGCTGTATAAGCAAAAAAGATACAGTGATGCGATCAGGCTTGAAAAAAAAGCAGCCTCGTTTAACCCGGAGCAATTGTATTACCTTGGTTTTTCCTTCTTTCAAATGGAGAATGATGAAAAAGCGGTTAACTATTACAATAAAGCAATAGCTAAAGGTTTGGACGAGGCTTATATTTATTTCTACAAAGGACTCGCTCTCCGCTATGCTAAAAAGAATGAAGAAGCCCTTGCGGCATTTGACGAGGCCTTAAAACTCGAGCCCGACAATCAGGAGTACATGAGTGAAAAAGCGCTGGTGTACTACTACGGGCAGCAATACGATAAGGCAATGGAAATCTTCCAAATTGCGCGGAATCTTCCCAATACTTTTTATGCCCCGCATTACATGGTCCCGCACATACTTAACATTAAAGGCGATTATGCGGGAGCGCTAAAAGGTTTTTATTCGGCAGTGAAAATAATTGATGAGGGGAGCCAGTATTTTGTTTCCACACTGCTGGACATTGGCCGCCTGGAATACACGGTGAACAAAAATTACTCCTTATCGGCGCAGGCATATAAAAAAGCGATTGAGCTGGAGCCGGTGAATTATGAAATTTACCCCAAGCTGATGAAAACGTATAACGCCTCGGGTGAGTTTGACAAAGCGGATACGCTGTTTCGAATGATGAAAACCGCTTATGAGAGAAAGGAACTTCCCGAAGATTTTATGAAATACGGGAATGCGCCGGTTGCGGAATGGGAATGGAGGGGTCAGAATATCAGCGTATACAAATATTTTAAGGAGCCTGCTGAAGCGATCGACCAAATGTATAAAGCGTACTTGCTGAATAAGGACGCGGATAAAGTAGAACGGACCTTTGTAACGGAAAAGACCATTAAGCTCGAGGAAAACGGGGCGGAGCATTTATTTTGTGAAAAGCTCAAAGAAGGCGGTCACCGTACCTATCCTTATGGATGGAATGACAGCAACATTTCTCTTTTTGATTTTCGAAAAGCAGTATACCTTGCCCTGGAAGGCAAAATGGAGGCTGCAGCTTCCTCAACTACGGGAAAGTAATTCTTTAGATAGAAACAGGAGAGAGATAAAAAATGTAGGGAGCTTAACGGGTAACCGGCAGTTGAATCAAAACGTTCTCATTAACGCGCTGCAATTACTAAGTGACGAAATTACCTGATCAGGCTAACAGTCCCGTTATACGTATAGACCTCGCCATAATAATCCTTTGCAACCACTTTATACACATACACATCTTCAGGAGCTTTTGCACCTTTAACGGTTCCATCCCATCCCCGCTCCAATGAATCGCTTTCGAAGAATTTATTTCCCCAGCGGTCGAATACGTAAATATGGATCTCTTTTACCAGGGTGCCATATACGAACCATACCGGATTTAACAGGTCGCCGTTGGGTGTAAAAGCATTTGGAATGTATACCGTCATAAAATCTTTTACAAAGAATTCATAATCGATCGTATCTATGCAATTGTTTGCGCTGGTTACATAAAAGTTCGAGTGGTAATAACCGTATTGCTCATACATGAGGGTATTGGCCGCGCTGGTACTGATGCTGCCGTCAGGCAATAAAACATAGTTCAGGGTCCAGTTTGGCGAATTGCTCAATATCAATTCAAAAGGCTGGTTAACGTTCGGTTCGGCAGGTGTTGTATAGATCGAACCATCGAACACATCGTTTACATTAACCAGGTCGAAAGCGTTTATGTTCATGCAGCCAACAGCATCGGTTACAGTTACAATATAATGCCCCGCGCCAAGGTTGCTTGCGGTTGGACTATTCAGCGATGGATCATGGCTCCAGGAATAAGAATAAGGCGCTGTTCCATTTAATACGCTTACTGTTGCGGATCCATTCTGGTGGAAACAATGTTCATCTATGACACCGCTGCTGAGCGGGATATTGGATAAATTTCCAATGGTAAAGGAAGCGCTGTCTTTACAATTATTGGCATCTGTCACAATAAACGTATAGGTGCCGGGCGCAGCATTGTTCAATGCCTGGCTGGTTTGTGGAGGTGAACTGCTCCAGTTAAACGTATAAGGAGAGGTTCCACCCACGATGCGCTTGACAAAGATATCCCCGTTCGGCTGCATGCAGGTTGCATCAATAATACTATCGTTGAAAGTGATCACGGGAACTGTGTTCCCAACTGTTACGGGTTTGCTCACCGTGCAGCCGTTGTTATCGGTTACACTGACTGTATAAGTTCCGGGGCTTAGCTGAGTTGCAGTTGCTGTATTCTGAACAGGTACAGTGCTCCAGCTGAAGGAGGAATAGGGAGGCACTCCTCCGTTTGCAGTTGCACTTGCCGTTCCTGTCGGGCTTCCGCAGTAAGAATTAGTGGAGCTCGCAGAAAGCGTAAGAACATTTTGATTGGTAACGGTAATATAGATCTTTTGTGTATAGGGACAAGGCACGGTAAAGCCTACTGTGCAGGTGTATACTCCTGCAGTAAGATTAGAAATGTTCGGAGTGGTTTGTCCTCCCGGCGCCCAGCTGTAGGTAACGGGTCCTGGTGAATTCTGCACGTTCACAGTTGCTGAGCCGTCGTTCACGCAATTAACAGGTGTACTGGCTCCGGTTATTGATGGAACCTGGGATTGCGGGCAGGTAAGTCCGTGATAAGCCAGGAAAACTCCACTATCGTAATAACAATCCCCGGCATCAGCAATAGCAAGCTTAATATGATAAACGGCGCAGGGTGTAACGTTTGCAGCGGCGACAAGGGGAACCGTAAAGCCGTCGTACTGAATACTTGAACCGCCTGAATTGTCTACATAATAATTGGAATAGCCCAGGCTCACGCAGGATGGGTTACTTCCTGAAGAGCTGCCGACACTTCCGCCATTGATCGAATTGATCTGTACCGGTATGCCTGTACCGGGAATCTCCGCAATATTAGTGTTGGCATAGCTTCCGCCGGCGGGATTAGGTCCGGAAATAAAAAATCCGAAAACATCATTAAAGTCGGAGCAGACAAATTCAGGGTATTCTTCAGAAGCAAAAACATAATTTATATTCAGAACGCTGCAAACCGGTTTGATGTCAAATTCGAGCACGCATCCGTCGTATGTGGCCAGAGGTTCAATATTGTTAAGCTCAGGATCGAAGAAATTGCTATTGCCATTACTGGCAAAACATCCCGAGTTATCAGAGCTCCCATCGTCTGTATTTGAGCCAGAAGCATGAACAGCAGTTCCGGTGCTGAGAATGATCCCTGATGTGATCCCCAGATTTGTACCCGAGGCATTGAACGTTCCTGCGGCCTGTCCGTTGCAATTAAGTGATGGATTGAGAACAGTAACGCCCGGACCTACGATGGTATTTACAAGAGTGGAAGCGCTCCCGTTAGGAGATACGGTCAGCTGCGCATAACCTGTAAGAGATGCAAATGCAAGAACAAAAAAAAGAAGTATGTGTTTCTTACCCTGTGACAGCATGTACTAGTGCAAAATTACGGAAAATAGGACAGAAGCCGCTGTTAATTTATGCGAAGTAAAACTTGTACATTTCGCCTTTTTCTGCTATTTTATAAGTGAGGGAACGATCAGAGAAGGATGCGGTAAATAACCGGCTTGCTTGGGCTGGCATCATTCTCAAAGCTCGCGATCTGCAGGTTAAGCAGGTAGCTTCCGTCGTAAATACTGTTCGAAACATAGATCATTTCGGTTATGGTTCGATGCAATTGGGTATTATAAGGGTATTCCCAGAAGGCGTGGTGGCCCAGTAATTTCCCCCCGTCGTCTTCGCGGTCCACCGATGGCATATCGAAGAGCAGGTGTTCGATCCCGAGGCCAACAATATAAGTTAAGGCTTCATGTTCAATATATGGAGGATTGGTATTTGAATAATGCATGTGCATTTTGGCAGGTGAATTGGAAACTGTCCGTAAGATGAGCGCTTCCGGCTTTTTCCCTTCCAGCATTTCTTCCAGTTGTTTCTTCGTAATCACGAGATCACCGCTTTCTTTTTTCTCCGGCAGAACTGTAATCAGCTCAGCAAGGAACATGAATTTTTTCAGGCACTGATTGATGGTGTAGTTTTCCTTACTGATGTGTCCCACGCATTCCGTATGCGTTCCATTTCCATGAGGATTGAATGTTATATTCCTGAAATTAACAGAACCTCCCTGGTTCACATCTCCGATCCAGTCGCCCATGCGAACGGCTTCAATCTTCATTGGCTCAACATACCAGGCGCTCACGCAATCGGCGCCGCTGTGCAGTGGAATGGAAATATCGATGGGTTGGGCAAGATCGGCTTTAATTGTCTTCCCTTTATGTGAAATGTTCGCAAACATGTAATGGTGGTTTAAATGAAAAGATCACTGGCAATTCTGTCCGCAAGGAGTTTGCCTTTATCGCTTAAAATTAACTTATTTTCCCTGTAAACTAAATGTCCGCTGTCAATATATTTTTGAGCCTCCGCCATGCAATGCTCTGCGTATCCTATTCCGAATCCCGAAGTGATAAATGCAAGCTCAGCGCCCCAGATCGTTCGCAGGGTGGTAAGCAGGTATTCATTGTAGTGTTGCTCAACCGTTAGTTGCTCCAGTTCAAAATTCAATTTATCCTCATTAAGGGACCGGATATATAGTGCGTTATTCTTTATGTTCCATTGTCTCGAGTTGCTGTTGTACGAATGCGCTGAGGGTCCGATCCCCATGTATTTCTTTCCTCTCCAGTAACTGCTGTTGTGTCGGGAATAAAAGCCCTCCCTGCAAAAGTTCGATATTTCATAATGGATGAAATCATTCTTCGAGGCCTCTTTTATCAGTTGCTCAAAATAAGCAGAGCTGGACAATTCGCTCACTTCTTTCTCTTTTCCTTTATGCACCAGGTTTCCAAGGATGGTTTTTTCTTCGACTGTAAGATTATAGGCGGAAATATGCTGAACATTTAAGGCAAAGGCTTTTTCCAGGTTGTGCTCCCATATTTCAGGCGTCTGGAATTTCGACCCATAGATAAGATCTATGCTGATATTGCCGAATCCGGCGTCCTGGGCGGCCTTTACGCTGGCTTCGCTTTCCATGGCAGTATGAGCCCTGTTCATCCATTTTAATTCGTCTTCTTCAAAAGACTGCAGCCCTATGCTCAACCGGTTGATCCCTGATCGTTTCAATTGCTCCAGGTATTTTGGATTAAGATCATCAGGATTTGCTTCAAGCGTAATCTCCACATTTCCCTTAACCAAGTGCAGTTGATTGATCTCGTGCAACAGCGCTTCAATTTCACCGGCGCTGAGAATACTTGGCGTTCCCCCGCCAAAATAGATCGTTTCAATTACTTCGCCTTCGAGGTAGTCCTTTCGCAAACGCAGCTCTTTTGCAAGGGAGGAAAGCAATTCGTTTTTGTTTTTCAGGGTAGTGGAAAAGTGAAAGTCGCAATAAATGCAGGCTTTTTTGCAATACGGAATATGAATGTAGATGCCTGCCATTTGTGAAATTGAACGCTGCAAAATTCGTCATTATTTTTAATACATTTGAGTTAATGCGTAATGGAATCTTAAAACATATAGTATTGGACGAATTGATCCTGAAGCAAGCCGGACCTGTTCAGGAGCTTTAATAATGTTTGGCTCCCCTGAAGTCTTATTTTTTAAGAAGCCTGTGATGAGCTTAGTTCTCCTTGAACCCGGGAAGTCTGAGGGGCTCGAGTGTTCAGAAGATACTGATCACGAATGATCACCGCTCTCTTTTCATCAGCTCATCGGTGAAATGCCTGAGCTTTTGTTTTTTATCCGCTTCTGCGGAAATAAGATCAAGGTGTGCAAGTCCTTTGGTGTAATGCAGGGATAACTCGATCTCGGCAGCCTTACGAATCTCAAGCTGATCATAGATCTTCCGTACAGCGCTTATTTTTTCAGCGGGATCAAATTCTTTTTTTCCAACCCAGGAGAGCAATTCTTCTTTCTGTTTATTATCGGCTTTTTCCAGAGTATGCAGCAACAAAAAGGTTTTCTTATTCGAAAGGATGTCTCCTCCAACCTGTTTTCCAAATTTTTCCGCGTCGCCGTATACATCCAGGATATCATCCTTCAACTGAAAAGCAATGCCTGTATGCTTTCCAAACTCATAAAGGTTCCGGCCATCCTTATCGGGAGCGCCTGCTGTAATGGCTCCCATTTCAAGACTACAACCGAGCAGTACCGCTGTTTTTAAGGTGATCATGTGAATGTACTCCTGGATACTCACCTGTTCCCTGATCTCAAAATCCATATCGAGCTGTTGTCCCTCGCATACTTCAATTGCGGTCGTATTAAAAAGCCGAAGCAGTGCAGGAAGCTGTCCAGGATCGCTTTTTGCCAGCTCTTCGTATGCTTTCACCAGTATTCCGTCGCCGCTTAAAATTGCAATGTTGCTGTTCCATTTTTTATGAACGGTTGCCTGCCCTCTTCTCAGCGGCGCTTTATCCATGATGTCATCATGCACCAAAGAGAAATTATGAAAAAGCTCGACGGTCATTGCGGCAGGAAGGGCCTCTTCCGGCTTCCCATTGAACAGATTCGAACCGATAAGCGTGAGAAGCGGCCTCAGGCGTTTACCGCCGAGTGAGAGCATGTAACGCATCGGTTCATAAAGATTAGCAGGCTCTTTTTCTACATGGTAAGCGCTGAGTCTTTCTTTTAAAAATGTATGTAAATGGCTAAAGTCGCTCACTTTATTTTTTTTATTTCTTTCCAGTTCCACCACTTCAGCTTTTCTTTCTCATGTTCCTTTTCGGTGGCATAATATACCGCACAGCGAAAAACGTATAAGAGACAGCGGTCCTGTACAACACCTGCAAATTCATTGGACAAACGGTATAGCTCTTCAGGGTCGCGAAATTTAAGATCATCAATACTCTTAATATGGATGTTCCACAGATCATTGGCAATGGAAATACCTACGCCTGGGATCTGCTGCAGTTCCTTCAGCGCTGTTTGCTTCGTATCCTCCTTTTTCATGCTAGGCATCGCAAAGCTTGAGGAGGTAATTCCCATACCCGCTTTTGGTCAGCGGCTCCGCAACCTTTCGTAATTCTTCCTTGTTAATGTATCCCATCTTGAATGCTACCTCTTCAATGCAGCCGATCTTCAGGCCCTGTCGTTCTTCGATCACCTGTACAAATTGTCCTGCCTGCATAAGTGAAGCGAAGGTGCCCGTATCCAGCCAGGCTGTTCCGCGATCGAGTATACTTACTTTTAATTTTCCGAGTCTTAAATATTCTTTATTCACATCGGTTATTTCATATTCACCACGGGGACTCGGCTTCAAATTCTTTGCGATCTGCACAACTTCGTTATCGTAGAAATAAAGGCCGGGTACGGCATAGTTTGACTTAGGCTGTTTTGGTTTTTCCTCAATGGATAATACGGTGCTGTCCTTATCAAAGTCGACCACTCCGTAACGTTCAGGGTCGCTTACGTGATAGGCGAAAACAACTCCGCCATCAGGATCATTGATATTCTGCAGCATCCGGCCGAGGCCCACGCCGTAAAAAATATTGTCACCAAGCACCAGCGCTACTTTATCCTTACCTATGAATTTTTCGCCGATCACAAAAGCCTGTGCAAGTCCGTTCGGAATTTCCTGCACTGCATAGGAAAACTTACATCCCAGTGAAGAGCCATCACCAAGGAGACGTTCAAAATTTGGAAGGTCGGCAGGCGTGGAGATGATCAGTACATCTTTGATCCCGGCCATCATCAGTACCGACAGCGGGTAATAGATCATCGGTTTGTCATAAACAGGCATCATTTGCTTACTCATGGCAAGCGTAAGTGGATGAAGACGCGTGCCGGATCCTCCGGCCAGAATTATTCCTTTCATGCGTTTTGGGTTTTATATTCCTTCAGGTTAATATTCTTTCTTTGATCTTTTGCATTATTCCTTATCCTTTTCTTCTCCGGGCTTCACCTTGGGTTTTTCAATCTCCAGTTTGTCAAGGTCAAGATCCTCCTCCTCATCAAAAACTTCAATAAGCGGCTCGGTCATCAATGCTTTCCGTGCAATTTTTTTCTCGAGCGAAAGGAGGAATGCAGGAAGTAAAATAAGATTGGAACAATAGGCAACCAACAAAGTAAATGATAACAGGATTCCCAGTGCCTGTGTTCCGCCAAATCCCGAAAGGGAAAACATTCCAAAACCAAAAAAAAGCACCATGGCGGTATAGATCATACTTACTCCTGTTTCTCCTATAGTTAACGACACTGCTTCTTTCATGCTCAGTTTGTTTTTCTTTACTTCAAAGCGGTACTTGGTGAGAAAATACAATGTCCCGTCGGAAGAAATACCAAAGGCAATGCTGAAAACGAGAATGGTGCTGGTCTTTAATGGAATTCCCAGAAATCCCATTAAGCCTGCAGTTATCAGCAGGGCGACAAGACTTGGTATGGTAGAGATCAGGATCATTCTCCAGGACGTGAAAAGGCTAAGCATTAAGCCGGCTATAAGAACAATCGCTAGAACAACGCTCTCAAGAAGGTTGGAAATAAGAAAATCATTTCCCTTCAGGAACATAATGCTGTTTCCAGTGATCCTGAAATTACAGCGCAGGGAATCATTTACCCACGTTTTGTTATCGCTGTCGTAATTCAACAGAGAATCAATGCGCGGTCTTAATTCCCGCTGCAGTTTTTTGATGCGGACCGAGCCTACATCTTTCATCTGCACGCTTATCCTCGTAAAGCGTTTGGTGCTGTCGATGAAAGCAGCCAGCTGGGATTGTTTTCCTTTGTCGAAGCTTACCATGTCGCGTACTTTTACCAGTTCGGTTACTGCAGGAAGCTTATAGTATTTCGGCTCTCCGTCTTTGTAGGCCTGGTAAAAAAACTTTACACCTTCCACAACTGAAACAGGTCTCGAGAATTCCCCGTAGTTCCTCAGCATATTCTGAATCCTGTTTATTTTATAAAGTGTACGGGCATTGTTGGCGAATACGCCACCTTCTTTTTTTGTATCAAGGGCTATTTCAAATGGAAGCACTCCTCCGTAGTTATTTTCAAAATAGTGAAGGTCGGTAAGTACTGGATCTTTTTTCGGGAGGTCATCCACCACAAAGCCTACTGACTTGATCCTGGTGATCCCAAAAATGGAAATGGCCACTATACTGATCACGGTAAGGTAAACAAGCTTGCGGTGACGCTGCGTCCACACATCAACTTTTGAAAGGATCTTGCGAAGTGATTTCCCTTCCAGGTGTTTCAGGTGACGGGTTGAGGGATCGGGAAGAAAGCTGAAGAAAATTGGAATGAGCAGCAGGGAAATGATATAGGTGGCCATGACATTTAGCGATGCAACAAGTCCAAACTCGAAGAACAATTTATTCTCGATCGCGCAGAAAACCGCAAAGCCGATCGCTGTGGTAAAATTGGCAAAGAAGAGCGAAACACTGATGCGTTCAACTGCGGTATGCAGGGCCTTCATCTTATTGCCATGACGCGCAAATTCCGATTGGTACTTGTTGAGAAGCAAAATGCAATTTGGAACGCCGATCACAATAATTAACGGAGGAATGAGTCCCATCAGTACGGAAAGCTTATAGCCCATCAGTACAATAGAACCTACTGACCAGATCACGCCGAAAATGACAACGATGAGTGAGAAGATCACCGGGTAAAGGGTGCGGAAAAAAATGAAGAGCAGGATTCCCGTTACAATAATGGATACGATGAGAAAGAAAGTGGTTTCGTGCTGTATCTTCCGGGCAACATTGGTTCGCACATAAGGCAGACCCGAGTAATGAATTGTTAAGCCAGTCTTTTTAGCGAAAGCATTCCCTTTAATAGTAATGGAATCTGTAATATCAAGGCGTTTTTTGGTGTTGAGCTCCTTATTGCGGAAAGTGATCGCCATGAGCGTAGCGTTCGTTTTCGGATTAAAGATGATCCCCTCGTAAAATTTTAGCTGGCTGATGCGCGCGAGAAGACTGTCGAGTGTGGATTGCACTGCAGGTTTTTTAACGATAAGCTTATGAAAATCGAATTTATCGAGGCTATCGTTTAAAGTAAGATCATTAAGGCGGGCAATTGAAACGACTTCCTGTATCCCCTGCAGCTTTTTTATTTCTTCACCCAGATCGTACCAGGCATTGAAGTTTGGAAGCTTTTCAATCCCGGATTTGTCAACCCCCACAACAAGGATATTACCATCCTGTCCGAATTTACTTTTGAAGAACTCGTAATCGATGCTGGCGCTGTCATCATCAGGGAGTAGCTTAGCAAAATTGTAGGTTATTTCGACTTTCTGTGCATGGTATCCCATGAAAGCCGTTGCGGCTACCAGAATGACCAGTATTGTAATGCGGTTGCGTAAGGTGAACCGCGCTATAAATCGCCACATAAAGAAATATCGCCTATTGTATTTATAAATGCTCGGTTAAAAGTTCAGAACAAATGTGCCATCTGGCATTCCGGGCTTTCGTAAAGCCGTTATGAAATTCAGCATGAAACAAAAGGTGAAAATACGAGAAATTATCCCCAAAAAAAAATGAAGGATCAAAAAACCGGTGGCCTGATCCGGCATTCATCAGAACCCTTAGCAACAAAAAGGAAAGCTACCTTACAGAATAAAGAGGAAGGAATTTTATTTACTTACAATGGTAAATTCAACTCTCCTGTTTTTGGATTGATGCGCTTCATCGGTTTGCTGGTATTTCGGCTTGGTGCAACCGTAACCTTTGTACCCGATCCGTTTGCCATCTATGCCTTTCTCCATCAGGTAATATCTGACAGCCAAAGCGCGGTTGGTGGAAAGGTCCAGGTTGAATTTATCGGATTCGCTGTTTTTGCTGGTGTGCCCGGATAACTCGATCTTAAGAGTTGCATTTTCCTTCATGAGGTCAAGCAAGTGATCCAGCTCCGGATACGACTCAGGCAACAGGGTGAATTTATTCGACTCAAAAAATAGGTTGTTCATCACAACGCTTTGTCCTTCTTTGTAAGGCGTCAGGTAGAGGTCAACCTCCTGGTCCTTGAAATCTACAATTGTGCTGACATCGGTATTGTTATGTACCGCAAGGAAACCTTCTTTGGTGGCGCTGAAGGAATATTTTTTCCCTTTGGGAAGGATAAGCATGTAAGCGCCGTTATCAGGATTGGAAATGGCATAACCGAGCTCTTTCTTTGACCCAAGTTCGGTATAGCTGATCCGCGCTTTCATTGGTTCTTTGGTTTCACTGTTGTATACAAAGCCATGGATCAGTGAAACAGCGGCATGCTTTACGCTCTTCGGCTGTTTGATCTTGAATATATCCAGACTTCCATTTTCCATATAGGTGGAAACAAGATAGGCGCTGTTTCCCGAAGCCGGAACAGTATAATAAGCATCCCAGCCCGGCGTATTTATTTTTGGCCCCAGGTTTTCGGGTTCCGTCCAGTGTTTCCAGGTATCATCCAGGCGGTGGGTAATGAAGATATCATTCTTTCCATAACCGGTATGGCCGGCAGTGCTGAAATAAAGTGTTTTTCCGTCAGACGCAAGGTAGGGACTGGTTTCATCCGCGAAAGTATTTACAACA
>JBJMLS010000049.1:0-7190 GCA_045805185.1 Bacteroidia bacterium | reverse complement strand
GGCTACCTGCAGGATGCTATTCGGGATGCGCGGCTTGCTTTTCGCGCTGCGTGGGTTAAAGAGAAGTATTTTAGCTTTTGTTTTCATTTAAAATGCACTGCAACACCTGGAGCAGGCGGGTAATTGTCCTCCGTTACGGATCAGGGTTTTGCGAAATTCCGCCAGTGACTTAGCGTTCCATATTTCGCGAAGATCATTTTCATAAATATTCCCTGCCATTACATTGTAGCACCTCCCATGCGCAGGAATAACCGTGCCATCACTTTTTATCAGAATATTGTTAAAAGCATCATTACAAATCTTGCCCAGTTTTATTTCCGGTTGATGATAGAATGTATGCAGGGCTTCCCTGCTATTTAATTCAGGAGAAAAGGAAATTTTATAAGGATAATTTGTTTCCCTGATCCGGGAGATCTCCCTGTTAAGCAATTCCAGGTCGATCTGTTCCAGGTCGATCTGTTCCATATTGGAAGCTGTTGCAGGATAAGAACCCCTGAATATAGTATTGTGCTGATCAGCCAGACTCTGCGGCGTATAATTGGTGTGCATGAACCCGATCTCCTTCAATGGAAATCCGGAAAAAAGATCAGTAAATTCCTTTAAGTGCCCGATGTTCCATTGCGTGATGGTACAATAGATCGAAATAGCCGGTCTGTTCCCTTTGTGTTCTATAAGTTTTTTTATTCCTTCCAGAGCAAGCTCAAAGGACCGCTTATTACCACGGATCTCATTATGCACTCTTGCAGGTCCATCCAATGATATGAATAGTTCTTTGAGACCATTTTCACAAAGTCCTTCTGCGATCTTTGGAAGATTGAGTCCGTTGGTGGTTACTGTTGTATAAATGTTTTTACTTTTGGCATAGGCGAGTGATTCCATCAGATGCGGATATACTCCGGGCTCCGTAAAAGCGTAACCTATTTTTGTTCCTGGAAAATGCTGTGCGGATTGATCCATGATTCTCCGGATCAGATCAAGTGGCATATTCAAGGGCGAAGCGCCCATGAGGTGCTGGTAAAAATTGCTTTTTTTGTATTTCACGCCAACATCGCACATTTTGCAATGAAGGTTGCAGATATTGTTCACACCCAGTACGATCCAGTCCGGCTGGTAGAACAGATGTTGTGGAAAAATACGTTTGTTGATCGACTGAAGTTTCCGGATCATAAGCTTATGCAATTTATGAAAAAAAACAGCGCCGGGCTGAAATAGATATCAAACAATTAGTTTGAAGCGCTGAAACATCCGTAGCAATAGAATGGCCTTCTTTTATCTATAAAACTGAGAAAATTCCTAAAACGAAAGCCGGGGCACGCTTTAATTTGAAAGCCTGTGTCTTCTAATTTTTTTTTGTCATTTTTATCAAAGTAAGCTTTGGTTGGGCGAAAGAAAATGTCGAATTGATAGTTGTTGAGGTAATATTTCCTGAATTGCTCGGTCTTCTTTTCTTTTTTTAACGGATTTTGAAAGATCGTCATACCTATTATTAGCATCTTTCCGCCCCGGTTTAAAAGGGGAAATAGCTGTTCAATTAATTTTTGCGGATCACTGCAAAACTGAAGCTGATGATTAAGAATAATATAATCGAATCCGGGAACAAGAAAATCCAGGTTCTCAATGTCGCATTGAACACTGGTCCAGGAAGGATCGTGGTAATATTCCTTAGTTCTTAAACCGTGAGGTGGCTCAACAAAATAGTCAAGGCAAAGCAGATCAGCTCCTCCTTTGTGAAGGTGATGAGAGAGCCAGCCGTTCCATGGACCTATTTCCAGTACCTTTTTCCCTTTTAAGGAAAAAATTTCGGAAAACACCACCTTTTTACTCTGGCTTCGCCAATACCATTCAAAAGAATCTTTTCCTTTCGTTTCACAGGGGAGCTCATTGTAATTGAGCTGAGTAAGCTTATGGTTTTCCCTGCTGAGAATATCTTCGTATTTGTTAAGAAATAAATTAAGGCTTTCTTCAAAAGCAGGCTCCATTATCTTAAAAATACTGCCATTGTGCTTTGCAATTGTATTTTGCTTAATGAAATTTTCCAACAAACGGGCTATGTTTAGTCAAATATAGAAAATATCAAGCGTTCAATTGACGAGCCTCATAAAAACTCCCTATTTTTATAGTAAATCTATGCATCAACCTGGACCGGATCAAAAAGAATGGAAGGGAGGAATTCCGAAGAGGATACTTTTGATCAGGCTACAGGCTATTGGCGACACTATCCTGATGCTCCCCTTCGCAGAAAATTTTCGCCGCCAGTTGCCTGAGCATTCGGAAATTGATTTGCTTACCCGGGAAGTAATGGACGAGGTACCCAATAATATTTTTCTTTTTAGAAAGGTTTATGCAATTAAAGGAGGGCGCTCTTCAAAAAAACAATTGATTTCTTTACTTACGATTTTGCCCTTATTACTGGCAAGACGTTACGATGCCGTCCTGGACCTGCAAAACAACAGGATAAGCCGTATTGCCAGAAAAACACTAAGACCCGGATGCTGGTCGCAATTTGATACCCAGTCCCCGATACCGGCATTAAGACGTTATGAAAAAGCAATACTCAGTTCCGGGATTGTTAAAGAAATATCGCCTTCTTATGGATTCAAATTAAAATCGAAACAGGTAATTGAT
This sequence comes from Bacteroidia bacterium, assembly GCA_045805185.1. GTDB lineage: Bacteria > Bacteroidota > Bacteroidia > B-17B0 > Aurantibacillaceae > JAHEYF01. The sequence continues at coordinate 4,565 of JBJMLS010000049.1, read as the reverse complement.
AAAGCTGTTATTGATCACAGGGGAAAGCTTGTGTTGTTAAATCCTGCAGGGGCATTTGAAACAAGGAACTGGCCACTGGAGAAGTATATCGCATTTTCAGAGTTATGGCTAAAGGAGTACCCGGATACAAAATTTTTATTCCTTGGCTTATCAACGATGAAAGTAAAGTCGGCTTACCTGAAGGAGAAGTTAGGTGGACATGCAATTGACCTTACAGGAAGAACCTCTCAGCTTGAAGTATTGGAAATTCTAAAGTATGTTTCCCTGACTGTTTCAGAAGACTCCGGGTTGCTTCACATGAGCTATTTATCAGGTATCCCAAGTATTGGCATGCTGGGTTCAACAAGAAACGACTGGACGAATCCCCAATTGAATCATACTTATTTTTATCATTCTTCTGATCTGCCTTGCGGAAACTGCATGCGGGAAACCTGTTCGCGGGGAGATAATTTGTGCATGACGAGAATAGATCCCGCGGATGTTTTTCGTCAGGCAAAAAAGCTAATAACTGCATATCCTCAACCCGTTTTATGAATATTGCCCTGGTCATACACGGAGGAATTGGCGTTGGATACAAGCAGCAGGGAATTCCAGTAATTGTAAATTTTGCCGAAAGAATAGGCGAGATACATCATCTGACTGTTTACACATTTACCCGGCCGCATCCTGATTTTCGGGCGAAGAATTATAAGCTGGTCCATTGCACTAAAATTACTTTTATCCCATTGATCTGTCTTCACCATTTTCGTTCGCGTTTTGCTTGGGTTCATGGTATCTGGGCTTACCCGGGCGGCTTCTGGGCGGTACTTGCTGCAAGAGTGCTGAAGGTAAGAGCTATGGTCAGCTTTTTTGGAGGAGAATGCGTTTATTTACCGAAGATTAAATTCGGACTTGCGCAATCGCATAAGAAAAGAATAAGCTGGGTGTGCCGCAAAGCGGAAAAGATAACGGTATTAAGCGAATACCAAAGAAGAATAGTGCAAAAGAATTTTCCGGAAGTAAAGGCTGAAGTTATTTCCCTGGGCGCAGATACAAAACTTTTTTTTCCACAAAAACAGGAGAAGGATGAGATCCTTCAATTGCTCAATGTGGCTCATATGAATAAAGTAAAGAACCATGCGCTTTTATTGAATGCCTTTCAGCAGGTGCTTAATACAGTTGATGCCCGGCTTACTATTTTAGGAGTTGACACGCTTAAAGGCGAAATTCAGAAACTGGCGCGCGACCTTGGGATTGAAGATAAGATCCGGTTTAAAGGAGATGTACTCCACCAGGAAGTAAAAGATTTTTTAGGCGCCTCGCATATACTTGTTCATACCTCTTCTTATGAAGCCCAGGCTGTAGTAGTCAATGAAGCTATGGCTTGCGGTGTTCCTGTTTGCGGAACCAGTGCTGGAATTATTGCGGATCTGAAAAACGAATATGTGATTGGAATTGAAGAGGAAAATGCGGAACTGCTTTCGAAAGAAATAATAGATCTGTGGAAGAATGAAGCGAAGTATAACTACTATGCTGAGGCCGGACTTGCCTATACAAAAGGAAATAACTTTGATCATACTATTGAGCAGTATGAAAAGTTGTATGATGAAATAAATAACAAGGATCACAGCCTTCCGATTTAGTCGGAAATTCAACAAAATCAATTAACTTTGCAGGAATGGGAAGGATCATGGCAATTGATTACGGGACAAAGCGTGTAGGACTTGCAGTAACCGATCCTTTGAAGATCATCGCCAGTTCGCTGACCACTGTTCACAGTAAGGACGTGATTGCTTTCCTGGAAGATTATTTTAAAAAAGAACAGGTGGAATGCGTGGTGGTCGGAGAGCCAAAGACAATGCAGAATGAAGCTTCTTCCGTAACGCGTCATGTGGAAGGATTTATTAAGAAGCTCAGGGAGAAATTCCCGGAAATGAGAATAGAGCGAATGGACGAGCGGTTCACTTCACAAATGGCGCAGCAAACCATGCTCATGGGAGGGCTAAAGAAAAAGGACAGGCAGAACAAGGAAACAGTTGACAAGGTGAGTGCGACAATTATTTTGCAGAGTTATATGCAATCATTGGAGAAGTAAAATACCGGCGCTGATCCGGGATTCAAAATAAGGAAAAAGAATTAAGTTATGGTGTTACCAATTGTTGTTTACGGCGATCCGGTATTGCGGAAAGTAGGAGCAGAGATCGCGAAAGATTATGAGGGGCTGGATAAGCTCATTGCGGATATGTTTGACACCATGCAGAATGCCAAAGGCGTTGGTCTTGCCGCGCCGCAGATCGGTAAGGCTATCCGGCTTTTTGTGGTGGATACTTTTCCCTTCGTGGATGATGAAGAGGAGGAGGAAGATGAAGATGCGGAATTCAGCAAAGAAGAGCGGGAATTCCTGAAAAAATTCCGTCGTGTTTTTATTAATGCACGCATGCTTGAGGAAACGGGAGAGGAGTGGAAATTTAACGAGGGTTGCCTGAGCATTCCAAAGATCCGCGAAGATGTTTCCCGCCGTGGTAAAATAAAGATCGAGTATTACGATGAGCATTTTAAAAAGCATGTGGAAGAATTTGACGGGCTCGCTGCGCGCGTGATCCAGCACGAATACGATCATATCGAAGGGAAATTGTTCACCGACCGCATCAGCGCCCTGCGCAGAAAGCTGGTTACAGGAAAGCTGAATGACATCAGTAAAGGTAAGATCACAGCAGATTATAAGATTAAAGTGTATACTCCGAGAAAATAAGCAGGTTATGAAAATTACGGCTACTCTTATTGCCACGGTGCTCATTGCCTCCTGTTCAATGAACAAAACAGGAACAAAAGAAGAAGGCAGGACTCCGGGCGCTACTGAAGTTATCGCTAAAGAGCCATCGCGCAATGAGCGGGTAGCGATCATTCGCGCTTACGAGGATACCATGCATGCGGCGCGCAAGCTCGACCCGCGAATTGGAAAAGCTGCAGTTGCTGCCTATACGGATTTTTGCCGCGTATATTTCAACGATACGCTCTGTGCTGATTATACCTTTAAGGCTGCGGAGATCGAGGATAACATGGACAATCCCAATAAGGCAATTGAGCTGTATAAAGATGTTTACAATTCATACACGCAATTTCCCTATAGAGCAGAGGCGCTGTTCCGAATTGCAAACATTTACGAATTAAAGCTGAACGATTATGCCAATGCGCAGATCTATTACAATGATGTGATCACCTATTTTCCAAGATCACCATTAGCAGAAGGGGCACAAGCCGCTATGAAGAACATGGGAAAAACCGATACTGAGCTGATCAGGGAATTTGAGAAGAAGAATGGGGTGAAGAAATAAAGCCTTTAACAAAAAAAAAGCGGACCGTGAAAGGATCCGCTTTTTTATTGGTAGAATGGATTCTTATTGAGTGATTATGCGCTGTGTATTGACAGAAGATCCGCACACCACTTTAACAACGAACATTCCTTTGGGAAGACTGCTGAGATCAATAGTAATGTTTTTTTCCTGCGTTGCTTTTTTCATAAAGACAATCTTTCCCATTACATCGTAAATGTAGATGTCCTTTGAATTATCACCGGAAAGTGAAACGATGAAGGACCCATTGCTCGGGTTTGGTACAACAGAAATGTTCTGTTCGCTTCGTGTATTCGAATTAAGATCAGCCATTCTGTTTGGTAAGGCCAATTCACATTCGTTAACGTAAACGGTTTCTTCTGTCATGGAAAGCATTACTCTTGCGTTATATACTCCAGGACCTCCTTCATAAGGACACTGTCTTGCAATCTCCTGTAAAGTACTTGTTTCTTTAGCAGAGGTAGTATTTCCTGTGTTTCTCGAAATCAGGATCTCAAATACAGACTTGAGGTTTTGTTCAACTAGCGTTGAAGGGGTAACTTCATTGAGGATTTCTTTTACTTGCTGCAGATCGTTGCCTCCCTGAATGATCTGATCATTTAACCGGTATAGTTTCTCCATATTTGAACCGGCAATTGTACCTGCAAAATTCTTTAAGCCCGGACTTGTTTTTAAAGAAGGATCGGACATGATCATAGTATACAGTGCATTTTTATTCATCCATCTTGCCGATTCAGAATAGATTGGATAGTTGTCCTGATCATCTGCAATTACCTGCCATTGTTCCAATGAAGATTCGGCGGATAACTTATAACCGGATAGAACTGAGCAAGGTGCAGTTGGTATTGCTGAGTAGCCGGTCAACGGATAAACACTGCTGATAAGTCCAATCGGATTCATGCTTCCTCCGGATGTTGAAGTGGAAGTCAATGGCCCGTAAAGATTGTGCAATGAAGTAGAACCATTGGAATAATAGGAATACAAGTGATTGGTAAAAATCCCCTCCCATTTGTTCTCAGAGGATATGCAGGCTGAAGCAGTACCTAACTGGTAACCTGTGGTCCCATAATTAAGCAACCATCCATCCATGTTGTTCAACATGTGGTTTTTTGCAGTTTGCGTTCCGGTACAGGTACCTCCAAAAAAGAGGCCGCGACCAATATTTTCAACTGAATTGTAAAGCACCTTTGAGCTTGCACACGCTTCCAGCCGGATTCCATTCTGCCAATATTT
>JBJMLS010000048.1:0-6166 GCA_045805185.1 Bacteroidia bacterium | reverse complement strand
TTCTTCTGCTCTGTCTATAAGAGGCTGAATAGAGCTTGCTTTAGCTTCCATGGTGTATTTTTATCGTTACCAAAATAATTTGCGAACTGATCCTGAAATGATCAGGCAGTTTTTCCTTTTTCGGATTCAAATTCTTTTTTTGCTTCATCAAAAAGAGAATTAATCTTTTCCTTTAGTGTGTCGGTAAAGTCATCCGTTTTACCGGCAATTTTTTTACGGGTTTCGCTTCCCTTATCAGGCGCAAATAAGATTCCCAGTACTCCTCCGATTGCTGCGCCAACCAGCAATGCGCCTATTATTTTTCCGGTATTGTTCGGGTTTTCCATAGCTTGTCTTTTTAATTTATTTTAATTCTTCTCACAACAAATGTATTTACCCTTTCATGAAGAGGGAATAACAATTGTCAATCCCGTTCATGATTTTTATCACTATTTGAGAAAGGTGCTAAAAACATAAGCGAATCAGGGCAGCTAAGCTGAACTTGCTAAAAAGCCTTTGAGGGTCGGGCTCTGATCAAAAGACAGGGGTACTATTCCGATTCGAAAAGTCCCGACTGTTTAGGTCAGGACTTTTCCGCTTTAGTGTGGCTCCGGCAGGCGGCAAATGTGAGGTGAACATTTGAGCGGGCACGTGGGTAAGCAGATTCCTGCGGTAAAGTATAAAAGCCGGGCGCATGTTTTGCTTAGAATGTGGCTCCGGCAGGATTCGGCTAGACCAGTTCCTTAAGATACTCCTGAAAAAACAGATCTTCGCTAACGCGGGTTTTCTGCTCAACTCCGAAAAAAAACCTCACACGTTTGTGTAAGGTTTGCTTTCGATGTGGCTCCGGCAGGAATCGAACCTGCATCTAAAGTTTAGGAAACTTCTATTCTATCCATTGAACTACGGTGCCGAAATGCAAGGGACGACAAAAATACGAAATTTTTCTTGTAGGAATAGGTCAGGACAGGAACATTTTTGTAGAGAGGCAATCCAGTCAGATTGGCCGGGATTACTGATCGATACGAATTATTGCATAATAAGCGTTTTCGGGTCTGCTCCGGATTTTTTTTCGGATAAAGTCCTATTTTAGCAGCGATGAAAACAGCTGTTACCTGTGGTGTTTATTTATATTCTATCCGTTTGAAAAAGATCCTTGCCTGTCATGCAACCCGCTCTCCCTGGAATGCCTGGTCCATTCCCAAAGGACTGAAAGAAGAAACGGAAGATGCGTATCAAAGCGCTCTTCGCGAACTGGAGGAAGAAACCGGCATTGATCCTGACGCACTTTCCGTTCTGGAGCTACACCGTTTTCCCTCTGTCAAATACAAAAAGCAGAATAAGATCCTGGAATCGTTTCTCATCCTTACCGATGCTGTGTATGAAACCGGACAGCTGAGTTGCTCAACCCTGGTCAATAATTCCTTCCCTGAGATAGACAAATGGAAATGGATCTCTCCCGAAACGGAAGCGAGCCTTCTGCATGAAAGCCAGCAGACTCATTTACCTGAAATAATTAAGCTTGCCAATGCTTATACGGATAAAGAAGCGGGATGAGCCGTATTCCGAAAGTTTCTCAATTATATATTAAAAAAGGTGATCCGGCTGTGCGACAACTTGCTGTAAAAATTGATTTCAGATCTTTCCCTTCTCGAAGTATTGATCAGGTTTTCCATTCCGGTCCAGACCAGGAACCATCCTGCCGGCTCAACAATTACCAATAAAACATGCATCAGCCAATTTCCCGATTGTCGTGAGGAAAAAAGTCCTGCGCAGGTCATCAGGACAGTACCTGCTGCAACAAATAAAAGATTCAACCTTCTTTCTTCTTTTCTTTTGTTGAGGTAATGCGCCTGTTTTTTCAGGAAAAAAGTGTGTAAGCGTTTTGTAATGATCGATTCTGTTTTCTGATCCCTGTTTTTTTCGGGGAGAAGCAGTTTCAGCTCGCTTATAAAGGAATCGCTTTCGGACGCGACCTTTTTTACCTCATACAAAAAGTCATCCGAGATATTTCTATCTGACAAAGGTCTCGGATCAAAATCCGAAAAAATATCATCATAAGTATCAAGCCAGATACTGATATCAGGATGATCCCCCGGCTCGTGCGATTTCTCTGAATCACGGAGGGAAGTTTTGGAATATGGACTCATCTGATTTTATCAGCAATGTTTCCTGGCAAATTTTCCGGGAGCGGCTTCTATTGGCTTATATTTTTCGTTGCCGGGTGTTGCAACTGCATTTATTTTTCCCCCAGACATGCCCGAAAGTCGTTTGCTCCAATACAGCCACCAGCTTTCTTCATGACGTTTGGCCGTGTTTTGCCATTCATCAAATCCTTTTCCCAGGGTTCCGCCGGTGTAGTGCCCGTATTTGATCCTGGAAGGCGGGTTAACAACCCCCATCACGTGACCCGACTCTCCCAGGATGAATTCTACCGGTCCGCTTACCAATTCAGTAGTGGTAAATACAGTGTGTGGCGGAGATATTGTGTCTTCCTTAAAGCCGATCGAGAAAACAGGAATATTTATTTTGCTGATATCGATAGGTTCATTACAGATCGTTAACGCATTTTTCCGGCTCAGCTTGTTTTCCAGCAGCATTCTCCTCATGTAAAAAATATACATGTCGGCAGGAAGGTTAGTATTGTCGTTGGTCCAATACAGCACATCAGAGGCTGGAGGCGTTAAGCCCTTTAGGTAATTGTTCACTACGTATTTCCACACCAGGTCGTTTGGCCTTATCAGGTTAAAGGCGGTTTCCATGTCGTGGCCATTCAGTATGCCCTGCCTGAGCAGTTCACCACGTTCCAGTTTCCGGATAAGCGCCCCATCAATTACATCTCCCAGCGGACCTGGATCGGAAAAATCAACCATTGAAGCTAATAAAGTAGCCGAGTTGACCGGATTCTCTGAAGCTTGTGAGCATAGGATCGCACAGGCAACGCTCAATAAAGTTCCGCCAAGGCAATAGCCGCAGGCATTTATTTTTGAAGAGCCTGAAATTTCCTTTGCGATCCTGATCGCTTTCAGCGCTCCTTTTTCCACATAATCATCAAAGCTCCGCGGTCCGCTTCCGGGCTCGGGACTGTTCCAGGAAATAGCAAAGACCGTGAAACCCTGTTTCACCAGGAAGCTCACAAAGGAATTTTTGGGTTGTAGGTCAAGCACGTAATATTTGTTGATCCACGGCGGGATCAGGAGGACCGGCATCTCATATACTTCTTTTGTGACCGGCGGATATTGGATCAATTGCATTAATTCGTTTTCATAAACCACATTTCCCGGACTAATGGCAAGGTTTCTTCCAACTTCAAAAAAGGATTCATCCGTTTGTGTGATCCTTCCTTTTTCCAGATCATGAATAAAATTGTTCATCCCTTTCCATACGCTTTCTCCCTGGGTTTGCCATGCAAGACTTAAGGCTTCGGGATTGCTAAGAAGAAAGTTGGAAGGTGAGAAAGCGCTCATGTATTGATGGGTGTAGAAGGCCAGCTTCTTCTTTGTTTTTTCGTCCATTTCAACCTGCTCAATGATCTGAGCCGATAATTTAACCGCCAGTAAATAATTCTGTTTGATAAAATTGAACCAGGGGTTCTCGGTCCATGCCGGGTCATTAAAACGCTTGTCATCTTTTTCGGGTTCAATGACCGATCCCTGTTCCCTATAAACAAATTGCTGTAACCAAAGCTCCTGCTGTTTCTTAAAAAAATCCTGGTACAGGAAGTAAAGGCCTGCCATTTCGGACGGGTCCGCAAAAAGTTTTAAAATAAAATCGGAGTAGCTGTGCGTAATATCCCTGATGTCGTGATGGTAACCGGAATAATTCCTAAGGTAATTGCTGATGATCTTTTGATTCACCTTTCTGATGATGCCCGGCCATTCGTAAATACCGGATTCCTGAATTTCAAACATAGTTAAGGGCTGATAGAAGCTGTGGTTCTCTTGCAAAGATAAATCCAGAGAGCTGATTTCAATCCTCAAATTTTTGCATGATTCAGACTTGTTTCACAATACAGCTGCGGAATAATGGTGAGTGAAGAATCATTTAGTTCAGCAGGGCTTCATAGCGCTATTGTTGGCCCGCCCTTTCAGAATTATTTTCCCTTTTCAAAATTCTGCATCAACTCATCTTTTTTGCCTGGAGAAACATCAATAATAGCGCGGTTAGACATGGTAAGCTGTCCGCCTTTACCTCTTGTATATTTGGTAACATGGTTGAGGTTGACAAGATGCGATTTATGCACTCTTAAAAAAGACGAGTCTTTCAATAATTCTTCGTAGACCTTAAGCGTACGGCAGATCATCATTTTTGGCCGGGCAACAAAATGGAAATCGGTAAAATTGTCATTGGCCTCGCAGTGCACAATGTCCTGTACATTTACAACCTCAAACCCGTCCTGCAGGGGCAAAACGATCTTCTGACCTTGTGTGCCTGAGGCATGTATGTTTTCGAGCAGTATTCGTGTGTGAAGCGCGGGCTTGTTTTTTTCTCTTTCCCTTTTTATTTTTTCCACAGCGGCCACGAGCTCATCAATGCTTACAGGTTTAAGAATATAATAAGCTGCGCTGTAATTGAGCGCCTGAATAGCATAATTATCAAAAGCGGTGACGAAAACTGTTTCAAAACTGATCTCATCAAGTCGCTCAAGCATGTCGAAGCCGTTTCCTTTGGGCATTTCCACGTCCAGGAAAACAATATCAGGCTTGTGCTTCCGGATCATTTCGATTCCCTGCTCTGCTGATTCGGCTGTGGCAAGAACTGAAACTCCGCTGCAATATTTCCTGAGGTAATCGCTCAGGATCTCTCTGCTGATCTTTTCATCATCAACAATAATCGCTCTAAGCATTTCTGTTTTGTTTTTGTGGAACAATTAGTTTAACCTGCGTCCCGTGATTTTTTTCAGCAGGGAACGCATCTCTTATCTCAACGCGGATCAAGGTGTTAAACACCTGGTTCATTAAGCCGATCCTTCCCTCGATATTATGCATTCCAAGCGAGGATTGTTTTTTTTGGTTCATCGTTTTTAATTCCCTCGATCTATCCCTGCCGATGCCGCTGTCCGTGATCAGAACTATAAGAGCGGGACCTTCCAGTGTAATTGAAAGCTTTAAGCTGCCTTTTCCTTCAATGTATCTCAGGCCGTGCCATACGGCATTCTCAAGGTAGGGTTGAATCAGCATGGGAGGAATTTCCCATTCGCCATTTTCTATTTTTGGGTCTACGGAGATCTCATAATCGAATTTCTCCGCAAAGCGCGCATGCTCAAGTTGCAGATAGAGACGCAGCATCTCCAGCTCTTCGGTGATTGAAATAAGGTCGTGCCTCGAGCTTTCCATTACCAGGCGCATCAGGCGCGAGAAATCTGAAAGGTAACGGTTTGCCTGCCGCTCATCATTTTGCGAAACGTAATGATTGACGGAGTTTAAGGCATTAAAGATGAAATGCGGATTCATCTGCCCGCGAAGGGATTTTAATGCCAGCAATTGGTGAACTTTTCTTTTTTCGCGGGAACTCCTGATGATCAAAAATACCGCAAGCAACATTAAGAGAACAGCAATACTCAAAGAAATAATGATGATGTTCTTTAAGCCGAGCTGGTCTTCTTTTAAGACTTTGTCCTGCTTTAAAATATCGATTGATTTTTCATTGAGTTCTCTTTCTTTTTCCAGCAGGTCAACGCGCTGCTGGTTCTTTCCAATATTGGTGCTGATAGCGATGGCTTCTTCCAGTTCCTTCTTCCTGATCTTTTTTACAGAATCCTGGATGTGAGCGTATTTTTCAAAGAAAACCGCGGCCTTATCAAATTCCTTTCTTTTCACATATTCTTTGGCCAAAAGTTTATATGCGTTAGCTGTTTCGTCGAGGTCATTACTGACGGCGAATAGATTTCGCGCCTGGGGTTCATACGTTTCCTTGCTGATCGTTGTGGAGCCGATCTGCCTGGCGCCGAGATCATAGAAATCAGCGGCTTTTTCAACCTGATTATCGTTCAGGTAGGCATTACCGATCTCTATATTTTGCGAAGTATTAGCCTGGTAATTATTTGTGCTGTTATTGATAGCGATAGTTGAATTCCTTGCTTCCACTTCCTTTTCTGGATTTTTTTGCTTCCTGTAAACAGTAGCAAGCTGCTCATTAGCCTGAAGGTTGAGAGCAGTCTGTTTGGTTTTTTCTGACAATTCTTTTG
>JBJMLS010000047.1:0-3846 GCA_045805185.1 Bacteroidia bacterium | reverse complement strand
TCTCCAAGCGTAAATGAAGGGTGAAAAGGTGCGATCTGCTTCATCAGGTTGTCTACAAGTTCCTGCGCAAGAACAGTAGGAAAACCGGGAATATCATAAATTGGTTTTTTAGGATAGATCTCAGATAATTGTCCTCCTACCTGGGGCAGGTAATCAATAAGATGGCAGCGCATTTTCAATAAACCCGCTTCAAATACTGCGAATAAGCCAACAGGTCCTGCTCCGACAATAACTATATCTGTTTCTATCATCACTTATAATTAGACCGCAAAATTAACAATAATTCATAACATGAACTGATAAGAATCATAAAACCCCTTATTTGCTGAATGCCTGGTTTATTAGGAGAATCAGGGCTTTTGGAGGAGTTTAACTGTTTTGTCCCGGATTTGAATATATAGATGGAAGACCTTATATTTGTAAGGCCCGGAAGGGTTTTGAAAACTAAAATTCGCATTAATGGAAAATATAGAACTTGAAGAGAACTTTGACGCGAAGCTGGAGCGTAATGAAATGATCGAGCCCAAGGACTGGATGCCTGAGAATTACCGTAAGCACCTGATCCGCCAGATCTCCCAGCACGCGCATTCCGAGATCATCGGTATGCTGCCGGAAGGAAACTGGATCACCCGTGCTCCCAGCCTGCGTGCAAAAATGGTACTAATGGCTAAGGTGCAGGATGAAGGCGGTCACGGACTTTATCTTTATACTGCCGCTGAAACCCTTGGCGTTAGTCGCGATGAGCTGCTCGATGCGCTTCATACAGGTAAGGCAAAATATTCTTCCATCTTTAATTACCCTACTTTAACCTGGGCCGATATTGGCGCAGTGGGCTGGCTGGTCGACGGTGCAGCCATCATGAACCAGGTAATGCTTCAGCGCACCTCTTATGGTCCTTACAGCCGCGCCATGATCCGCATTTGCAAAGAAGAAAGTTTTCACCAGCGTCAGGGTTACGAGATCATGACCCATCTTTCCTTTGGAACAGAGGCGCAGAAACAAATGGCTCAGGATGCATTGAACCGATGGTGGTGGCCAACACTGATGATGTTTGGTCCTCCGGATGAAAAATCACCGAATACTGCCAATGCCATTAAATGGAAGATCAAGCGCGAAAGCAATGATCAGCTGCGTCAGCGTTTTGTGAATCAAACCATGAAGCAGGTTGAATATCTTGGGCTTATAGTTCCGGATAAAAACCTGAAATGGAACGAGGAGAAAAAAGGATATGATTTCGGCGAGCTTCCCTGGGATGAATTTTATAATGTAATTGCAGGGAATGGCCCATGCAACAAGCAGCGTATGAAAGCCCGAAATGATGCGCATAAAAATGGAGAATGGGTAAGAGCCGCTGCTCAGGCCTACGCTGAAAAACGCAAGGATCTTCAGACTGCAGCATGAAAAGTCGGGAGTCCGGAGTTGTCAGTGAAATAGACTTCCAAAGAATCCCGGCAAAACAGGCAATTGGAATTTGTAAAGCTAAATTCTCCCAACTAATAACTAATAGACTTTAAAACTTATTATGAGTGAAATAAAAGATACCCAGGGCCCTTTATGGGAAGTTTTTATCCAGCGTAAATCAGGACAGCCTTACGTGCATTGCGGAAGCCTGCATGCTTACGATAAAGAAATGGCGCTGCAAAATGCGAGAGACCTTTATACGCGGCGCAGCGAAGGAACAGCCCTGTGGGTAGTGCTATCTTCAGCAATTGTAGCAAGCTCACCTGAGGACATCGGGCCATTCTTTGAGCCTGCTAACGATAAAGTTTACAGGCACCCCACATTTTACCAGATTCCTGAAGGAGTAGGACACATGTAGAATAGTTGGGAGTTTGGAGTTGTTAGCAGTCCCTTCTCCGAACTAACAACTAATAACCAAGATTAAAGAAATGACGAAACAAGAAGCATTATTCAACTATACACTTCGCCTTGGCGATAACAGCCTGATCCTTTCACAGCGACTCGGAGAATGGGTGAGCCAGGGACCATTTTTAGAAGAAGATCTGGCGCTTACCAATATCGCGCTTGACATCCTTGGACAGGCTAACTCATTACTGGAATATGCTGCTAAAGTAGAAGGCAAGGGAAGAACAAATGATGATCTCGCCTTCCTGCGTAACGAGCGCGAATATTACAACACCTTACTGGTTGAACAGCCCAATGGAGACTATGCAAAGACCATTGCGCGGCAGGTGATCATCGATGCCTTCGATCTTAATTTTTACCAGGAACTTGCAAAAAGCAAAGATGAAACGCTGGCAGCCATTGCGGCAAAATCGATCAAAGAAATTACCTATCACCTCCGTCATACTTCCAAATGGATGGAACGTTTTGGCGATGGAACAGAAGAAAGTCACCGACGCGTGCAGGAAGCTTTGGACGAATTGTGGTGCTATACCGGCGAGCTGTTTGAAATGAATGAAGTAGATGAGCTTCTGATCAAAGAAGGAATTGCGGTTGACCTGAACAGCATAAAACCGAAATGGGAAAAAATGATGAGCGAGATCATAGCCCGCTCCACGCTTAGAAAACCTGAGAATGTATTCATGCAGACCGGCAGCCGCAAAGCCATGCACAGCGAGCACCTGGGTTTCATCCTTGCGGAGATGCAGCATTTGCCAAGGATGCATCCGGGCGCGAAGTGGTAATTAAATAGACGCGGGACTGTAAGACAAGAGAACGGGAAAGTTTTTTGGTTAAAAAACGGATTCAATTCTTTAATGCATCCTGACTCTTTTCTCTGATCCTGATCTAAACACAAAAGTATGTCCTTAAAAGATAAGTGGAAAAAATTTTCGCCTTACTTCGTTGATATCTGGCAATACCTGGTCATCATTGTGATCATGATCATTGCAGCAATATTTATTCTTTAAATTCAGCACATGAAATGGAACCTGGCATTCAAGCTGGCTGCTCTCTGGAATTTTTCAGGAGCCTTATTCGCGTTATTCTGCAAGGACCTCATGAGCAGTTTGTTTTATGTGAACAGCGATCCTGCATTGACCACAGTTGAATCCAATATTAATTATTACCTCCTTTACAGTTTTATCCTGGTGATGGGGATCGGCTACTGGATAGTTTCACTTGATCCTTCCAGAAACAAAGGCCTTATCCTGGTTGGCATTATCGGGAAGCTCAGCACGGCATTCACATGGATCATTGTTTTCTTCATGGGATACGGCACCATTATGTTACTGGCAGGAGCGCTGGGTGATCTTGCCTGGTCCCTTCTTTTCTGTTATTACCTTTCGAAATCTGTAAAAAAAGCATGAACAAAGAGGTCCTCGATATACTGAACCAGATCCCTGATCCCGAGATCCCGGTTATTTCCATTGTTGAGCTTGGAGTGATCCGGGATATGCAGGTTGAGGGTAAAAAGATCGAAGTAACGATCACTCCTACCTACAGCGGTTGTCCCGCCATGAAGCAGATGGAAGATGACATTGTAAAAGTGCTGAAGGAAAACGGATTTGAGGATGTGAAGATTAAAACAACCTATACCCCGGCCTGGACCACGGACTGGATGAGTGAACGAGCAAAAGAGAAATTAAGAAAATACGGGATCGCGCCCCCTGAAGAAACAACTTCAGATAAGAGCTTTCTTACTGGCAAGACAAAAAACATCAAATGTCCGCGCTGCGGCTCAACCAATACCAGGCTCATCAGCCAGTTTGGAAGTACGGCCTGTAAAGCGCTTTACCAGTGCCAGGATTGCCTCGAGCCTTTTGATTATTTTAAGTGCATTTAAGGATTAACACCAGAAGCGCGGAGACGCAGAGAATGTTTTATTTCAATCGCTCTTGCGTGTCGGAGATCATTCATCAGTAAACTGCTTTAAAGGTTCAG
>JBJMLS010000046.1:0-12415 GCA_045805185.1 Bacteroidia bacterium | reverse complement strand
TGGAAAGGATTTCGGAAAAGAAGTGATTGAAATTGTGCTGAAGGAGATGAGCGACGGTAAAGGAGATCTTGCTATAATCGGCGCCGGTTACCCTAAAGAAATGGAAACTTTCCTGGAATCAAATCCCGGTTTAAAATCCCGCTTCTCACACTATTTTCATTTCGACGATTACATGCCTGAGGAATTGTATTCCATTGCACTTTACGCGGCAAAAAATAAGGAGGTAGTTTTTGAAAGCGAAGCTGACAATTACCTGAAAGAACAGCTCATAGAAGTTTATCGCCGCCGGGACGATAGTTTCGGTAATGCAAGATATGTGAATGCCCTGATTGACGAAGCCAAAATGAATATGGGGATCCGCCTGATGAAAGCGCCGGACATGAACGCACTCACCAAGGAACAACTGGAAACGATTACTGTGGAAGACATCAGGCCGATCTTCGCACATAGTGAAAAGAAAAAGCTGACATTAAAGGTTAACGATAAACACCTCCAGGAAGCTCTCAACGAATTGAATGAATTAGTGGGAATGGACAATATCAAGCAGGAAGTAAGTGAGCTTGTAAAACTCATCAAATTCTACAATGAGGTTGGAAAAGATGTGGTGAATAAGTTTTCCCTCCACTCGGTATTTACCGGGAATCCCGGAACCGGAAAAACCACGCTCGCGCGTATCATTGCAAAGATCTACAAAGCGCTTGGTCTTCTCGAACGCGGCCACGTTATAGAAGTGGACCGGGAAGGATTGATTGCGGGCTACGTTGGACAGACTGCAATTAAAACTGCGGATAAGATCCAGGAAGCAATGGGAGGCATTCTTTTTATTGACGAGGCTTATGCCTTAAGCGAAGGTGGAGGTCAACACGACTTCGGCAAGGAGGCCATAGAAGTGATCCTGAAACGCATGGAAGACAACCGCGGAAAATTCGGTGTTATCGCAGCGGGTTATCCTGATAATATGGCTAAGTTCATCGAAATGAATCCCGGCCTCAAATCGAGGTTTGATAAAACCTTCCGTTTTGAAGATTACAATCCGGAGCAATTATTTCATATTGCATTGAACCTCTTCCACAAGGAAGGACTAAAGCCTAACGGCGAGGCAGCGGAACATCTGCTGAATTATTTCAAATCACTTTACGAAAGACGCGATAAATTCTTCGGTAATGCCCGAAGTGTTAGGCAGATTGTTGGTGAATCCATCAAAAACCAGAACCTCAGGATGGCCTCAATGAATTCCGCGCAGCGTACCCAGAAAGAACTGGAAACTTTGACTCTTGAGGATGTGAAAGAGTTCGTTTCGGAAAGCGCAGAAGCACAGCACCAAAAACTCGGCTTCCGTTTCGGTCAGCATTGATCAAAAGAATACTAATTTGAAAACACTGCTTTTTGGCAGTGTTTTTTTTTCCGGATCATTAAACCAATCCAATTATGAATTTCACAAAGGTCAAAAATAAGCTCCTGTTCTTTCTGATGCTGATCTGTTTTTCTCTATCAGGACAAATTGATAAGGAACTCACTGAAATTACTGATTTCGGTAGTAATCCCGGCGATCTGAGAATGTTCGTATATGTCCCTGCGGAAAAGGAAAGCAGCCCCCGGCCATTGGTGGTGGCATTGCACGGTTGTTCGCAGACAGCAAAAGAGATCGCAAGACTAAGCGGATGGAATAAACTGGCGGATCTGAACGATTTTATTGTGGTGTACCCACAGCAACGTATCACGAATAATCCTTCAAATTGCTTTAACTGGTTCCTTGATAAGGATGTAAATAAAGGTTCGGGAGAATGTGAATCCATTTATCAAATGATCCGGCAGATCCGTTCGCTGTATAAAATAGACAGTACCAAACTATTTGTAACTGGATTATCAGCCGGCGCTGCCATGACCCTGGTAATGATGGCTACACATCCGGAACTCTTCAATTCGGGAGCGGTATTTGCCGGCGGCGCCTATAAAATTGCACGTGATCCAATGGCCGCTTTACAGATCAGCTCCGGAAAAACGAAATTAAAAACCGCTGAGCTGGTTCAACTGGTAAGAGAACAAAACCCGGCCTATAAAGGGAATTATCCCAGACTGATCCTTTTCCAGGGAACTAAAGATCCTGTTGTTCACCCCAATAATGCGAAGTATATTATCCGTCAATGGACAGGCCTGCTCAATTGTGATACAGTTCCCTGCAAAAAGGAAAGCTCATTCGCCGGGCATGATGAACTGACACGTTTTGAGTATTGCAATAAGAAAAACAAAAAGCCCTCACTGATCTATTTCGAGGGAAAAGGGATCGGACACCAACTCATGGTGAACCCCGGAGAAAAAGAAAATGAAGGAGGAGAAACAGGCTTATTCGCCGTTGACAAAGATTTTCACGCCACCTACCAGACCGCTCTTGAATTTGGAATACTAAAAAAGAAAAAATGAAGGATCTTTACCTGCGTTTACCGGAATTGCCTGAAAAAGTGAATGCAATCACTGTTCTTGTAAGAATGACCGATGCTCTTGGGTTTCGCTACAGGTGGGCGGTGGAAGGATTGACAGAGCGTAATATCGCGTTCCGTCCGGTAGAAAGCAGCATGGATCTTAAGCAGGTCCTTGAACATATTCACTTTTTGGTTTCGCGGTTCAGACTTTGCTTCACAGGAAAAAATGATCATGCAAATTGCCCCGGCGATTCTCAGCTTATAATAAAAGAAACCCTGGAAATGATCTATTCAACGCGGGAATTGATACTGCTTATGGATGAGGAAGAACTCGCTGCCTGTAACATTACACGGCCAAACGGTGAGAAAGCTTCTTTCTGGTATTTCATTAATGGTCCACTGGCGGACGCGCTAACACATGTTGGACAAATAACTACCTGGAGAAGGATCATGGGAAATCCGGTTTTGAAATCCAATCCCTTTCTGGGCTTGCCTCCTGAGGGATACTAGCCGAACTTATTATTACGCAGCCCGACTAACCACTCATAAACAAATCTACTTTACCTTCTTATAAGCGCCTTTCGTTCTCCGTAATTTCCTTTTTTCTCTCCGTACCATTCTTTTTTGCTGACGAAGTATCTTTTTATTTTCTTTAGCCAGCTTTTTACTTTCCAGTCCCTTGGTTTTATTGGTATTGGGATTGATGTTCGGATTAAAGGCCCGTTTGTTCTTGCTTTCCCTTTTAGACCGCCTCCTCCACATTCGTTTGTGCTCTTTGGTCTCTCCAAAATTCTGTGAATAGGACTCAGAAATGCTTACAAGTGTAAACAGGCTGAGCAAAAGCAATACAAACTTATTCCTGAAAAATTTCATCTCTAACAAAATAACGGATTTTATTTCTAAAGTAACTGCGCAGCTTCCTTTTTTTACTAACGCAGGAAGGTTCAATTGCCTATTTCCCGTATATTTGCCTGTACCATAACACAAAATCATGCAAAAAAAGAATTGGACCAAAGAAGAGATACTCGCTGTGTACAATACACCATTGTTGCAACTGATCCAGGAAGCGTCAGAAGTACACAAGCAGTACCATACAACCGGGGAAGTGCAGGTAAGCTCATTGATCTCCATAAAAACCGGCGGATGTCCTGAAGATTGTTCCTATTGTCCGCAAGCGGCACGTTACCATACGGACATTAAAGTACATAAATTGATGAGCGTGACTGAAGTTCTCGACCAGGCTGAGAACGCCAAATGCGGAGGAGCTTCCCGGGTTTGCCTTGGCGCCGCATGGAGGGAAGTTCGTGATAACCGCGATTTTGACAATGTACTGGAAATGGTAAAAGGGATCAACGCTAAAGGTCTTGAAGTGTGCTGCACGCTAGGTATGTTAACTGAAGAGCAGGCAAAAAAACTAGCCGGCGCAGGTTTATATGCTTACAATCACAACCTCGATACATCTGAAGAAAATTACGAAAATATTATTTCCACCCGAACCTATGACGATCGTTTGAACACAATTAAGAATGTAAGGAAAGCCGGACTAACCGTATGTTCAGGAGGAATTATCGGGATGGGAGAAAGCGTTTCCGACAGAATTGGAATGCTTTATACACTGAGCCTACTGGAACCGCAACCTGAGTCTGTTCCGATTAATGCGCTGGTTGCCGTTGAAGGAACGCCTCTTGAAGAGCAACAGCCCGTTCCTATCTGGGACATGGTTCGTATGATCGCTACCACACGCGTTGTTATGCCGCGTACTGCCGTCCGTTTATCCGCCGGAAGACTTAACATGAGCATGGAAGGTCAGGCGCTTTGCTTTCTTGCCGGTGCGAATTCAATATTTGCAGGCGATAAGCTGCTGACTACTCCAAATCCGGAGTTCAATGAAGACATGGAAATGTTTAAGCTGCTCGGTTTGACTCCGAAAGAAGCTTTTGTTGATAAGAATAAAAAACAGGCGATCGAGGCCTGAACCTGAAGCCATCTCATTGTCAGATGGCTTTTTTTATGAAAAATACCGGATGCCATTTCCTGAAAAATTAAATACACTTCTCACGAACCGCATTAGGCTTGGAACCTACCGGCAACTGAAAACAGTTAATGGCCTGGTTGACTTCTGCAGTAACGATTATCTTGGCTTCTCCAAAAGCGCCGGGATGGAAAAGACCAGTGCTGCGTTACTCTCATCGGAGGGAACAGGATCAACAGGTTCCCGCCTTATCTCAGGAAATACAGTATATGCGGAAGAACTGGAAAAAAAAATTGCTCAGTATCATAATTCACCTGCAGCGCTGCTCTTCAACTCAGGATATACGGCTAACCTTGGATTACTTTCTTCTGCACCTCAAAAAAACGATCTTATTCTATTTGATGAGCTTTCTCATGCTTCCATTTTCGATGGCATAAGGCTCAGCTTTGCGAAGCATTACAAATTCCGCCACAATGATGTTTCTCACCTGAAAGAATTGATCGCCCGTCATGAATCCGGGGTTGAAAACATTTACATAGTTGTAGAATCTGTTTATTCCATGGATGGCGATCGGGCGCCCTTGAGAGAATTGGGAGCCTTGCTTTCAGACAAGCGTTTCCTTATTGTTGATGAGGCGCATGCTACCGGTGTATTCGGAAATAAGGGGAAGGGTTGTTGCGAGGAAGAAGAAATAGAGACGAAATGCTTTGCCCGCGTTGTCACCTTTGGGAAAGCCCTTGGCGCCCATGGAGCTGCTATTCTTGGTTCTGAAGCGCTGAGAAACTACCTGATCAATTTTTCCCGCTCTTTTATTTATACCACTGCCCTACCCTATGAAAACCTGAAAAATATTGATGCGGCTTATCAGTTACTTTCTGCAACCGATCAACAGGCGCATTTGCACAATAAAATAAAGCTTTTCCGTAATCTCTGTTCTGGCGCCGTTAATCTTCTCCCGAGCCATAGTCCGATACAGTGTTTTCTTATTGAAGGTAATGCCGAAGTCGAAAAAAAATCGGTCCTGGCACAGGATTCAGGTTTTGATATAAGGCCGATAAAAAGTCCGACAGTTGCAGAAGGCGAAGAACGCATCCGGATTTGCATCCATAGCTTTAACAGTGATGAAGAAATCAAAAAGCTGGTGGAAACATTAATTAATTGTAACATTATGAAGTTCTAAGAGTATTTCTTATTTTTAAGATTTTATTGCTTATGAGAAAGATCTTTGTTACCGGTATTGGTACGGATGTTGGCAAAACAGTTGTTTCAGCGGTGCTGGTGGAAGCGCTGCAGGCTGATTACTGGAAGCCCATTCAAACCGGCAGTTTTTACGGCACTGACACCGATAAGGTTCAAAAGCTCATCGGCAACGATAAATCGAAATTTCACTCCGAAAGATTTCTCCTGGAAAAATACATGTCTCCGCACGCGGCAGCTGAGCTCGAAGGTGTACAGATAAAACTGGAAGATTTTGAGCTTCCCCCCACTTCTAACGAAACGCTTATTATTGAAGGCGTAGGCGGAATTATGGTTCCCCTGAACAAAGAACATTTCGTTTTGGATATTATTAAAAAAATTGACTGCGAAGTCCTGTTGGTGGTACAAAATTACCTTGGCAGCATTAACCATTCCATCCTTTCGCTTGAAGTACTGCGGCACCACAATATAAATGTGATTGGAACGGTCTTTAATGGTCCCAAGCACCAGCTCTCCGAAGAAATCATTCTTCATCATAGTAGTTTTAAATTTGTCGGTCACATAAATAAAGAAGTGCAGATCACACCTGAAATTATTTCCAGGTACGCCGAACAATTCAAAAGTATCTGATAGATGAGTGCCATTTCGGAAAAAGATACCCTGTTTGTCTGGCACCCGTTCACCCATTTAAAACTCGCAGAAAAGCCCATCAATATTGTTCGCTCGGCAGGAACCTATTATTACGATGACGAAGGAAATAAGATAATCGACGCCATTTCTTCCTGGTGGGTTAATCTTCACGGACACTGCCACCCGCATATCTCAAAAAAAGTGAGTGTACAGTTGTTTCAGAATGAACATTCCATCTTCAGCGGTTTTACACATCCCAATGCAGTTTTACTTGCCGAAAGATTGCTGCAGCATCTACCCAGGAACCAGTCGAAGATCTTTTACAGCGATAACGGCTCCACAGCGGTAGAAGTGGCCCTCAAAATGGTGCTGCAATACTGGCATAATGCCGGGATCAAAAAAAATAAATTCATCGCTTTTACAAATGCTTACCATGGAGATACATTTGGCGGGATGAGCGTTGGAGCAAGGAATGCGTTTAACAATGCTTTTAGCAGCTCCTTATTTGAAGTGATCCATTACCCTGTCCCAAAAGAAGTGGAACTTGAGCCTTATTTCGCTGCATTTGAAAAATCCGTTGCGCAGGAAGAAATTGCAGGCTTCATCTTCGAACCTCTTGTTCAGGGAGCTGCAGGTATGATGATGCATAAGGAAGAGTACCTGGACAAACTACTGGAGATTTGTAAAAACCATAAGGTAATTACCATCGCCGATGAAGTGATGACCGGTTTTGGAAGAACAGGTAATTTCTTTGCTTCTGATCAGCTCGAACATAAGCCGGATATTATTTGCCTCAGCAAGGGTCTTACAGGCGGCTACATGCCATTAGGCGTTACTTCCTGCGCTGAGTTTATTTACCAGGCGTACATCAGCGATGATAAGAACAAAACTTTTTTTCACGGGCACAGTTATACCGCAAATCCTACAGCCTGCGCCGCAGCGCTCGCCAGTCTTGACATCCTGGAGAAAACAGAAACCTGGGAGAACATTTCACTGATCAATAATCTGCACGAATTATTCGTGAATGAACTCCACAAAAAATTTCCTGGTATAAATTACAGGATCAGGGGCACTATACTCGCTATCGAGATTGGCACGGAAGAAGGAACCCACTACCTGAATCCACTCGCGGAAGATATTGCGCAATTCTTTATCCGCAGGCATGTACTTTTACGACCGCTCGGAAATATTATTTATATAATTCCTCCTTATTGCATATCGGGAAGCGATCTTGAACACATTTATAATTCTATCTTTGATTTTTTAAGCCAGCTGGATCATGAACCTAAAAAATAAAAAAGACATTATCTTCCTGGTACTGGCAGGATTTTTCATTACTAACGCCATAGTCGCGGAAATGATCAGCGCCAAGCTGGGCGTTTTTGGGCCATTTACCGCAATTGTGGGGCTAATTCCCTGGCCTGTTGTTTTTCTTACCACGGATATTATCAACGAGTATTACGGAAAAGATGTGGTCAAGAAGGTCTCCAATGTTACGGTGATGATGATCGCATATTCGTTCATCATTCTCTATATCTCCATGAGCATTAAAACCAGTCCAGGCTCACCTGCAACAGAAGAGCAATTTAACGCCGTATTCGGACAATCCATGTGGGTGATCTTTGGAAGCATAATAGCTTTCTTTATCTCGCAATTTGTGGATATTTACGTTTTTTGGTTCCTTAGGAATAAGACGGGGGCAAAGCTTATTTGGTTGCGTACAACAGGCTCCACCGTTATTTCCCAGCTCGTGGATTCTTTTGTTGTGCTTGGTATCGGCTTCTTACTCCCGGGAAGGATCACGATCGCCCAATTCTGGGAGTGGGGCTTTACAGGTTATCTGTTTAAACTGCTTATTGCAATTGGATTAACACCTGTCATTTACCTGTTGCATTCAATTCTCGATAAATACCTGGGCGAAAAAGTCTCACATGATATGATCAAACATACGGCTGAAGAGTCCTTAGAACATAAAACAGATGCTTAACCTCGTTACCATTACTATTATTATCAGCTGCGTGATTTTCTCGCTTATGGCTTTTAAGGACAGGGCCATTTTTGAGAAATATATGTTCAGCGCTTATGCCATTCGGCATTACCGGCAGCGTTACCGCTTTCTTTCGCATGCTTTTATTCATGCTGATTATGCGCACCTTATCTTAAATATGTTCGTACTTTATATGATCGGATCAAACGTGGAAAAAGGATACCATTTGCTTTTTGGAAAGATGGCTACCCTGTATTACATTTTATTATACACAGGTTCCATTTATGGGGCTTCTATTTTTGAATACTTCAAACACAGGGATAATCCTGCTTACAGCTCAGTCGGAGCCAGCGGCGCGGTAAACGCGGTACTGTTCAGCTTTATCCTTCTTTTTCCAAATAATGATATTCACATTCTCTTTATTCCTTTCGGAATACCGGGATGGATCTTCGGCATACTTTTTCTGGCTTACAGCTTTTATATGAACAAACGAAATACGGATAATATCGGTCACGGGGCGCACGCATGGGGAGCCATATTCGGTTTTGTGTTCACTGCTGTAATTGGTTACAAAGAGGGTCTTATATCCGGATTTATCGATAACATTTTTCACCTGAACGGAAATTGAAAATAACTTTCCTTGGCACCGGCACTTCTCAGGGCGTTCCCATCATTGGGTGCGAATGCGAAGTTTGTATGTCAACCGACAGCAGGGATAAGCGCTTGCGAACCTCTATCCTCATCGAGGACCAAGGGAGCACATTTGTAATTGATACCGGGCCGGATTTCAGGCAGCAGATGCTCAGAGAGAATATAAAAAAACTGGACGCCGTAATTTTCACGCATGAACACAAGGATCATGTTGCAGGACTGGACGAAGTAAGAGCCTTCAATTTCATTAACAACATGGTAATGCCTGTATATGCAACGGAACGCGTACAGGAAGCCCTTAAGCGTGAATTTGCCTATATATTCGCGGATGAAAAATATCCCGGAATACCGCAGGTTTCCCTGCATACCATAACCGGGGCAGCTTTCACTATTGATAAGACCCGGTTCATTCCCATTGATGTAGTTCATCACAGGTTACCCGTAAAAGCTTTCCGGATAAATGACTTTACGTACATTACGGACGCGAACTTTATCAGTCCCGAAGAAAAAGAGAAGATAAAAGGTTCACGCGTGCTTGTGGTAAATGCGTTGCGCAGGCAAACGCACATTTCCCATTTCACCCTGCAGCAAGCCATTGAACTGGTGCAGGAGTTGACTCCTGAACAAGCTTATTTCATCCACATCTCTCACCAGATGGGAAAACATGAGGATGTTGCAAATGAATTACCGGACCGTATTGAACTTGCGTATGACGGATTAAAAATTCAAGCTTAGAAACTGATCCTGGCGTTAAAAATAATCTCCGCAAAATATGCGGAGATTAGACTATTATTCTCCGCATACTATTCGAGTACCCGGAAGGGTCATTTCAACGGTTAAAGTACCAGTTCATAGCTAGTGTTCCTTCCTCCTCCCTCTTCTTTTCTTAATACTTTTTTGCTCAGGAGATCCTGGATATCGCGGAGAGCGGTATCGGCGGAGCATTTATTTATTTTTCCCCATTTGGATGAGGTCAGCTTGCCGTCAAATCCATCCATTAGCTTATTCAGCATTCGTTTTTGTCTTTCACTGAGAGCTGTTGTACGATGCGTTTCCCAGAACTTAGCCTTGGCAAGAACGCGGGCAAGCGTCTTATCCGTGGCGCTAAGCGCACTGAGCAGACAATCAAGGAACCATTTTAACCATGCGGTTATATCCAGGTTTCCCTTCTGTGTTTTTTCCAACATGTCGTAATACTTTGTGCGCTCTACCCGTATTCTGGCGGACATACTGTAAAAACGCTGCGTGCTCCCGTCCGAACGGGCCAGTTGCATATCTGCTATTGCCCGCGCTATCCGCCCGTTTCCGTCGTCGAAAGGATGTATCGTTACGAACCACAGATGAGCCACAGCAGCTTTCATAACCGGATCCAGGCTGTCTTTTGAATTGAACCACTTTATAAATGCATTCATTTCTTTATTCAGTAATTTGGAATCAGGCGCCTGATAATGCACTTTTTCCTTTCCCATCGCTCCTGAAACTACCTGCATTGGGCCCGTTTCATCCTTGCGCCAGGTAGCAACAGCTATTTTATGCATACCGCTTCTGCCAGCCGGAAATAAGGATGAATGCCATGCGAAAAGCCTGTCCTTACTTAATGGTTTTGCGCTTTTTTGTACAGCGTCGAGCATCATTTCCACTACGCCATCCACGTGCCGGTCGGAACGAACGAGCCCGGAAATATCCATGCCTAAATGCCGTGCTATGGATGACCTTACCTGGTCAGGATTCAACAGCTCCCCTTCTATTTCATTTGATTTAAGAACATCCTGGGTAAGTGTTTCCAGCGTAGCCTCTTCTTTTAATTGAAAGCCCAAAGCTTCCATTTTGCCAAGCAATTTTCCCTGCAAGTGCCTCACTTTTCCCAGGCTAAGCTGCAACGCTGAGCTGTCCCAGGTAAATTCAGGCCACTTTTTATGCTGATGTATGTATATTGCTCTTCTCATAAGCCTAAATTAATCTCCGCAAATTATGCGGTAAATATACATCCTATTCTCCGCATCTCCAAAACATTCTCCGCAAAATATGCGGAGATTACCAATTTATTCTCCGCAAAAAAAAGCCTCCCGCATGTGCAGGAGGCTTCAGAAGAATGATATGAGATTATATTATTTTTTCTCCAGTGTTTCCATACTGATCCCTGTATTGCTGTAACCTCCGTCATGGTAAAGGTTTTGCATGGTTACCATTCGCGTAAGATCGCTGAACAGCGTAATGCAATAATCGGCGCAGCTTTCCGCACTTGCATTCCCAAGAGGGGAATTCATATCGGCAAAGTCATAAAAATCACCGAATCCCTTAATACCGCTTCCGGCCGTTGTCTTTGTCGGTGATTGTGATACGGAATTTACACGTACTTTATTCTTCTTTCCATAATGGTATCCAAAACTGCGACAGATGGATTCCAACACTGCTTTTGCTTCCGCCATATCCGTATAAAAAGGATAAGTTCGCTGTGCAGCTATGTACGATAAGGCAACAACACTGCCCCAATCAGCAATGGCATCCATTTTATAAGCTACATTCAGCATTTTGTGCAGCGATAACGCTGAAACATCGATGCTCTTCATGTAGAAATCATAATTCAGATCGGTATATGGAATGTTCTTACGGATATTCGGGCTCATTCCGATGCTGTGCAACAGGAAATCAACTTTTCCGCCTAACACCTCCTGCGATTTGGTAAACAGATTAGTGAGTTCTTCCACATTCGTGGCATCAGCAGGAATGATTTCCGCCTGGGTTGCTTCCGCCAGCTTTTTGATCTCTCCCATACGCATCGCAATAGGAGCATTGGTCAGAACGATCTTAGCGCCCTGCTCATGCGCTTTTAAAGCTACCTTCCATGCTATAGAGTTTTCATCCAATGCGCCGGTAATAATTCCACGTTTACCTTTTAATAAATTATGTGACATAGTTTTGTTTTATTGATTGGGCAAATTTACGATTAAAAACTAATTCTGAAATTATTCTATTTGCACGGGATAATCATTGGCTGATCAATTCTCTTGCATTTTTTATAGCTGTTTCCGTAGGCTTTCCGGTACTCAGCATTTTTGCGATCTCCATCACACGCTCTTCGTTCTTAAGTGAGCGGATATTGGAAACTGTCTTCTCATCAAGATCATGCTTGTAAACAAATAAATGATGCTTCCCTTTGCTGGCTATTTGTGGTAAATGGGTAATACTGATCACCTGCATACCTGATGAGATCTTTTCCAGTATACCGCCGATTTTATGTGCCACATCACCTGAAACGCCTGTATCGATCTCATCAAAGATTATAGTTGGAAGTGCCGTTAATTGCGCGATCTGCGATTTGATGCAAAGCATGAGGCGCGACAGCTCTCCACCGGAAGCTACCTTATGTAATTCCTTGAATTCGCCTCCTTTATTCGCAGAAAAAAGAAAACGCAGCTCATCTGTTCCGTTTATATTGCATTTTTCAGTCTGAACGCATTCTATTTTAAATTGTGCATTGGGCATGGACAGGTCCGAAAGCATCTCTTTTATGTTCTTTTCTATCCTGGGAATAGAACTGATCCGTTTTTTAGAAAG
>JBJMLS010000045.1:0-7536 GCA_045805185.1 Bacteroidia bacterium | reverse complement strand
GATATTCTTGAGATTTTCGGGCGTGGCATTTTCTTTTAAAAGATCTGTCAGACTGTCTTTGCGTTCAACGCTGAAAAGCACCAGGTCGTAGATATCTACAAAATAACCGAGCGCCGCAACAAGGATGAGTGAGTTTAATGTTTTACCGGAAGGAGATGCTGAAGACATAGAACCCTAATCTTTTATTATTTTTTTGGTAAAGCGCGTAGTTGAAGTTGTTGCCACAAAAATATACATTCCTTTTGCAAGCGCGTCAACGCCTTTGATGTGTACTTCAAGACCACTTTTTTGCTTTATAGAATGCTGACCAGTGATCAGCAAGCGCCCGCTCATGTCAAAAACCTCGTAGGTAATATCCTGGTTGGTAGAAGGCAGCCATGCAAAGGAGAGCTCATCGCTAAAAGGGTTGGGTGAAAGAAGTATAAGATCATCTAGTGAATACTTCGTTATCTTAAGAAAGCCTTTTAAGATCGAATCCGCTTTACAGAAATTCGGGATCCCATAACCCAGGTTATTGTCCGGGGTTTGGTATTGGGAAGCGCTTTGCTTGATAGCTGTGATGATCTCCATATTGGTTTTGCCCGGATTCGCCTGCCATAAACAGGAAACCATTCCGCAGGTAACCGGAGAAGAAAAAGAAGTCCCGCTGCTGGTAATAATATTTCCGCTGAAAGCGCTTGCAACTGTTGTTCCTGAACCTTTTGCCGCTACATCCGGCTTAATGCGGCCATCTGCTGTAGGTCCGGTCGAGCTGAAAGAAGAATAATTCCCCATGGCATCCACAGAACCCACTGCAAGTATACTGTCCGCGTCTGCAGGCACGCCAACGAACTGCCAGGGGCCGCCACCGTCATTACCCGCGCTGTTACAAACGATCATTCCCTTGCGCGCGGCCATCGTTGCGGCAATACTCGCGACAGATACTTTACCGGTAAGATCCGAATAGGTATGATTCTGCGAAGAAATATCAAATGTGGTATACCCCAAAGATGAATTGATCAGATCCGCACCCACGCTATCCGCGAACTCAGCTCCGCGAACCCAATTGTCTTCCTCGATGATCAGCTCTGAATTTGCATCTTCCGTACGCAATAGCCAGTACTTTGCTTTAGGCGCCGTTCCTACCAATTGCCCGGGAATGTTTCCTCCCATACAGGACAAAACTGAGGACCCGTGGTTAAAGTCCTCGAATACCATTGTATCGCCCACCACAAAATCGCGGGTGCCAAGGATCTGGTTATTGATCCACAGGCTGTCAAAAACAGCAAGTGTATTCGCATTCAGAAAACCTGCGTCAAGCACTGCAATCAGCATATTCTTTCCATCGTATCCCTGGTCGTGCATGCATACCCCATTAAGCATACTGATCTGGTTCAGTGAGCCGCCATAATTATAAGAATTGGTCCCTGTTATTTTCGAAGTTGAAATCTTAAGATCAGTTGCCTTCTCTATCGGATCAGGAGAGCGCCTGTGACGAGCGACAGGTGTAGAGCTCTGCACACAGGGCAGGTTATTTACCGCTGCCAGTATTGTCGCATTGGGAGCATCGATCACCACCGCATTCAGCCAGCGTGATGTTTTTAAAA
Source organism: Bacteroidia bacterium (assembly GCA_045805185.1). Classification (GTDB taxonomy): domain Bacteria; phylum Bacteroidota; class Bacteroidia; order B-17B0; family Aurantibacillaceae; genus JAHEYF01. Next base: position 5,950 of record JBJMLS010000045.1, on the reverse strand, counting down.
CAAGGGCGCCTGTTCCCTGAATCTGGGAAATGTAAGCAGGATTGACGGGAAGATCAGATGTTGTTATTGCAATATTCTGTGTTGTTCTACGGTTGATCGCCCTTGGTGTAAGGAATGCGGAAGGATTGGAAACAGAATAAGGAGATCCGTTCTTATCGGTGAGCTTTACCCAATATTTTGTTGTGGTTTGCGCTGTTAAGCATTTTGAAAATTCAAAAGCGAGAAAAATAATAATTAAAATTCTTTTCATTAGTTATGGTCCACTATAGTTTGTTTATATACAACTCCTTCTTCGATACGGTTCAGGATAGGAACCCCGATATTGTGTGTTGATTTTACGTCGATGATCTCTTTGTAAATAAGTCCGACGCCTCTCGCATATTTCTCCGTATAATACTGGTAGGAAATAGCGGTGAGGTATTTTTTCTGGTTAACAAGCACTGTTTTTTCGAAAGACAAACCATTATAGGAAGAAGGTGAATCCATCCCTGAGTATTTGTATTCCCAGTCACCCATTGTATTTTGCGCGTTCCCGTTCCAGCTTGCGTCATCGGCAACAGGAAAAGCGAGCTTTACATAGCGCACATTTTCTTCCACCACTTCCGCAGTTGTTTTCGTCTTATTTGCTGTCCACACATCCTGGAGCGTCCAGGTCATCAGGTTGTATGGAACTGTTGCGGAATAATTTTTTTTGTAACGAACGATCTTCAAAGTGGGACGGCCCTGGTTATCGGTGATCTCTTCTTCTATTACTTCTTTGATCCTGAATTTGGAAACGATGGTGTCGACCGGTAAGGGAGTGTAGGCTGTAGAATCCACATCGTATTCTATATAGGATCCAATGGTAGCAGGATAATAATCGTAACCGAGATCAGGGACCTCCGCGTTCTCTTTCTTTTTACAGGAAAGCAGCAGCGAAAGAGCCAGGATGCACAATGAAAAATAGTTGAGCTGTATTACCCTCATCTTAAGGGATAAAGATACAAAAATTAGTTCTGAGTTGGAAGTTCTTACATTCAGGGTTTAGTTAGGAGTGAGGAGTTCTTAGTTGAAAACCGGCGAGTTGGGACTTGAAGAAAAAGATTTTGGAATTTTAAAAGAATAATTCAAAACTCTTTACCGCAACTATTACTAATAGCTATTAACTCCGAACTCTATTCCTTTTTTACTCTCTTCAGGTTGAGCAGGTTCATGGAATTGGTGCTTAAGCCATTGATGTTCTTACCTACCAGTCGTACTACCTGGTCGTAGTACAAAGGAAGAATAGGCGCGTCATCGATGACCATCTGGTCCATTTGCTGGTAAAGGCTCCTGCGGGTTGAATCATTCAGCTCGGTCTTGGCTTTCTCGAAAAGCTTATCGAAATCAGGATTTTTGTAATGGGTGTAATTGAAGCCTTTGGGTGAGAAATTTTTAGAATAGAAGAGGTTCATAAAATTCTCCTCATCGGCATAATCCCCGATCCAGGATTTTTTGAACATTCCAAACTCATTGTTTGCCACCGCCTGTTGCAGAACGGAAGCCTTATCGATATCCACTTTGATCTTAATGTTATTCTCCGCCAATTGCGCCTGGATGAATTCCACGATCTCTATGTAATTTTCCGTAGTGTGCAGCGTGATCTCAGGCAATTTTTTTCCATCCGGATAACCGGCTTCCATCAACAGTTGTTTTACTTTATCAGGATTGTAATGATAACCTTTCACCTTTTTAGGGTCGTAAGAAGGAAGACCGCCGGGAATGAACCCTGCAGTGGCAGGAATGCCCAGGTTATGCCGGAAATATTTCACCAGCTTCTCCCTGTCAAAACCATAATTCAGAGCCTGGCGCACGGCTTTCAGGCGCAAAGGACTTGTTTTAACAAAATCGATATCTTCGTCGATCAGGATACCGAAATAATCTGTTTTAAGATAAGGCTGTGTCTGTATGTCAAATTTATCCTTATAAAAGGGCTTTAGATTTCCATCCTCATCCAGCACTTCATTTGGATTGAAAGCGTCGATCCCGGAGAGCATATCGAAATCCCCTTTCATGAACTGCATGAAAGCTGTTTCTTTGTCCTTGATGAAAGAAACGGAAACTGCATCGAGGAAAGGTAAGCGGTCAGCTCCATCGTATTCAAAATAATTTTCATTCCTTAGCATCACCAATTGGTTCCCCTCTTCCCAAAGCTTAAATTTGAATGGCCCAGTCCCAACAGGATTGCTGCGGAAGTCTTCACCGTACTTTTCCACCGCTTCTTTTGGCACCACCGAAAAATACTTCATGGTAAGGATCCCGAGGAATGGACTGAAAGGTTCAATTAAAGTGATCCGAAAGGTAGAATCATTCGGAGCTGAAAAACCATTCTCAGAATCCTGCGCTTTTTTATTGACATTGTCGAGTAAAGACATGGCGCTGGAAACCTTTGAATCGTAAAGGCGGTTGAAGCTGTACACAAAATCACCTGCTCTTACTTTTCTCCCTTTGCCCTGGGGGAACACTTCATGGTCGTGAAAATAAACATCATTTCTCAGGCTGAAAGTATAGACCAGGCCATCCTCGCTGATCGTCCATTTTTTTGCGATCGAAGGAAGTACGCGAAGAGAGTCGTTCATCTGCACCAGTCCGTTGAATAATTGATTTACCGGCCAGATATTTTCGAAATTGCGGGCAGCAGCAGGATCCAGGGAAGTGAGCCCGGCCATTTCGTTGTAGCGAAACACCGTGCGTTTGTCTTTTTCCTTTTCTTTTCCTCCGCAGGACGCCAGCAGCACAATACTGCTCAGGACGAGTCCCGCTTTGGCAATTGTATGGATCATTACTCTCTTCATTTCCCTTATTTTAACTCTTTCAAGTTTACAAAATAGGGATGCTTACCGAACCTTAGGACGAACGTAGTTTTAAACACAGTAATGTTAAATGTTTTGCTCCAATTGGCGAAGAACGCTGTTTCTAAAATATTTCTGATAATGTTAGGTCCCCCGGGGGGCCAGCTCCTACAAATTCCCTACCTTTGCAACATGTCATTTCAAGGCAAAAAAGTAGCATTTCATACCCTGGGCTGTAAGCTCAATTTTTCGGAGACTTCCACCATAGCAAGGCTTTTTATGGAAGAAGGCTTTCAAAAAGTTGATTTTAGTCAGCCTGCTGATGTATATGTGATCAACACCTGCTCCGTCACCGAAAACGCGGACAAAGAATGCAAGCAGATCGTGAAAAATGCCCTGCATGTTTCACCCGATGCATTCATTGCTGTTGTAGGTTGCTACGCCCAGCTCAAGCCTGACGAGATCGCTTCGATAGAAGGAGTGGATGTGGTACTCGGAGCAACCGAAAAATTCAGGCTGCTGAATTATGTGAGTGATCTTTCCAAAAAACAACAAGCCGAAGTTTACAATTGCGAGATCGATGAAGCTAATTTCTTTGTGGATGCTTATTCGTTCGGCGACCGCACGCGCTCTTTTCTGAAAGTTCAGGACGGTTGCGATTACACCTGCGCCTTTTGCACCATACCCCTGGCACGCGGGAACAGCAGGAGCGACACAATTGAGAATGTGGTGAAGAATGCGACTAAAATAACCGAAAGCGGAGTAAAAGAAATTGTATTGACGGGTGTGAACATCGGCGACTTCGGTTATGGAACGGAAATAAGCGCTGGTGAAAAAAATAAAAGACAATTCACTTTTTACGACCTCGTAAAGGAGCTGGACAAGGTAAACGGAATTGAACGTTTTAGGATCTCTTCCATTGAGCCTAATTTATTAAAGGATGAGATCATTGAATTTGTTGCGGGGTCGGATCGTTTTGTTCCACACTTTCACATTCCCCTTCAAAGCGGAAGCAATAAAATCCTGAAATCCATGCGCCGGCGCTACCTCCGGGAGCTCTATTCCGACCGCATTACAAAGATCAAGGAATTAATGCCGCATTGTTGCATAGGAGTTGACGTCATCGTCGGTTTTCCTGGTGAGACCGAAGAAGATTTCAATGAAACCTATAATTTCATTAACCGGCTTGATGTTTCTTATTTGCATGTATTTACCTATTCGGAAAGAGCAAATACGGATGCGGTAAACATGGCAGGAACGGTTCCGTATGCAGAACGCAAAAAGCGCAACAAGATGCTGCGTATCTTATCCGCTAAAAAGCTGCGTCGCTTTTATGAGCAGCACATTGGCAAACAGCACAAAGTATTAATGGAGCAGGAAAATAAGAACGGTTTCATGTTCGGCTTCACAGAAAATTACCTGAAAGTGAAATTACCTTATGATGCGGAATTATCGAATACGATCGTAGAAGTAAACATTGATGGAATCGACACTGAGGGGAATTGCCTCGCCTCTGTTTTAGAAAAGGAAACAAAATTAGCCCTCAGTTCATCCGTCCCGGCGCTTAAGGAACAACAGATAAATAAAATCTAATTATGAAAAAATTACTCACCGCCTTATCACTTTTCACTTCTTCTGTTTTCTTCGCACAAAACGGCAAGGGACAACAGTTCCCTTCCATGACAGGAGAGACCTTTGATTACAAAGCGATCTCTTTGCCCGAGCAAACCAAGGGAAAAATATCCATTATCGGTGTTTGCTTCAGCAAAGGAGCCGAAGACGATCTGAAGACCTGGCTGAACCCGCTTTACAACATGTTCATTGTGAAAAAAGACACGAACGATTTCTTCAGCGCCGCGGCCAATTACGATGTACATTTCTATTTTATTCCTATGCTGAACAAGGTGAACCAGATCCTGGCGAAGACCAGCAAGGAAAAGATCCGGAAAGATACGGACAAGGAGTTCTGGCCCTATCTGATCTTTTACACGGGGAGCATCAAGCCTTACAAAGAAGACCTTTCCATTAAAGACACGGATAAGCCTTATTTCTTCGTACTGGATAAAAGCGGCAAGATTGTTCATGTGGAATCCGGAAAATACGACGAGAAAAAGATGAGCCGTATTGAAGACTTTATTGAATAAGCTTTATGAATTGAAATTCCTCCTTCATATTTTATTTCCTTTTCTCGTTTTCCAGGCGTTCTCACAAACCACGCCTCATAGTTACAGTTCACAAAAAGCAGACAGCATCGTTGCCTACGCCCGCAACTTAAAAGGAACCACTTACACCTATGCTTCCTGTACACCGGATAAAGGCTTTGATTGCTCAGGATTTGTTTATTATGTGTTTTCACATTTCGGTATTGTAACACCGCGTTCCTCCATCGACTACAGTATTTTTGGAAAAAAGATAAGTATCGATTCCTGCAGAAAAGGCGATATCATCGTGTTCACGGGAACCAAGGCAGATAACCGTCGCCCGGGACATGTAGGAATTGTGATCAGTGGTACAGGGGAAAATGTGCATTTCATTCACAGCTCTTCCTCTAAAAAACATTACGGCGTGATCGAATCCACTTTTAAGGAATCGCCTTATTATAAAGCAAGGTTCATTAAGATTGTGAGGGTTTTGAATTAGGCCCGGCTGAGCTGGGTGAGACGCTAATTGAGAGCCGTCAGTTCGAGCGCAGTCGAGAATAAGTGCGATGGCAATTCACTTCGATATTTTAACACGTCTCCTGACAGACTCCTCCGAACTGTCATTTCGAACCCTCGTCCTGAGCGGAACCGAAGGAGAAGTCGAGAAAGGCAGTTCAGCCATAATTATAATTCGACATTTGAGCCACCGCCTGAACATGATGTTCCTCAAGTCGTTCAATCCTGACGAACAGAATTCGAAAATTAATTACTTAATAGATCCAACAGTTGCCTGAAGTAACCCGGCGCATGAAGCAACCTGTTCCCGTACCAGCTGAAGATCTCGCCGTCCACCACCATTATTTTTGCTTTTGGAAGAAGTTTCCTGAACTCTTCGATGTGCTTTTCCTGAAATGGATATGGTTCCGATGAAAGCAGGATCAGCTCCGGGTCAGCTTTTATAATTTCTTCATTACTTACTTCTGGATAACGTGATTCTCT
>JBJMLS010000044.1:0-19644 GCA_045805185.1 Bacteroidia bacterium | reverse complement strand
TCGATCTTCCAGATATTCTGAAGTGTATTTATAAATTTCTTCATATATTAAATAGTAGTTGCTGAACCACCTTTAGCTTCGATTGTTGATTTTGCGGTTTCAGAAAAAGCATGCGCCGTAATTTTAACGGAAGCTTTTAGTTCTCCGCGACCCAGGATCTTGATCAGGTCGTTTTTAGAAGCTACACCATTTGCGATAAGCACTTCAGGAGTAAATTCTTTAATGTTTTTGTTCTCAGCCAGCTTTTGGATCACATCCAGGTTGATACCGTGGTATTCAACGCGATTGATGTTCTTGAAGCCGAACTTAGGCACACGGCGCTGTAATGGCATCTGTCCACCTTCGAAACCTCTTTTGGAGGAATACCCCGAACGTGACTTTGCACCTTTGTGTCCGCGTGTAGCTGTTCCGCCACCGCCTGAACCCTGGCCCCTACCTCTGCGGTAGTTATTTCTTACCGAACCTTTTGCAGGTGTTAAATTACTTAATTGCATACGAATTTCTTATTTACTGTTTTCTACTTTTAATAAATGGCCAACGGCGTGGATCATTCCCTCTACCTGTGGGGTAAGTTCCTTTTCAATTGTCTGGTGCATTTTTGTGAACCCCAATGCTTCAACTGTCTTTCTCTGTCTTGCCGGGCGACCAGAAAGGCTTCTTACCAGTGTTAATTTTGTTTTGCTCATGATAGGATATATTAACCGTTAAATACTCTGTCTAGTGATAAACCTCTTTGTCTTGCAACGGTGAGCGGATCGCGCATTTTCATTAAAGCGTCAAGAGTAGCTTTTACCACATTGTGCGGGTTAGAAGAACCTTTTGACTTTGCGAGTACATCCGTAACACCAACGCTTTCAAGCACTGCACGCATCGCACCACCTGCAATTACACCGGTACCGTGAGCGGCTGGCTTAAGGAACACACGTGATCCGGAATATTTTCCTTCCTGCGCATGAGGCACTGTACCTTTCAGTACGGCAACCTTTACCAGATTTTTCTTGGCATCGTCGATACCTTTGGTTATCGCATCGGTAACTTCATTGGCTTTACCCAAACCGTAACCTACAACACCTTTTTCGTTTCCAACAACCACGATAGCTGAAAAACTGAAGTGACGACCTCCCTTTGTAACCTTGGTTACACGTTGTATTGCAACAAGCTTATCTTTTAATTCGATATCGCTCGACTTTACTCTTTTTACAACTTCTTTTGACATTTTATCTTATTTGAAATTATGTTTATTAGAACTTTAATCCGCCTTCGCGTGCACCATCAGCCAGGGCTTTTACGCGACCATGGTAAAGATAACCGTTACGGTCGAATACTACCACTTCAATTCCTGCAGCCTTTGCTTTTTCAGCGATCGCTTTTCCAACCAGTTTCGATTTCTCTGACTTGTTCACTTTCTCGGCAACGATCTTTTTATCGATCGAGCCAACTGTAGCTATTGTCTTGCCTGATTTATCATCGATCAGCTGAGCGTAGATCTCAGAATTGCTTCTGAAAACACTTAGACGTGGAGACGCTGCGGTTCCGTTAACATGTTTACGGATCCTTTTCTTGATGCGTGCTCTTCTTTCTTCTTTAGTAAGTGCCATTTTATTTTTGTTACTTAATGTTCTTAATTATGATTATTTACCAGCTGCTTTACCTGCTTTTCTTCTCAGCTGCTCGCCTGTGAATTTGATACCTTTTCCTTTGTAAGGCTCAGGCTTGCGCAGCGAACGGATCTTAGCGGCTACCTGTCCTAACAGCTGCTTATCTACAGATTCCATAATGATCTTAGGGTTCTGTCCTTTTTCAGCAGTAGTAGTAACTTTAATCTCTACCGGCAATTCAAATGCGATGTTGTGAGAGAAACCGAGGGTAAGCTCAAGGATCTGTCCTTTATTGGTGGCACGGTAACCCACACCTACCAGTTCCTGCTCGGTTTTGTAACCTTCCGAAACACCTTTTACCATATTGGCAATAAGCGATCGGTAGAGTCCGTGCAGCGCTCTGTGGCGTTTCTGATCAGTAGGTCGGGTAACAAGTACCTTTCCGTCTTCTACTTTCACAGTGATGTCGCTGTCAACATCCTGAACAAGGGTACCTTTTTTCCCTTTAACGGTAACTGCATTTCCTGAAACATTTACTTCAACTCCCTGAGGTAATGCTATTGGTAATTTTCCTATACGTGACATATGTTTCTTCCTCCGTAATTTTTATGATACATAACAAAGAACCTCGCCACCTACATTCTGCTTCCTTGCTTCTTTATCGGTCATTACACCTTTAGAAGTGGAAACAATGGCTATACCTAATCCGTTCAATACTTTTGGCATGGTATCCACACCGGTGTACTGACGTAAACCTGGTGAAGAGATCCTGTCCAGTGAACGGATAGCTGGTAATTTGGTAACCGGGTGATACTTCAGGGCGATCTTGATGGTGCCCTGTTTTTTTTCGTTCTCTTCGAACTTGTAATTCAGAATGTAGCCTTTTTCCATAAGGATCTTGGTGATCTCTTTCTTTAGGTTGGAAGCAGGAATCTCTACTACTCTGTGTTGTGCTTTAATAGCGTTTCTAACTCTTGTTAGGTAATCTGCAATTGTATCTGTCATTTTATTTGTTTTTATATGTTATCCCGCAAGCAGGATAATTATACTAATTTACTTTCCTTGTTTCCGTCGCCGAAGCTATGGTGAATGTTACCAGCTTGATTTGGTTACTCCCGGGATCTTTCCGAAAGTTGCCATTTCGCGGAAGGTAACACGGCTGATCCCGAATGTGCGCATATAACCACGCGGGCGACCGGTAAGCTTGCAACGGTTACGCATTCTTACTTTTGAAGAGTTGCGTGGTAATTTCTGCAATGCGTTGTAATCTCCGGCAGCTTTTAATTCTGCGCGTCTTTCTGCGTACTGATCAACTAACTTTTTCCTTTTGACCTCGCGGGCCTTCATTGATTCTTTTGCCATCTTTACTTTTTATCTGATTTTTTGAATGGTAATCCAAATTCTGCCAACAGTGCATGTGCTTCGTTATCGGTTGGAGCCGAGGTAACAAAAGTGATGTCCATACCTGCGATCTTGCTCACTTTATCGATATCGATCTCCGGAAAGATGATCTGCTCGGTAATACCCAATGTGTAATTACCTCTTCCGTCGAATCCTTTATCGTTGATCCCTTTGAAATCACGAATACGTGGAAGCGCTGCAGAGATTAACCTGTCGAGAAACTCATACATGGTGTTCCCGCGAAGCGTGACACGCACACCGATCGCAACTCCCTTACGCAATTTAAAGTTCGAGATATCTTTTTTGGAATAGGTCGCAACTGGCTTCTGACCGGTGATGGTCGCCATTTCCTTCAATGCGCCTTCGATAATTTTCTTATCGGCAACGGCATCTCCCAATCCCTGGTTGATACAGATCTTTTCCAGTTTCGGCACCTGCATAACGCTGCTGTACTGGTATTTTGTTTTTAAAGCAGATACGATCTCCTGAGAGTATTTGCTTTTTAATCGTGGTTGATAGGTAGTGGCCATTACTTAATTACCTCCTTAGTTTTTTTAGCGATACGTTCGATTTTTCCGGTCTTCTCATTTACCTGGCGACCAATGCGGGTGGTTTTTCCACCTACAACCAGCATCAGGTTGGATATATGCACAGAGCCTTCCAGTTTTACGATACCTCCGTTAGGATTTTTCGCATTTGGCTTGCTGTGCTTTGAAAGCATGTTCACGCCTTCAATAATAGCCCTGTTCTTTGCCTGGTCAACGGAAAGGATCTTTCCCTCCTGCCCTTTTGAATCTCCGGCAATCACACGTACTGTATCGCCTTTTTTTAATTTTAACTTCGACATCTCTTCTGTATTTTAAAGCACTTCTGGTGCCAGTGATATGATTTTCATAAATTGTTTATCGCGCAGTTCCCTTGCAACAGGTCCGAAGATTCGTGTTCCGCGGATCTCATCTGAAGCGTTCAGAAGAACAACAGCGTTATCATCGAAACGGATGTATGAACCATCCTGGCGACTGATCTCTTTTCTTGTTCTAACGATCACCGCTTTGCTCACAGTACCTTTTTTCACGTTCCCTGATGGTAAAGCGTGCTTTACTGTAACCACAACTTTGTCGCCAATAGACGCGTAACGCTTACGGGTACCACCCAGTACACGAATCACCAATACTTCTTTGGCTCCGCTATTGTCTGCAACTGCTAATCTGCTTTCGTTCTGTATCATTTTTTATTCGATTTTCGTCCGTTGAAACGGATACGATCTTATTTAAATATTATTTAGCTCTTTCTACGATCTCCACTAAGCGCCAGCATTTGTTTTTGCTGATCGGGCGGGTTTCCATAATGCGTACGGTATCGCCGATATTACACTCGTTCTTTTCGTCATGAGCAGTAAAAGTACTGGTCTTGTTCAGGAACTTTCCGTATTTCGGGTGCTTCACCTTACGTTCCACCGCAACAACGATCGACTTTTGCATCTTGTTGCTGGTTACCACGCCAACTTTTTCTTTTCTTAAATTTCTTTCCATCTTCAATATTATTTAGAAGCTTTTTCTTTTTTTGTTAACTCGGTGCTTAAGCGAGCAATTAGCTTTCTTGTTGTAAGGATCTTCATCGGGTTCTCAATCGGAGAGATCGCGTGATTCATGCTCAGCTTATTATAGCTGGCTTTTTCTTCCTTAATTTTGTCTTTCAGTTCCTGAACCGAAAGCGCTATGATATCTTTGTTTTCCATCTCAGACTTTATTTGACAATTTTTTCTTCAAAATAATCCCTACGTACAATAAACTTGGTAGTGATCGGCAATTTTTGAGCTGCAAGACGCAATGCTTCTTTTGCAACTTCCATTGGAACACCTTCAGCTTCAAAAATGATGCGACCTGGCTTTACTGGCGCAACCCAATATTCCGGAGCTCCTTTACCTTTACCCATACGAACCTCTGCAGGCTTTTTGGTGATCGGCTTGTCAGGGAAAATGCGGATCCATATCTGACCTTCACGTTTCATGAAACGTGTAACAGCGATACGGGCAGCTTCTATCTGTCGTGCGGTAACCCAGGTACCTTCTACCGCTTTGATGCCGAATGAACCGAAGGCCAATTGGTCGCCACGTTTGGCGTTGCCCTTCATCTTCATCTTGTGCATCTTTCTGAATTTCGTTCTTTTTGGCTGTAACATTTTGCTTTATTTTTTCTAACCAGTACTTTATTTAACGAATTATTTAGCGTCTCTCTTTTTGTTATGGCTGCTTCCAGCTCCGCCTTTAGGACCTCTTCCACCAAACTTAGGTGCAGGAGCGTCATTTCCACGTGGAGATTTTTTCTCTTTTGATAGCCCAACATTTGGAGAAAGATCACGCTTTCCGAAGATCTCACCTTTGCAGATCCACACTTTTACACCGATACGGCCAAAAGTTGTGTGTGCTTCAGCAAGTGCGTAATCGATATCAGCGCGAAGCGTATGTAATGGAGTACGCCCCTCTTTGTATCCTTCAGTACGCGCCATCTCAGCGCCACCCAAACGACCAGAACATTTGATCTTGATCCCTTCAGCTCCCATGCGCATGGTTGATGCAACTGACATTTTCATTGCGCGACGGAAGGAGATACGGCCTTCGATCTGGCGCGCGATGCTGTCTGCAACCAAACGTGCATCCAACTCAGGGCGTTTTATTTCAAAGATATTGATCTGAACGTCTTTCTTTGTGATCTTCTTTAACTCTTCTTTAATTTTATCTACCTCTTTACCGCCTTTTCCGATGATGATACCCGGACGTGCAGTATTGATCGTTACAGTAATTAATTTCAGGGTACGCTCAATGATGATCTTTGAGATACTGCCTTTCGGCAAACGGGCCTTCAGGTAATTTCTGATCTTTTCGTCTTCAACTAATTTCTCAGAGTAATCATTACCACCATACCAGTTAGAGTCCCATCCTTTGATGATTCCTAAACGTAAACCTATCGGGTTCGCTTTTTGTCCCATTTCTTTAATTAATTTTTTGTGTCTAAAATTACTGTAACGTGATTTGATCTTTTTCTAACCCTGTAACCTCTTCCCTGAGGAGCTGTACGCAGACGCTTTAACTGGAAAGCGCTGTCAACTTCAACTTCTTTAATGAAAAGGCTGTTCTCATCCGGCTTAGCTCCTGTTTTCGCTTCGTAATTCGCGATAGCGGATGCAACCAGTTTCTCCAGGCGGTTCGAAGCTTCTTTTGGACTGAATTTTAAAACGTTCAGTGCCTTGTATACGTCCATACCTCTTACCAGGTCAGCAACCAGGCGCATTTTTCTTGGTGAGGTCGGGCAGCTATTTAACTTCGCAAAATAAGTTGTCTTATTTTCCTCTTTGCGTTTTTCAGCTGCTAATCTTTTTCTTTTACCCATCGTAATTTCGATTTATCTTATTACTTTTTATTATTTCCTGCGTGACCTCTGAAGGTACGTGTTGGTGCAAACTCTCCTAATTTATGACCAACCATGTTCTCTGTTACATAAACCGGGATGAATTTATTCCCGTTATGAACTGCGAAAGTGTGACCTACAAATTCCGGTGGTATGGTTGAGCGACGGGCCCAGGTTTTTACTACCGCTTTTTTGTTGCCATTGTTCATGGCATCAACTTTCTTCTCCAGGTTGTGGTCTATAAAGGGACCTTTTTTTAATGATCTTGCCATTTTTCTTTTTTAGTTCTGAATCCCCGGCGTTTCGGCCCGGAACCATTAAACGTTTATATTATTTCTTTCTTCTTTCTACAATGTATTTGTTAGAGTCCTTTTTCGGGTAGCGGGTTTTGTACCCTTTAGCCGGAACACCGTTGCGTGATCGTGGGTGACCACCTGATGCACGGCCCTCGCCACCACCCATTGGGTGATCAACAGGGTTCATTGCAACCGGCCTTGTGCGCGGACGTGTTCCTAACCAGCGGTTACGTCCTGCTTTACCAGCGATCTGTAAGTTATGATCAGGATTAGAAACTGCGCCAATAGAAGCCATGCAGGTAACCAGTATCATACGGGTTTCACCTGAAGGCATTTTAAGTGTTGCGTATTTACCTTCGCGGGCGCTTAGCTGAGCGTAAGAACCTGCAGAGCGTGATATCGCAGCACCTTGTCCGGGGCGGAGTTCAATGTTGTGAATGATTGTACCAAGAGGAATTTCGCTTAAATAGAGTGCATTTCCAACTTCAGGAGCTGCATCTTTTCCGGAAACAATGGTTTGTCCGATCTTTAGGCCTTGTGGAGCGATGATGTATCGCTTTTCTCCGTCCTTATAAGAAACCAGTGCGATACGTGCCGAACGGTTCGGATCGTATTCGATGGTTTTTACGGTTCCAGGAATACCAAATTTATCACGTTTAAAATCAATTAAACGATATGCTTGCTTATGTCCACCGCCTATGTAGCGCATGGTCATTTTACCGGTGTTATTTCGGCCCCCGGATCTCTTTCCTGAAACGACTAAGCTTTTTTCTGGTTTATTACCGGCAGTTATCTCTGCAAAATCGGTTACCAGCTTGTGTCGTTGCCCTGGAGTTAATGGCCTTAGTTTCTTTAATCCCATTTTTTTATAATCTACAAATTATATACTTGCGTAAAAGTCAATTGTATCTCCTTTTTTCAAAGTAACAACTGCTTTTTTGTTTCTGTTTACCCGTCCGACAGCTAAGCCGCGTGTTGTATTACGCGTTTTCACTTTGCCGATGTATTGTTGCGTGTTTACTGATTCAACAGTAACGCCATACATCTTTTCAATGGCTTGCTTGATCTGGATCTTATTTGCCTTTTTATCTACAACGAAGCCATAGCGATTTAACTTTTCGGCTTGCGATGTCATCTTCTCTGTGATGATCGGCTTAATTAAAATTTGCATTTTATTTACTTAAGATTGTTTCAATTTGTTTCAAGGAACTCTCTGCTAACACGATATTTGAAGCGTTCAATATGTCGTAAGTGTTTAAATCTGATGCGATTACGACTTTTGTACCCTCTAAATTTCGGGACGACAAATATACATTTTTATTTGATTCCGCCAACACAATTAGTGTTTTTTTATCGGCAAGGTTAAGATTTTTTAATAAATCCACATATTGCTTTGTTTTTGGGGCGTCAAAAGAAAAGTCTTCCAGTACTGTTATCCCGTTTTCTTTTGCCTTATAAGTAAGGGCTGAAATACGAGCAAGCACTTTCACTTTCTTATTCAGTTTGAATGAGTAGTCGCGTGGACGAGGTCCGAATGCACGACCACCGCCGATAAATAAAGGAGACTTCATAGAACCTGCACGCGCCCCGCCAGTACCTTTTTGCCTTTTCAGCTTTTTGGTAGTACGGGCAATTTCTGCGCGCTCTTTGGATTTATGCGTACCCTGACGCTGGTTTGCCAGAAACTGTTTTACATCAAGGTAAATACAGTGATCGTTTGGCTCAGCTGCGTAGATAGCGTCGATTAACTCTACCTTTTTTGCTGTTTTTTTTCCGCTTATATTTAATACTTCTGCTTGCATGATCTTGGATTATTTCTCGATTATCAGATATGAACCTTTTGCGCCGGCTACTGAACCTTTTACTACTAAAAGATTTTTTTCGGCGATTACTTTAACCACTTCCAGGTTTTGAAGCTTAACACGCTCGCCACCTGTTCTTCCTGCCATGCGCATTCCCTTGAATACACGTGAAGGATCTGAGGAAGCGCCTAATGAACCTGGAGCTCTCTGACGATCGTGCTGACCGTGCGTTGAACCACCAACTCCACTAAATCCGTGACGCTTTACAACGCCCTGGAACCCTTTACCTTTTGAAGTTCCTACTACATCAACGAAATCCCCTGCAGCAAAAGCCTCAACGGTGATCACATCACCCAGGTTCTTGCTTTCGGCAAATTCACGAAACTCAACCAGCTTACGCTTTGGAGTTGTGCTTGCTTTTGCGAAATGAGCTTTCATTGCATTTGACGTGTGTTTTTCTTTCTTCTCGTCAAAAGCAAGTTGCAAAGCTTCATATCCGTCTTTCTCGTTGGTTTTTACTTGCGTTACAACGCAAGGACCTGCTTCGATAACTGTGCATGGTATGTATTTACCATTGGCCCCGAAGAAGCTGGTCATTCCGATTTTTTTACCAATTATTCCAGACATTTTCTATTTATTGTTTATTTGTTTTACTATTTCGGGTTTGGATCCCGACTCCCACAGGGATCAGATCGTCTACCTCTTTAATTAATTACGATGCACTAAACTTTGATCTCCACTTCTACTCCGCTTGGCAATTCAAGCTTCATTAAAGCATCAACGGTTTTCGAAGTTGAGCTGTAAATGTCGAGCAGACGCTTATAAGAACAAACCTGGAACTGCTCACGCGCTTTCTTGTTTACGTGCGGGGAGCGAAGTACGGTGAAAATCCTTTTATGAGTAGGAAGTGGAATAGGTCCGTTTACAATAGCACCGGTCATTTTTACTGTCTTCACGATCTTTTCAGCTGATTTATCAACCAGGTTGTAATCGTAGGACTTTAATTTGATTCTGATTTTTTGGCTCATTTTATTTTAAGGATAATCGATTAAACTTTTTCTGTTTTACCTTTTGCTTTTGAAACTACTTCTGCTGAAATGTTAGCAGGCGTTTCAGCATAATGCGAGAACTCCATGGTAGAAGTAGCACGTCCAGAAGTGATCGTACGCAATGTTGTTACGTAACCGAACATTTCCGACAGTGGAACTTTAGCTTTAATTACCTGGGCTGTTCCTTTTGAATCCATACCTTCGATCTGACCGCGACGCTTGTTCAGGTCACCTACCACATCACCCATGTTCTGCTCTGGCGTAATTACCTCAACCTTCATGATTGGCTCAAGAAGAACGGGCTTACATTTCGGCAATGCTTCACGGAATGCTGTGCGGGCACAGATCTCAAAAGATAATGAATCGGAGTCAACGTTGTGGTAAGAACCATCGATCAAACGCACTTTCATGGAATCCATCGGGTAACCTGCCAGAACACCGTTAACCATTGCTGCACGGAATCCTTTTTCTACTGAAGGAATGAATTCACGTGGAATGTTACCACCGGTGATCTCGTTTGCAAACTGCAATGAATCTTTAGAAACATCCCAATCGCTGTCAACCGGGGAAACTACAAATTTAATGTCGGCGAATTTACCGCGTCCACCTGTTTGCTTCTTATATACCTCACGATGCTCAACTGAACCAACGATCGTTTCTTTGTATGCAACCTGAGGTGGTCCCTGGTTAACTTCCACTTTAAACTCACGCTTTAAACGGTCCATGATGATCTCCAGGTGAAGCTCACCCATTCCTGAAATGATCGTCTGTCCTGAATCCTCATCTGTTTTCACACGGAAAGTAGGATCTTCTTCAGCTAATTTATTCAGGGAGGTTCCCAGCTTATCAAGGTCAGCCTGAGTCTTAGGCTCAATAGCGACGCCAATAACCGGCTCAGGGAAATTCATCGCTTCGAGAACAATTGGATGTTTCTCATCGCAAAGTGTATCGCCTGTTTTAATATCTTTAAATCCTACAGCCGCTCCAATATCTCCTGCCTCGATATATTCGATGGCATTTTGCTTATTTGCGTGCATCTGGAAGATACGTGAAATACGCTCTTTGTTACCGCTACGGGTGTTCAATACATAAGATCCTGCATCAAGATGCCCTGAATAAACACGGAAGAAACACAAACGACCCACGAAAGGATCTGTTGCGATCTTAAATGCAAGTGCAGTGAAAGGCTGATTTACATCCGGCTTACGACTCACTTCTTCATCCGTATCAGGATTGATCCCTTTTGTTTCTTCCTTATCCATAGGACTTGGCATTAATTCCATTACCAGGTCCAGCATTGTTTGCACTCCTTTGTTCTTGAAAGCTGAACCGCAAACCATAGGAACGATCTTATTCGCTACACAGGCCTTACGTAAAGCGTCCAGTACTTCGCGCTCTGTTATTGTTTCCGGAGCATCAAAGAATTTCTCCATGATCTTGTCATCGAACTCAGCAACTGATTCAAATAATTTCTCTCTCCACTCAGCAACTTCCGCTTTCATATCTTCAGGGATAGGAACTTCTTTAAAAGTCATTCCTTTGTCTTCTTCGTTCCAAACGATACCACGGTTATTGATCAGGTCAACAACCCCGATAAAATTTTCTTCAGCTCCGATAGGTAACTGAAGAGGAACAGCATTACCACCCAGGATATCTCTTACCTGCTTTACAACAGTAAGAAAATCCGCACCTGAACGGTCCATTTTATTAACAAAGCCAATACGGGTTACATTATAATTATTTGCAAGGCGCCAGTTAGTTTCTGATTGCGGCTCCACACCGTCAACCGCTGAAAATAAGAATACGAGACCATCCAGGATACGTAAGGAACGATTTACCTCAACGGTAAAGTCCACGTGACCCGGGGTATCGATAATGTTTACTTTGTATTTGTTTCCACGGTAGTTCCAAAAACAGGTTGTAGCAGCCGAAGTGATGGTGATACCACGCTCCTGCTCCTGCACCATCCAGTCCATAGTAGCCGCACCATCGTGCACCTCGCCTATTTTATGGTTAACGCCGGTATAATAAAGGATACGCTCCGTACAGGTTGTTTTACCTGCATCAATGTGAGCGGCGATCCCGATGTTCCTTGTGAAATGTAAGTCCTGACTCATTTTTCTTTTTTCCTTCTTTTTATTTATTATTATCCCGCTGTGCGGAATGTGATCTGTACATGCTCACGCTTTTGGCGCGTGCATAACAGAATCATTAAAATCTAAAATGCGAGAATGCTTTATTGGCTTCCGCCATTTTATGCACATCTTCCTTCTTCTTGAATGCAGCTCCTTCTTCTTTTGCGGCAGCTACGATCTCTCCTGCTAATTTCTGCGCCATAGATTTTTCATTACGCCTGCGTGCGTAAAGGATCATCCATTTCATTCCCATTGAAATTTTCCGGTCAGGACGAATTTCAGAAGGGATCTGGAAAGTTGCACCACCTACACGACGTGAACGGACCTCAACCTGCGGAGTAATGTTCGCAAGCGCCTTTTTGAATGTTTCCAGTCCGTCTTCGTTTGTACGTTTTGCAACGATGTCGATTGCCTCATAAAATACTTCCGACGAAGCAGATTTTTTTCCGTCGTACATCAGGTTGTTGATAAACCTGGTTACCATCACCTCATGAAATTTCGGGTCAGGTAATAAAATTCTTTTCTTGGCTGTTGATTTTCTCATTGTGTTATTGTATCGATCTGTTTAAGATTATTTCTTTTTTGCCGGAGCGGCTTTAGCACCTGGCTTCGGTTTTTTCGTTCCGTATTTCGAACGGCGCTGGTTACGTCCATCAACACCCGCAGTATCCAAAGCACCACGAACGATGTGATAACGAACTCCCGGAAGATCCTTCACACGACCACCACGGATCAGAACGATCGAGTGTTCCTGCAGGTTGTGTCCTTCACCAGGGATATAAGCAATAACCTCTTGCTGGTTGGTTAAACGCACCTTCGCTACTTTACGCATAGCCGAGTTCGGCTTCTTAGGCGTAGTTGTATAAACACGGGTACATACACCACGACGCTGTGGACAAGAGTCCAAAGCCGCGGATTTGCTTCTGTTTGGAGCTTTGAAGCGTCCTTTTCTTACTAATTGCTGAATGGTTGGCATCTTAAGTTGCTTGAATTACTTGATTTTACTATATTTTCAACACTACCCAATTTTGGGGAGGGCAAAGGTACAATATTTTTTATAAACAAACCAAGTGTTAATAAAATATTTTGAAAATTCCGGTAAATATCGCTGAAATCCTTGAGAAATAAGGGCGAAAGGTAAAAATAAAGGCTACCAAAGTCGGAAGCTTATCGACAGAAAAGGTGTTCAGAACAGTCAAAAAAACACATAATTCATTTTTCTGAGCTGCGGAATTTTCCTTAAAGCGCAGGTTATAACATAAAAAAATCCCGCTGTTCGGGCGGGATCTTTTTATCAATTTCTACTGTTATTTCACCAGCATCATCGTTCCTTCTTTTGAGTACTCCTTGGTGTCGTAACCGGTTGCTTTCAGGAAGTATAAATAGGTTCCTTCCGAAGCGAAATCACCGTTCGAAAGTTTTCCATCCCAGGACTGTCCTGGTCCCCTGATCGTGTAAACACGCTGGCCCCAACGGTTGAAGATATCGCAGCTCAGTTCTTTTATTCCTGTGGAATAGATCGTAAACAAGTCGTTGAGTCCATCCAGGTTCGGAGAGAAAATGTTCGGGATAATGATTGAAGATGCGACATCAACTGTTATCACAGCGGTCGCCGTATCAACACAAAGTCCGTTTATTGCAGTGAGAGTTACAGTGTAAGTTCCGATAGCCGTAAATGTATTCTGTGGGTTTGCCGTGGTATCAACTGTTGTGTTACCGAAATCCCACAGGTAGCTGACAGCGCCTGTACTGGTATTGGTATAATTCACGCTTAATGGAGCTGTTCCTGTTATTGCATCCGGAGTAAAGCCGGCTGTCACATTACCTGAACCGTTTACTACAAACGGACCGGCAGAAGCAGTACAATTATTTGCATCAGTAACCACAAGGCTGTATGTTCCTGCGGCTACATTCATGAGGCTATCATTAGTTGTCACAGTAGTTCCCAGTGAATTCGTCCAGTTGTATGTATATCCCGGAGTTCCTCCTGTTGGCGCGACAATACTTACCGAACCGTTACTTCCACCGCACTGCTCATCAACAACGGTTGCAGCGGCAGAGAAGGAAGGGCTTGGATTAAAATTAATGTACACTGGTGAGAATGGTCCGGAGCATCCTGTAGAAAGTGTCTCAGCTACATAGAAAGTATCTGCTGACACTGATGCGCTGTTATAAGAAGATCCAGTTCCTACAAGAGTAATTAAGGTAGAATCGCTATACCAGTTCAGCGTTCCTCCCGTACCGGTGGCCGATAATGGATTGCTGGTCTGACCCTGGCAATAAGTAATGCTTGAGGAAGCCGTAACAGGCGCAGGAGGTAATGGATTAAAAGTTATAGTTAACTGCGAAGCAGCTCCGGGACAGCTTCCTAAAGCCTCATTCACATAGTAAGTAGTAGTTGATGTGGCGCCGGAATTAAAAGGAGAACCCGATCCCACAGCATTGGTTAAAGCGGCATCCGAGTACCAGGTGATCACACCAGCTCCGCCGTTTGCAACCAAAGGCGCCGGAGTTTGTCCCTGGCAATAAGCCGGAGGGTTAACAACAGATGGTGGAACAGGTGTTGGATTTATCTTTATCTGAACATTAACTGCAGGTCCCTGACATCCGTTCTCTGTTTCCGCAACCCAGAAATTATATGCTCCGGGAGTTGAAGAATTAAGACCTGTGTTGAAAGAGGATCCGCTTCCGACAAGCGTAGTCAATGTTACATCAGAATACCAGTTAAGAACTCCGCTTCCACCAGTAGCGGTTAAAGGATTTACAGACGAACCCTGGCAATAATCGGAAGGCTGGACAGCTAAAGGAGCAACAGGTGAACCGAAATTGGTAATGGTATCCGTATAAGAACTTACGCATCCGTTAGCATCAGTTACAGACAGCGTATATATGTCAGCAGGCTGTGTGGTGAGGTCAGGTGAAGTTGTTGACGTACTCACTACTGCAGGAACTGAATTCGACCAGACATAAGTAAATCCAGGATTACCGGTAACAGTCAGTCCGGTCAGCTGACCAGTCGCTCCGGTGCAGGAAGATTGCTGCATTACAGGCGTACCTGAAATAACAGGAAGTTGATTTTCCGCAACAGTAATAGTGATTGAAGTGTCTGAGCAATTATCACTATTCGTAACAATAACATCATACGTTCCCGGTTGGTTCACTATATAAGTAGTAGTGTTTGAGCCCACAATAGGAGTTCCGTTCAATACCCACTCATAAGTTGCTATAGCCGATGACCCGCCGGTAGAAGTGGAAGCATCGAGCGTAAGGCTCCCGCCTGCACAATAGGAAGTATTGCCTGTCGCAAGCGCTGTAGGCGCCTGGTTCGCTGCAATAATAATTGTAGTGGAGCTATCGTTACAGGAATTGGAATTGCTAACGATCACACCGTAAGAACCTGCTGCAGTTGCTGTGTAGGTTGCAGCTGTAGCCCCGACAATATCAACGCCGTTAAATTGCCATTGATAGCCTGAAATAGCGCCTGAGCCTGCATTTGAATTTGTAGCATCAAGTATTGAAGTAGTATTTGTACAGATGGTTGTGCTTGTAGAGGTAACAACTGCCGTAGGATTTGCATTTACTGTAAGCGTGAGTGCGGTTGAATCCGTACAATTATTTGTATTCTTTACAATAACAGAATACACGCCGCTTGCATTTGCAGTATAGGTGGAAGCAGTTGCACCGGCAATACTTGTTCCATTTAATTGCCACTGATAAGTGCTTATTGTTCCGGATCCCGGGGTAGATGTGGTTGCGTCCAGAACAGAATTAGCGCCTGAACAGATTTGTGAAGTACCGGTAATGGCCGCTACTGGATTTGCATTTACAGTTACCGCAAATGCAGCCGATGTCGCGTTGCAATTATTTGAATTCGTAACGATCACTTCATAAGTACCTGCGGTTGTTGCAGTGTAAGTTGATGAAGTTGCGCCTGCAATATTACTTCCGTTCAAAATCCATTGAAACCCGCTGATTATACCGGATCCTGCAGTTGAAGTAGAAGCCGAAAGAATAGTATTGGATCCCGTACAGAAATTATTCGTACCAGTAAGAGAAGCGGTAGGCACATTATTGATTGTTACCGCATAAGTACCGGAAGTATCCGAGCAGGTATTTGAATTGACAATGATGAGTGAGTAATTACCTGCCGCTGTAGCCGTGTAAGTAGCGGCCGTAGCGCCTGCAATATCGCTTCCGTTCAATTGCCATTGGTAGCTGGAGATAGTTCCTGATCCGGCAGAGGATCCTGTTCCGTCAAGAACAGAATTCTGACCAACGCAAAAGCTGCTGTTACCCGCGACTGAAGCAACTGGCGTAGCGTTCACATTAATCGTATAGTTTGCGGAAGTATCACCACAGGAATTCGAATTGTTCACGATCACATTGTAGGTACCGGCTCCCGAAGCGGCATAAGTAGAAGCTGTTGCTCCTGCAATATCGACCCCGTTAAACTGCCATTGATATCCGGTTATTGAGCCAGATCCAGCTGTAGAAGTTGCTGCTGATAAAGTGGTGCTTCCTCCTGAACAGGATGCAGAAGCTCCGGTTATCGCAGCAACTGGCGTCGCATTGACAGTTACAGGAATTACCGCTGAAGTGCTTGAACAACTATTTGAATTTGTAACGATCACACCATAATTTCCAGCTGCTGTAGCGGTGTAGGTCGGGTTTGTTTCGCCTGCTATATTTGAACCATTCAATTGCCACTGATAGGATGTAATTGATCCTGATCCGGGAGTTGAACTAATTGCAGAAAGAACAGAACTGGAACCTGAGCAGAAAATCGCATTTCCTGAAGCCATGGCTGTTGGATTCGAGTTTACGGTAAGTGTTGTAGCGGAAGATGTATTTGAACAGCTATTGGTATTGGTAACAATTAATGAATAATTACCCGCTGCAGTTGCCGTGTAGGTAGCTGAAGTTGCCCCGCCAATATTACTTCCGTTTAATTGCCATTGATAAGAGCTAACTGTTCCTGATCCGGCTGAAGAAGTGCTTCCATCCAGAACTGTATTTGTTCCACTGCAGAAACTGGTTGAACTTGTTGTTATGGCCGCAGTCGGATTTGCATTTACTGATACCGCTGTAGCTGCGGAAGTAGTTGAACAGGAATTCGAATTGGTAACAATTACTGAATAATTTCCGGCGCCCGTGGCTGTATAAGTTGAAGCCGTAGCTCCGCCGATATTCGCACCATTCAGTTGCCATTGATAAGAGCTTATACTACCTGATCCGGCCGTAGAAGCAGTTGCCGATAACACCGTATTGGAGCTGTTGCAAAAACTGGTAGTACCGGTAACGGTTGCAGTTGGATTCGCATTAACTGCAACAGCTGTGTTTGCTGAAGTATTGGAGCAACCGTTTGAATTGGTAACAATAACAGAATAGTTTCCGCCACCCGTTGCGGTATACGAGGAAGCTGTTGCACCTCCAATTGGAGCGCCATTCAATTGCCACTGATAACCTGTTATAGAACCTGATCCCGCGGAAGAAGCAGTAGCTGATAGAACGCTGTTTGATCCTGAGCAGAAACTGTTCGTACCCGAAACAACTGCAGTTGGGTTTGCATTTATTGTAATGCTAACGGTTCCTGCAGGACCTGTACAGCCAGCGGATGTAAGCGTTAAAGAATACACACCGCCATTTACTCCGGTAACATTTGTTATTGGCGGAGGATTCTGGGCAGAAGAGCTAAACCCATTTGGCCCGGACCAGTTATAGGTTCCACCTGTTGAAGCGGTTGATAAAGTTATTGTGCCTCCTACGCAAACTGCATTTGAAGTTGCCTGAGGTGTAGGCTGAGAAGGCGCAGACGGATTGGTAATTGTATATGGTCCTGATGCAACTGAACAACCGTTTGAACTCGAAACCGTTAAATTATACGTTCCCGCTGGTTGATTTAGCAGATCAGCTGTTGTCGTGGATGTGCTGACAGTCGAAGGAACCGAATTCGCCCAGATATAGGTTAATGTGCCACTGCCGGTTGCTGTGATGCCGGTAATGGATCCTGTTGCGCTACCGCAGTTACTTGGATTTATAGTTACCCCGCCTGAATTAACTGCAGGCGCCGGCAGAATGGTTACTGTTTTAACTGCAGAGGTTGTCGCACATCCATTTGAATTGGTAACGATGACCTGGTAATTTCCTGCGGCTGTTGCGGTATAAGTCGAAGAGGTAGCTCCTCCGATCGCTGAACCGCCTAATTGCCATTGATAAGTAGTGATCGATCCTGATCCCGCAGTGGAACCCGTAGCTGATAGAACCGTATTGCTGTTAGAACAAAAGCTTGTTGTTCCGCTTACAGTAGCAGTAGGGGCGGCGTTTACATTTACGATATAATTAGAAGAGGTTGCAGAACACGCATTTGAATTGGTTACAATTACATTATAAGTTCCACCCGCTGTTGCTACATAGGTAGAGGAGGTTGCGCCTGCAATGTTACTGCCTCCCAATTGCCACTGATACCCGGAAATTGATCCTGAATTAGCAGAAGAACCAGCAGCGGATAGGGTAACATTACCATTGGAACAAACTGCAGTGGGTCCACTAACTACAGAGGTTGGCGCCGCATTTACACTCACTGCGTAATTTGATGATGTAGTGGAGCATGAGTTTGAATTGGTAACGATCACATTGTAAGTACCTCCGCCGGAAGCAACATAAGTTGAACCTGTAGCTCCTCCGATATTACTTCCATTCAATTGCCATTGATAAGCGCTGATCGAGCCTGAACCGGCAGTTGAACTGGCAGCGGATAAAGTTACCGTTCCGTTCGAACAGATTGCTGTTGGCCCGGAAACGACTGAAGTTGGCGCCGCATTAACATTTACTGCATAATTTGAAGAGGTAGTTGAGCATGAATTAGAATTCGTTACGATTACATTATATGTTCCCGCACCGGAAGCATTATAAGTAGAGGCGGTAGCTCCCCCGATATTACTTCCGTTCAATTGCCACTGGTAGCCGGTAATAATACCTGAACCAGCTGTAGAACTGGTCGCCGACAAGGTAATATTATTTCCGTTACACATGGACGTTGGACCTGTTACTGTTGCCGTTGGAACTGCATTTACTGCTACCGCATAATTTGCCGAAGTTGTTGAGCAGGTGTTGGAATTGGTAACAATAACTGCATAATTTCCGGCCGCCGCGGCATTGTAAGCTGAAGCTGTTGCTCCAGCTATATTACTTCCGTTTAATTGCCACTGATAACTGCTGATTGAACCTGAACCCGGAGTTGAACTGGCCGCAGATAAGGTTATGTTCGAGCCTGCGCACATAGTAGTAGGACCGCTAACGGTTGCAGTTGGAGAAGCATTAATTGTAACAGCATAGTTAGAAGAAGTAGCTGAACAGGTATTGGAATTTGTCACAATAACATTGTATGTTCCTGCGGTAGATGCATTATAGGTAGAAGCAGTGGCTCCGGCTATATTACTCCCGTTAAGCTGCCACTGATACCCGCTGATTGAACCTGAGCCTGCAGCGGAACCAGCCGACGTAAGCGTTACACTTCCTCCTGTACACATCGAAGCCGGACCTCCTATTGAGGCAGTAGGTGGGGCATTCACACTTACTACATAATTTGCAGAAGCGCTGGAACAGGTATTCGAATTAGTAATGATGACGTTATATGTTCCTGCCGCAGCAGCATTATAGGTTGATGAATTAGCGCCTCCGATATTGCTTCCATTCAGTTGCCACTGATAACTGCTGATGGAACCTGACCCGGCTGTAGAAGTAGCTGCGGATAACGTAACATTGCTACCTGTACAAAATGACGTGGGACCGGTAACTGTGGCCGTAGGCTTCTGATTAATAACCACCGCTGTCGTTGCAGTAGCTGTACAGGTCGCCGCACTGGTAACTGTTACGGTATATGTTCCTGCCATTGCTGTGGTAGCATTGGCAATAGTTGGATTTTGAGTTGTTGATGTGAATGCAGGAGGTCCGACC
>JBJMLS010000043.1:0-4022 GCA_045805185.1 Bacteroidia bacterium | reverse complement strand
CCTGCGGAAAGTGCGAACACCGATGACCAGGAAAAGCAGGCTAATGGCTAAGGAAATGGAGAATTCCATCCAGTGAATAGGTACCTGGTCGCCAAGCACGCTCCACCGGAAACCATCGATCACGCCTACCATTGGGTTCAGCGAATAAGCGATCTTCAGCCATTGGGGAATCGAGGCGCGGTTGTAGATCTCCTGGCTGCTGTACATAACCGGTGAAACATACATTCCGAATTGAATAACAAAAGGGATAATGTATTTAAAATCCCTGAATTTCACGTTTAACGAAGCTACATAAAGCCCGGTTCCCATCGCGGTTACCAGGGCCAGCAACAGAAAGCCCGGGAGAAATAAAATTTCAATTCCGGGAAAGCGGTGATAATATAACATGAAACAAAGGACGATCACAAAAGAGATCAGGAAATCGATAAAGCAGACGATCACGGTACTTGCCGGAACAATGATTCTTGGAAAATAAACCTTGCTGATCAGGTTGGCATTGCCCAGTAATGAATTCGAAATATCGCTGAAAGCAGATGAAAAAAAATGCCAGGGTAATGTTCCGACTGCGATCAGCAAAGGAGCGGGAATACCGCCGATGTCCGTTTTTCCTCCAA
Source organism: Bacteroidia bacterium (assembly GCA_045805185.1). GTDB lineage: Bacteria > Bacteroidota > Bacteroidia > B-17B0 > Aurantibacillaceae > JAHEYF01. The sequence goes on along the minus strand of JBJMLS010000043.1, from coordinate 3,408 downwards.
AGATCCAACGCACAAATGTAAGTGCAAGAATACTGAAGAGCGGTCGTAGGATGGCCCACAAGATCCCGATAGTGGTCTGCTTGTAACGGACAAGAATATCCCTCCAGGCCAGAAAGTAGAAAAGACCCTTGAATTTCCAAAGGTCTTTCCAGTAATGTGCATCTTCCTTACCGGCTTCTATAATTATTTTGCTGCTCAATTTAATTTTTACAAGCGTTTATTTCGCGTAACTTGTTGCGCGCGTTTCCCTGATCACGGTTACCTTAACCTGACCCGGATAGGTCATTTCTGTTTGAATACGTTGTGAAATATCAAATGCCAGTTTCTCCGATTCCTGATCGCTTACTTTTTCACTCGCTACGATTACGCGTAGTTCACGCCCGGCTTGTATGGCATACGTTTTTTCAACACCGTTATAGGAAAGCGCAAGACTTTCAAGGTCCTTCAAACGTTTGATGTATTGTTCCGCGATCTCGCGTCGTGCACCCGGACGCGCGCCGCTAATGGCGTCGCATACCTGCACGATCGGAGAAATAAGCGTATTCATTTCGATCTCATCGTGGTGAGCTCCGATCGCATTGCACACTTCAGGCTTCTCTTTGTATTTCTCCGCCAGCTTCATACCAAGGATAGCGTGTGGCAATTCCGGCTCGTCTTCAGGAACTTTTCCAATATCGTGCAGTAGCCCCGCACGCTTGGCAAGCTTCACATTTAATCCGAGTTCTGCTGCCATGGTTGCGCATAAGTTCGCAACTTCGCGGCTGTGCTGTAATAAATTCTGACCGTAAGAAGAACGGTATTTCATACGTCCAACCATCCGGATCAGTTCAGGATGCAGGCCGTGAATTCCAAGGTCGATGCAGGTTCTTTTTCCTGTTTCAATAATTTCTTCTTCGAGCTGTTTCTTTGTTTTCTCCACCACTTCCTCAATCCGCGCCGGATGGATCCTTCCATCTGTAACCAATTGGTGTAGCGCCAGACGGGCGATCTCCCTCCTGATCGGATCGAAGCAGGAAAAAATAATGGCTTCCGGAGTATCATCCACGATCACCTCAACTCCCGTTGCAGCTTCAAATGCACGGATGTTACGTCCCTCGCGTCCGATGATCCGTCCTTTCATTTCATCGTTCTCGATATTGAAAACAGAAACAGAGTTCTCGATCGCATGCTCTGTGGCAACACGCTGTATGGTTTGAATTACAACTTTTTTAGCTTCTTTATTTGCGGATAATTTTGCTTCATCAATAATGTCCTTGATGTACGCCATTGCCTCTGTCTTGGCCTCCGCTTTCACAGTTTCAATCAATTGTCCCTTTGCATCTTCCGCAGAAAGTCCCGAAATGACCTGCAACTGCTCCACCTGGCGCTTATGCGCCTTATCAACCTCCTCCTGCTTTTTGCTGAGTATCTCTATCTGCTGGGATAAAGTTTGTTTCAGTCCGTCAGCATCGTTTTGCTTGCGTTGGGCCTCTTCGATCTTTTTCGACAACTCTGCATCTTTTTGCTTGATGCGCTGCTCGATCTTCGCTATTTCATTGTTCCGCTCCTGAACCGCCCTGTCATGATCAGATTTCAATTGTAAAAATTTTTCTTTCGCCTGGAGTATTTTTTCCTGTTTAATAGCTTCGGCTTTCACTTCAGCTTCCTTTACCTGGTTTTCTTTTTCCTTTTTGATGCTACCGTTCAGCTTTGAGTTGGCAAGCACAAACCCAACCACTAATCCAATGATCAGCGCCGCGACGATTATAACTAATGCTATGATAAGATTCATCCTGTTTTTGTTTTAAATTATAAAATAAAAAAACCGTACAAACTTGCCTGCATCATACTGCGAATACCACAGTTGCAGATCCAAATCTATACGGGACATCAGCCTGCCTCAAAAGAAAGCAAACGTATTATTGACCTATTTTTTCCTGGTGAACCTTAACCATTTGATTAAGTTCATCAAGCAATGATTGCAATTTTGTAAGCTCTTCTGATTTAGATTTATCCTGTTGAAGCAATTGGCTAACTACCTGCAGCATCACCATCGCCAGGATATCTCTTTTTTCCTTAACCGAGTAATTCTTTTCAAACTCGGCTATTTTTTCGTTAATGAGTTCTGCTGCTTTCTGAACATTGTCGACATCCTCCTGCTTTAGACGCAGCGGATATTCCAGGCCGGCAACATTTATTTTAAGCGACACTTCACTCATCACTATATTGTATAAATCAGTAAATGTTTAGTTAACTTAAACACTTAAAAGAGCAATGCATTTGTCAATTTCCCGCACTAACTCGTTTATTTTTAGCTTTGTAGCAGTCTTATCTTTCGATGACACCACTAAAGCCTGTGCTAATTTAACTTGTTTATTTCTGTCCTCCAAGCTTTTTATTTCACCTGTTTGACTTTCAATAACTTGACTTAAATCAGCTAATTTTTGTTGTAAAATTCCCACCTGCTCTTCCACTTCCTCTTTCTGATTACTGAGTTGAAGTTTTTCATCGTTCAGCAGATCTATCTGCTTAAAGAGCTTATCAATAAATTCTTCATTTTCCTTTTCCGATACCGGATTTTTCGTTTCCCCTTTTTCGAGGATCAGTTTATTCAGTTCTTCTACCTGGAGCAGTAAATTACTTTTTTCAAATTCGAGTGTCGCCGTCCGCTGCTTTGTTTCCGCCAGAACCTGCCACAGGCTATGATTCAGGTTTTCAATTTCAAGATTCAGCGTTTCAATTTCTTTTTCAAGGTCAGTACCGGAATTTTCGCCTTTTAAAGTAAATACATCCAATTCCGTTTTGAGCATTTCGATCTCAGAGCACAATTGATCCTTCTCTGCAAAGTAAGCTTCGGTTTCACTGTGCTTAATCGCGGAAAACTCTTCAAATGAGCTTTTAAGAAGTGAGATATCGTTCCTCAATAGCTCATTGTCATAATGAACCAGATCATGATCCGCAACAAGGTTTGCATTATCATTTACGATCAATGCCTTTTCCCTGCTCAGTTCCTCTATTGCTTCTTCAAATTCATGCTTCAGTCCCGACAAAGATTGTTCGGTGTTCCCAATGCTGATATTTTGGGCATTGATCAGGAATTTTGCTTCACTGAGCTGTGATTCAATTAACTGGTTCTTTTCCTTCAACAGCGAATTTTCCTCACAGATCTTTTCCTGCTCTTCGCCCGAGAATAATTTTTGCTGCGTTAATTTCTCCATCTCCTGCTTCAACTTTTCTTTTTCAGCAGTGAGCGATTTTATATGAGAATTACGCTGCATTAATTCTTTATTCAGTTTTTCTTCCTTCTCATTCTGCGAATCGATGTGGAGAATAAGGTCCCTGATCTTTACTGCAAAATGATTATTTTCAACCGTCAGCTTATTCAATCGTCAAAGGCATCGGAATTCGACTCATCGCCGGCCGAGGCCT
>JBJMLS010000042.1:0-14071 GCA_045805185.1 Bacteroidia bacterium | reverse complement strand
TGTTCCTGTTGCCCTGAATATTCTTATTCCTGTCATTTCGCTCATCACTATCTTTCAATTTAAGAACAGGCCCAGACAGGCCCGCATGGCCAGGGTACTGATGTTGCTTTCTGCGTTCCTGTTAACTGCAATGCTGACCATGGAGTTTTTTAAAGGAGAGAAAGCGATATGGGAGAAAACGTATCTCTGGCCTTCTTTTCTTCCGATCATTTCAACGATCTCTGCATTTCTTGCCGCGCGCTTTATTAAAAAGGACGAAGAGCTGGTCCGCTCAGCCGACCGTATCCGTTGAGTATGTCATTTTCCGATTGGATAGGTTTCAGCGGCGTAACTATTTTATTACTCGCATTTTTTCTTAACCTGGCCGGTAAACTTGCCGTAAGTTCTCCACTCTACAGTTTGCTGAATATGATCGGCGCCGGAATGGCCTGCCTGGCTTCCGTTATGATCAATTATCTTCCCTTTATTATTCTGGAAGGGATATGGACGATTGTTTCTGTTTTAGCATTGATCAGGGGCCTGGTCAAAAAATAGTTTCATTTTTATCCTTCATCTGAACCGGTCCTGAAACCAAGCTCTATTACTGCAAGGTCCTTGATCTCTTTTCCTTCAATAGTGAAACGCACCAGTGTTTTAACCTTGTGAAAGCCATGGTTGCCTGCCGCTCCGGGATTAATGTGCAGCATCTCGTAATGCTTGTCGTACATGACTTTTAGAATATGCGAATGTCCGCAGATGAACAGCTGAGGTTTTTCAAGCTCAATCATCTTTTTTGCATCTGAATTGTACCGGTTGGGATAACCTCCGATATGGGTGATGTATACTTTTACATCTTCGCAAAGGAAAATAAGATCCTTAGGATAACTTTTGCGGATATCGTTGCCGTCAATATTTCCATAAACGGCGCGCAAAGGTTTGTATTTGATCAGTTCCCCGCAGACAGAATAATTTCCTATGTCGCCGGCATGCCAGATCTCATCGGCATCTTCAAGATGCCTGAAAAGTTTTTTATCCAGGTAATTATGCGTGTCCGAAAGAAGAAGGATCTTTTTCACTGTTGGTTTAAAAAGGAAGGAGTATTTTAATCTCCGTTCACGTATGAAATGATGAAATAACAGCTATTTTTGCTATTCACAAAATATTTATGTTCACAATAGATACACATACCCACATTATTCCGGAGCATATTCCCGATTACGCAAAAAAGTTCGGTTATGGTGAGTTCATTACACTTGATCATCACCAGCCGGGTCGCGCGTGGATGATGCAAGGAAGTAAGCGTTTCCGAGAGATCGTGGAAAATTGCTGGAACGCAGAGGTACGGATAAGAGAAATGCAGGCGCACCAGGCGGATATGCAGGTGATCTGTACCATTCCCGTCATGTTCAGCTATTGGGCGCAACCTGCGCATGGTTTGGAGATCTCACAATTCCTGAATGACGATATCGCAGCAACAGTAAATAATTACCCCGATAAATTCATCGGACTGGCCACAGTTCCACTTCAGGATGTAAAGCTGGCTATCCGGGAACTGGAGCGCTGCATGAAGATGGGTTATAAAGGGGTGCAGATCGGCAGCAATGTGAACAACCGGAACCTGAATGAAGATGATATTGTCGAATTTTTTACCGCCTGCCAGGATGTCAATGCGGCAGTACTGATTCATCCCTGGCAAATGATGGGGCAGGAGCACATGAGTAAATACTGGCTTCCCTGGCTGGTGGGAATGCCAGCAGAGATCAGTCGTGCAATTTGTTCCATGATCTTCGGCGGCGTTTTCGAAAAATTACCGAAGCTTCGGGTCTGTTTCGCGCATGGTGGCGGCTCTTTTCTTCCCACTATTTCCCGTATTGAACACGGCTGGGACTGCAGGCCGGATCTGGTTGCAATTGACAACCAAAAAAATCCAAAGGAATATTTAGGAAAATTCTGGGTCGATTCACATGTTTGCGATCACAAAATGCTTCAGTATGTAATGGATCTTGTTGGGGCAGATAAGATCGTTCAGGGTTCGGATTATCCTTTCCCTCTTGGAGAGGCTGTTCCGGGTGAACTGGTGCGAAGTGCGCCATTCAGTAATGCGGATAAAGAAAAAATTATGGGCGGGTCGGCAAAGGCATGGCTCAGCCTCTAAGATTACTGCACAGTAAGTACGAGGCTTTTTTGTGTGATGTTCCCATCCTTATCTACAATAGAAAAGGTCCACTTTTCACTTCCGGCAACAGCGCGCGTCTTCAGCCAGAGGTCTTTCTCATAATATTCATACTCGGAAGCGCTTAGGTAAACATTGAAAAAAGTAGTAGTGGTGCCAGCGCCATCATACGCATAAGACGCATTGTAGCTGCGCAGGTCATCCTCCGTTTTTTTTGCAATGATACCAACAAGTATACTGTCCCCATGCGCCAGGGTTTTATCTCCGGAAGTATAATTGCCGCCCGATTTAAGATTCACATCAGGAGGAACATGTGCATCTTTTTTTTTCTTTTTGCAGGAACCCGCTATAAGAAGAAGAAAAGGGATCAGGAATAAAAAATTTATTTTTTTCATGTTTAAGATTTTAATTGAAAAGATAGTTCAGCTTCAAAGCGAAATTCCTTCCAATGTTATAAATGCCATAATATTTGAAGCGGGATAAATGATCGTAATAGGTTTCATTCAGAAGATTATTGCAGATCAGTGAAAATACGAGGCTGTTCTTTTTTAACTGGAGCTTTGTACCCAAACCCGCATAGAGCAATGTGTAACCTGGAGTTGAAGTTTCAAACTGCGCTGGTTTAGTCTGATCGAATAAATGCGTCGCGCCGCCTTTCAGGTAAGTCTCGGAAAAAGTTCCTGTCTTCTTCAGATTCGCTCTTATTTCTCCATTCAGTTTGGCCGGTGGTACAAAGGGAAGGTTCTCACCTGTATCGGTTACTCCATCCACAATACTGTAGTTTGCTTTTAAGCTCATCCATTTCAATAGCTCCGGGTGAAAGTCGATCACTACCTCACCGCCCCTCAGGTCAGCGTTCTTTTGAATATAGCGGTACTCAGGAAATCCGATGTATTCTTTACCTGTCGGGGCAAGATAAATGTAATTGAAGAAGTGATTGTTGTATGCTGCGATCGAAAAATAGAATTGTTTCCATTCCAGTATGCTCATCAATTCTCCGCATACATTGTGCTCTGTTCTGAGATCAGGATTTCCTATTTCATAGCGCAGCGTGCCCTCATGCAGGCCGTTCGAAGATTGTTCGGCAAGATTTCCCGCCCTGAAGCCGGTAGAGCTGTTCGCTTTAAGAGTTATGTGTTTCCCGGGATTAATGCTTATTCCGCATGAGCCATTAAGCGCGTCGTACCAGTTGTTGAATGGCAGCATGACCGCTCCTCCATTGGTATTTACCTCGCCGCTTGAGTAAGTTTGTATGTTTTTCTTATCATACCTCACACCGGCTTCGATCACGATCCTTTTTCGGGTGTGACTGATATACGAGTAAATGGAACTTTCAAAAAGATCCGCATCCGGTACAATTATCCTTGATCCGTTATTACGGTTAGTCTGATACATATCCTGCGTTCCAATTGTGAGCTCAGTATTGTCGCTGATGCTTTTTATCCAGAGAGCATTTATCGAATAGGTGTTCAACAGCATGTTCAGGCTAACCTTGTTCCCGCCTTCCTGTTCCTGGCGGTTATTGATATGCGTGCCAATGTTCACTTTTAACTTTGAACTACGAAGAAAGAAAGTATTCTGTGAGGTGAACAGGTTGATCGCAACGGTGTGATGCGGCTTTTCAAATTTACGGTTCCACCTGTCATCTGGAGTATCCTGCGTAGTTGCTGCCTCAAGGATGAACCCGAAATTATTCAGGGCGAAAAGATAATTGTTGTCCGACACCCATTTCTTCAGGTGAAAGCCAAGTGAGGCTTTGGCAAAGCTGCCATCGAACCTGGAGTTGAGCACCCTGTTACCATTTCCGTCGCTGTAATCCGCATGCGACTCATTACCTGCCCTGAGGCGCCAATTGAATTTCGTGTTGGAGGAACGCACCCCTGCATTAACGGAATAACCTTGTGTATTGCTGAAATAACGCATGTTCAGGTCTGCTTTTGTGACTCCAACCGGGGCTGCTTTTTCCTCTATGATATTGAGCACGCCTCCCATTGCCTCTGATCCATAGAGCAATGCAGATGGACCTTTAATGATCTCTGTTTTTTCTACCCCTGCATCGCTTAAGCCAAGCCCGTGTTCATCCTGCCATTGCTGGTTATCGAAACGCATGCCCAGCAAAATAGTTTGTATGCGGTTTCCAAACAGCCCGCGTATTACCGGTTTAGAGATCCCAATGCCGGTGGTAAGCTGACTCACTCCAGGCATCCGGGCGATTCCGTCGCTCAGGCTCAGTGCACCGTTTTCCTGCATTTCCTTAACGGAAAGATTGTCGATATTGTTCGCAGTTCTTTTTACACTGTTATTTTGAGTTCCGTAAATTACGATCTCATCAAACAGTATCCTGTCCTGTTGAAGCAGTATGATTAAGTCAGAAATTGAATCGGTGACTACCAGCCGCTGAACTTTTGACTTATAGCCAAGCCGGGTGATCTGTATAATATGCCGGCCTTTTGGAATGTTGGTGAAAGCGAATGTTCCCTTTTCACTGCTGAGCGTACCTGTGTTCAATTCGGGAAAAAGAATGCTCGCCCCGGCTATGATGGCGCCGGAGCTGTCTTCTGTAATTCTCCCCCTGATAGTTACCTGGGAAAATGCAAAAAACTGCTGCATCAGAAATGCAAGAGCGAGGATCCTTTTCATGAACAATAAAGAGAAGTTAAATACTCTTCACTTTCGCATTATTGGATAAGATGAGTTTCACTCACGTCACCGTTACTGGAAGTATGCTTTAACCAAAGCTCTTTATTTTTCAGTTTCAGAATACGGTAAGACTCTTCTCCTGTGGCAGATCCCGGATTATTGTCGTATTTAAATTCCACGTCATCCTTATCTTCGCCAAGCTTCCATGTGCCTGTATAGGAAAAGCCATTTCCACTCTCTTTTAATTTTCCGTCTTTCTCCAGGTCAAGCTCATAATTGGAACCCAAAAAAGCAACTGAACTTGAAGTAACATCAGTTCCGTTGTACAGAACCTTTTCGATCTTCCAGTCACCGCTTAAGCGCGCTTTTTTTGTTCTCAGGCTGAGCTTTGGACCATCTTCGTATTTATTGCAGCTAACGCTGGTTAAACCAATTGTGATAATTAAAAGCACAGTTATTTGTTTATACAGTTTCATATAATAATTTTTAAGGCAGGAGAAAGACCCTGCGGTTAATACTTTTTTAAATAGATGATTTTACGCGATAGCGCGTTTAAATAAGCCCGGAGTAAAATTTGGGCGGAGGATAGTGCCGCTGTACCTGCACTTCAGGAACAGATGAATAGCTGTGTGTGAATAGCTTTTTTTCGCTCAAGGGATAGAACATCTTATCAGAAAGCACAGAATGGAAGAGCTGTATTGTTTTTTTTGCGCTTTTGTTTTTGGAGGATTGCTGATCCTGTTCCTTTTGACTGCTTTTCTGGAATTCGGCAATTAACTTATTTTCCTGGCTGTCTTTAATGCAATATAAAATAAGTCCGTTTTTTGTTTTCTCTGTGCGGACGAGATCATAGAGCTCCTGCTGATAAGAAAATTCATTTTTCTCTTCCCAGTTAATTTGCAGCCAGTCTGAATTATTCTGAATACAAATCCGGGTGAGCATATTCTCCGGGACCGATTTCCTGATGCGTTCTTCAGCTTCGGCTTTTAACTCAGCTCTTCGGAATTCATACAGGAGAAAAGATCCTGTTGAACTGAACAGGAAGCTGAAAAGAGTTACTATTAAAAAAGCTTTTTTCACGATGCAATGGCTAAAATATGCAATAACATCTTATTCTGCAAGATTAATTATTCCTGAATTTATAGATTATCATACCATTGCCGGGTCCGTGGGATCTTAACGCTGCTGAATGCAGACATTTTCAGGTTAACGGAAACCATATAGCGCTTGTAAAATCCAAAAGGGACCCATTCGAGGTTAGCTTCCCAACAGCGCAGATCGCGACGAATGTTAAATGAAGTAAGCGTGATGCTTTTTGACTTGATATCGTAGCCGCTGGTAACCATTACCTTCCAGTTCTTCGTTACATCGAGGTTCCCGTTAAAAGTGACCGCCTGGGTGATGCTTTCGCTGCTTTTCACATCAGGTCGCGCAAAGGCAAGGTTATAACCAATGTTCAGGTTCCAGGTGCCGTTCGCTTGTTTACCCGGTTTGGCAAATAGCTGCGGATTAAAATTGGAGTTCAGTGCAAAGGTAGCGCCTACAAAGCGTGAGATTGTTCCGTTTGTTTTGTATTCTGTTAGGGGCGAACGTTTTCCTGTGCTATCGAGCGCATAAGGATCAAAAGTGCCGCTTCCCAGGAGATCAATATTTTTCCATACCCGCGTTCGTCCTGTCACAGCGATCATGCTCCATTTATAATCTGTTGCCGCGAGGTTATAATTGGCATTAATGCTCAAATTCTGGAGCAGCACAATTTTTTTAAATGTGTACCCGCTATCCGTTCTCTGCCTTACTTTGGCTTCAAAGTTATTGTTCAGGTTCAGGGTAACCAAACCGGCTTCAGCGCCTGATGGACCGCCATAAGATCCATTCTGAAAAATGGAATATTGCGTGGTCAGCTGGCTGAGCGAATCGTTCATCACATTCCTGTAATAACCGTATTTCGGATTGGTCATATCCGGATGATAAGTAAAGCCAGCTGTTGGAATAATAAAATGCCGGATCTGCTTTAAGCGTTTTGTCTTAAAATAATAATCACCGAAAAGCTTGGTTGAGATGTTTGCTGAAAAATTGGCGTCAACCCCGGTTTTAAATCCTGTTGTGGTATCCATCACCGCCTTGTTCAGAGACTCCTCGTAATGATAAGAAGTATTTTTATAATAGGTGAAGGAGCTGAAGTTTGCCGAAGGCGTTACTGTAAAATACTTCAGGAGGTTAAAGTTTGTACTGATCGGGAGATTTTGTCTCACAGCATGCTGTATATTATCCAGGCTCTTTTCGCGGAAAAAAAGGCTATCAGTTTCTCTCAGGTAACTTTTTGCCTCTATGATGTAGTTTATCCCGAGCTTATCCAATATGGTTTGCCTGCTGTGCAGTTCATTCTTAAAAGGGAAAAAACGATTAACATTAAACGTGAGCTCAGGAAAACTGATCTCCATCTGCCTGTTGAGCGTGTTCTGGTTATGCCTCGCATTAACCGATAGGGCAGAGTTTTTAAAAGTATGACTGAAGTTTACATTTGAGTAAAACGTATTAGCCATCACCTGGCTGATCGATTGCGGGTTATACTTGTTGTTGAGCCCGCTTTGCACATGCACATTAGCGCTGAACCTTTCATTGGGTTTACTTTTGGTATCCTGCGTATGGATCCAGCTTACAGAAAAGGTTTTGAGCTTTTGAAATCCGTTTGCGTTAATTACAGGCGGAATACCGGTGAGGTAAGGAATTTCTTTCTGTCCAAGATTGATCTGCTTGAATTCAAGGTTAAGATTACCATTGAACTTGTAGCGCATATTGTAGTTGTTGCTGGTTCGTAAGGCCCATGATCCAACAGAATAAATATCACCGGTAACCGTCATATCCAGCTTATTGCCCAGGGGTAAGTAAAAGCCTCCGTTCTGCAGGAAGAATCCCTGGTTAGGCGACTGGCCGAAATAAGGGATCAGCACACCCATTTTAGATTTGTTCTTTACATTCGGAAAGAAGCCAAAAGGAAGTCCGAGCGGAGTTTTTATACCGGACACTTCAACGAAGATCGGTCCAGTGATCACTTTATCATCGGGGATCACTTTGGCTTTCGTCGCCCTGAAGTAGATCCTTGCATCTTCATATTCGCAGGGAATACATTTAGCGTTTTTAATATAGAGAACATTGTTCGTGTCTTTTTTAATAGCCTCCCCATATACCAGCATTTCCGCCTGCTTGGTCAGTACGCCGTAGATCTTTCCTTTTTTTGTTTTAGTGCTGTAAATGATCTTCTCCGCCCGCATTTCGTTTTCTGCATCGGTAAATTCAGGGTTGCCGCTTCGTTTCCCTGTACTGTCCGGAACTCCCTCTGCGGTGATCAGGTTTTTGCGGTTATCAATTTCCATCAGGTCGGCCTTAAGCGTAGTGCCTTCATATTCTACAACTGCTCCTCCAAAAAGGTAAATTTTCTGCCCGTCAGCCTCATAACGGATGGAATCCCTGGCACTGTACTTGATTTGCGCGTCGATCGATTCATCGGGGAGGCTGTCTGTTTGGACCCTGTTAGTGTCTGGATGTACAATAAATACAGGCTTTTCAGCGTTAGCAGCGAGTGGCTTAGTTATTAACAACAAGCAATTGAAAAGTACTGGTATAAGCGTAAATAGCCTCAATGCCTTCGCTTTAAATTTGTTTAGGGTTATTAAACCCCAAAACTACGTAAAATACTTGTTTTTATTGCTTCATAAATTCCATGCAATACCTCAGAATAAATAAGTATCTGCCGCTGATCATGAGGATTTTGCTGCCCACTTCCATTTGCGCAGGTATCCTCATATTAAGTACGGCATATACAATAAAGGGTCGGCCCAAAGGCGTAAAGACAGTAGTGATCGATGCGGGTCATGGAGGAAAGGATCCGGGATGCAATGGAGAAACGCATAATGAGAAAGATGTAACGCTGGCAGTAGCGCTTAAGCTCGGCAAGCTTATAGAGGAGAACCTAAAAGATGTTAAAGTTATCTATACCCGTAAAACAGATGTGTTTGTTGAGTTGGAAGAACGGGCCCAAATAGCGAATCGTAATGAAGCCGATCTTTTCATTTCCATACACTGTAATGCAGCTTCCACTTTTGTAACGTATACCGACAAAAAAGGAAAGAAGAGAAAGAAAGAGGTTCACAATCCAAAGCCTTACGGTTCCGAGACCTATGTGATGGGGATCAAGAATGAAAAAGGCAAGCTCACAGTTGCAAAACGGGAGAACGCTGCCATGTTAATGGAAGACAATTACCAGAAAACGTATAATGGCTTTGACCCGAACTCCGATGAAGCCTACATCATCATGAGCATGTGGACAGGCGCCTTCGTTGAGCAAAGTGCGAATTTCGCATCGAAGATCCAGAAGGAATACATCAATAAAGCAGGACGCGTGGATAAAGGTGTGCAGCGTCAAAGCATCTGGGTATTGTGGAGAACCGCGATGCCGAGTATCCTGACCGAGCTTGGCTTTCTTACGAATCCGGAAGAAGAGAAATTCCTGGGTTCTGAAAAAGGGCAGAAGTACCTCGCAACATCCATTTTTCGCGCATTCAGGAACTATAAGGCTGAAGTGGAAGGAAGCTATATCAAATATAATGACGAATTCGAAAACGAGGAAGCCCTCGTAAATGAAAACCTGGTGAAAGGCGATACGCTGAAAGTAAAGGATGAGGAGAAAGAGAACAAGGAAGACATAGAGCTCCTCGAAAAATATACTTCATTGGTAAAGCAGGCTGATGAAAAATTTAAGGAAAGAAAATATACCGAGGCAAAAGCGCTTTACGCTCAGGCTTCAGAATTAAAGCCTGATGAATTACTTCCCAAAGAAAAAATTGCAGAAATAGATAAGGCAATGAACGGTGATAAAGCAAAACAGGAAGAAGAAGATAAGGCCAAAGCAAAAAAAGAGCTTGAGCAGAAATATACCGCACTGATTAAAAAGGCTGATGGTGAATTCGCATCACGGAAGCTGGAAGCTGCCAAGATCTCTTATATTGAGGCAGCTGAATTGAAGCCCGGGGAAAAATATCCAAAAGATAAGATCAAAGAAGTGGATCTGGCTCTTAAGCAACTTGCAGATAGGGAAGAGGAAGAGCGAAAAAAAGAAGAAGAGGAAAAAAATAAGAACATTAGCGCTGGTGACATTCTTAAGAATTATAAGGATAAAACGCCCAGGGACTCAGTTAAGAAGAATGACGACCTTGCGGGAAATGCAATAGAATTTAAGGTTCAGTTCGCTTCTTCCGATCTGGAAATAGATGATAAATCGGATAAATTTAAAAACCTGGAACGCGTTTCACATTACAAAACCGGGAATGTTTACAAATATACATCCGGCATTTTTACCAATCCTGGCGAAGCGGTAAAGCATCAGTCAAAAGTACGTTCACTTGGTTACAAGGATGCTTTTGTGGCAGCGTTCAGGAACGGACAACGGATCGATTACAATCAGGCAATTAAGCAATTGAACAATTAAAGATTATATTATTTGATCTTCAATTAAGCTGTTGATAATCCGTAGCATTGCGACCTCAAACAATTAAGCCATTACTACCCTTTTTACTTAAAAAATGCTAAATTTACACCCGAATACTTAAACACAGCTGTGTGAAAATTTCAAAAGAATTAAAAGTAGGGATCGTAGTTATCATTGCCATTGGCCTGTTCATTTACGGTTTCAACTTTTTGAAGGGCGCAAACATCTTTAACCACCAAACCCGCATTTACGCTGTTTATCCCAAAATCGACGGATTGGTTGATGCAAATCCCTTAATGGTGAATGGATATAAGGTCGGCCAGGTACAGAAGATCCAGCTTTTGAAACGAGACACATCCTACCAGGTATTAGTGACTTTTTTATTGTCGGAAGATGTGCAGATCCCGAAAGGCTCAACAGCTAGAATAATCTCTTCCGACATTCTGGGTACAAAAGCAGTTTCCGTACAATTCAGTAAAGCTTCAGAAATGGTTGTTGACGGCGATACGCTCTTGTCGGCAACCGAAGATGATATTAAATCATCTGTGAATAAGCAGATCGCGCCGTTAAAAGCCAAAGCTGAAAGTCTTATTTCATCAATTGATTCAGTTATGCAGGTAGTACAGCAGGTGCTGAACGCAAACGTAAGGCAGAGCCTGATCACCAGTTTCGAGAGCATTAAGAATACGATCATTACTTTGGAGCATACAACTGTTCGTGTTGATACGCTTGTTAACAAGGAGCAATACGCGATCGCTGCGATCATCAACAAGATCAACTCCATCACCGGTAATATCGAAAAGAACAATGAGAAGATCTCACTCATGATCCAGAATTTTACCAGCATCAGTGATTCAATTGCAAAAGCGAACATCAAGCAAACCATCGAGAATACGAACAACGCGCTCACGCAGGCAAATGCCATTCTCAACCAGATCAACAGCGGACAGGGAACTGTAGGTAAGCTCATCAAGAATGATTCTCTTTACAATAATCTGAATAAAACTGCCGAGGACCTCGATAAACTGATGAAGGACCTGCGCATCAATCCTGAGCGTTATGTTCACATTTCTGTGTTTGGAAGAAAAGACAGGAAGAAACCAAAAAATTAGAATCCTATGATCCCAATTATAGCATTTGCTCTTCTTACTATCGGAGGTGTTGGTTTTTTTATAATCAATGCCCGTAAAGTGCGCCGCAATATTTTTTTAGGAAAAGACATTGACCGCAGCGATAATAAGGCCGAACGTTTCAGAATAATGTCCCTTGTCGCGCTCGGCCAGAAAAAAATGTTCGCCAGGCCAATCCCTGCTGTACTTCACTTATTTTTATACACTGCATTTGTCATAACCCAGATAGAACTGCTCGAAATATTCTTTGATGGACTGACCGGACATCATCGTGCTTTTCGTCCTTCGCTGGACGGGTTCTATACATTCATGGTTAGCTTTATTGAGATCCTGTCAATCCTGGCTTTTATCGGAACGATCATTTTTCTGAGCCGAAGAAACCTGGTAAAGGTACCACGCCTGACGCAGAACGAATTGAACGGCTGGCCCAAAATGGACGCGAACCTGATCCTGATCGCTGAGTTTATGCTGATCTGTTTTATTTTTATGATGAACGGGGCTGATGAAGTTCTCTATTCAAGAGGCTTGTCGCATGCCGCGAATACCGGGGATGGTTCATTGAACCTCGCGGTCAGCAAATATATCGGCCCTGCGTTATTTGGCGGGTTGTCTGAAGGAGCTTTGCATACCATTGAGCGTATCGGTTGGTGGGGGCATATTCTTATGGTGTTCGGCTTTCTGAATTATTTACCTTATTCAAAACACTTTCACATTTTACTTGCGTTTCCAAATACGTATTATTCCAATCTTAATGCGATGGGAAAATTTACCAACCCGGAATCGGTTACCAATGAAGTGAAGCTGATGTTCGATCCTTCTGCAGTTGTTCCGCCTGTTGACCCGAATGCGCCGCCTCAGCGTTTTGGCGCAAAGGATATCACGGATCTTAACTGGAAACAATTATTGGACGCTTATACCTGTACCGAATGTGGAAGATGCACATCCGCTTGTCCGCAGAACATGACAGGGAAATTATTATCTCCCCGCAAGATCATGATGGATACGCGCGACAGGATGGTTGAAGTAGGAAAGAACATTGATGCAAACGGAGGAACGTTCAAGGATGATGGAAAATCACTGCTGGGGGATTACATTAGTCCGGAAGAATTATGGGCCTGCAATACCTGCAATGCCTGCGTGCAGGAGTGTCCTGTGAACATTGATCCTTTATCAATTATCATGGACCTCAGAAGATTTTTGGTAATGGAACAAAGCGCAGCGCCGAACGAGCTGAACATGATGTTCTCCAATACCGAAAATAACGGTGCCCCTTGGCAATTCTCGCCTGCGGATCGTCTGAACTGGAAAAACGAAATGTAATAAGTAATGAAAAATTATGAAAAAGCATGATCAGGATCGAAGAGAAAAAAACTGAGTATACTTCTTCTGGTGGTAAGTGAACTCCATAACGCTGTTCTTTTTTAAAATTAAACCCAACCACCAATTGCCTCCAAAAAACTGTTAATATGAGTAAAGATACAATCAAAGTGAACACAATGGCTGAGATGCTCGCTAAAGGCGAAACACCCGAGATCCTTTTTTGGGTGGGCTGTTCAGGCAGCTTCGATGACAGGGCCAAAAAAATCACCAAAGCCATTGTCCGTATCCTTGATCATGTTGGGATCAAGTTCGCGGTTTTAGGGACTGAAGAAAGTTGTACAGGCGATCCTGCTAAGCGCGCGGGAAATGAATTCCTGTTCCAGATGCAGGCGATGAATAACATTACAGTAATGAATGGCTACAATGTGAAGAAGATCGTTACAGGTTGCCCGCATTGCTTTAATACCATTAAGAATGAATATCCCCAGTTAGGCGGTACGTACGAAGTTATGCATCACACGCAATTGGTTCAGGAGCTTATCGACCAGGGAAAATTAAAAGTGCAGGGCGGAGAGTTCAAAGGGAAGAAAATTGTGTTCCATGATCCCTGCTACCTCGGACGCGGAAATAATGTGTACGAAGCTCCGCGTGAAGTGATCCGCAAGCTCGATGTGGAACTGACCGAAATGAAGCGCAGTCGCGCGAAAGGTTTGTGTTGCGGAGCCGGAGGAGCGCAGATGTTTAAAGAAGCGGAAAAAGGAAACCTGGAAGTAAATGTGGAGCGTACGGGTGAAGCGTTGGAAGGCAATCCGGATGTGATCGCGGTAGCTTGTCCTTTCTGTAATACAATGATGACGGATGGAGTAAAGCATTTTAATAAGGAAAGTACTACTAAAGTGCTGGACGTGGCGGAACTGATCGCTACGGCCAATGATCTTTAAACCTTTTAATTTTTAGTGCCATGGAAGTGAACGCAGATTCAAGAATATGGATTTACCTGAGCGATAAAGAGCTTGATCAGGATACCGAAAAAAGTATTTCAGTAGACCTTTATTTATTCCTGCAGAACTGGAAAGCCCACGGAAATCCACTGAAAACGGGCTATGAGATCAGGGACCACCGTTTTATTATTTTATCGGTCGATGAAGAAGAATTCTCTGCAAGTGGATGCAGTATCGATAAGCAGGTACAATTCATTAAAGAACTGGAAGCAAAATACGGACTCAGTCTGTTGAACCGCTTATTGGTGGCCTATCCGGAGGGAGATAAGGTTAAGGTTGTGCCATCTTCTAAAATACCGGAGCTGCTTGCCTCGGGAGCGATCAATGAAGGAACGATGATCTT
>JBJMLS010000041.1:0-5876 GCA_045805185.1 Bacteroidia bacterium | reverse complement strand
TTCTCCGCCTTGATCTTTTCCTCCCCGCTTTTTATCTCCGCTTCCTTAGCTTTCAGTTCGGCGTTTTTTTCCTGTAACCTGAATTTTACTTCAAGCTCGCTGATCTTTTTCTCGGTATCCGCTGTGTGAAGTTTTTCCGTAATGATCCGGAAGGAATCGGCGTACTCATAGGCCTTTTCATAGTTACCCCCTAATTTGTAGACATTTTCCAGCTCCTTATAGGCGTCTTTTTGATCTTCAAACAGGTGATAGGATTTACCAAGCTGAATGCACTTTTTAAATTCAACAATAGCGAAGTCGTAGTTTTTCTTGGAAATATTTATAAATCCCGAATTAAAATAGACAGCAGCCAGATCGTGATAAGAACCGATGTCCTGAAAGATCTTTGCGGCTTTATCCAGGTATTCTTCTGCTTTTTCATATTCTTTAAGCTTGATGTAAAAATGCCCGAGATTATTATTTATTGTTCCGGGCAAGCGTTTATTGGCGCTTAATTTCGAGGTTGCAAGCGCCAGTGTATAATACAGGTCAGCTTCGCGATTCATCTGAAAATAACTGTATACGTTGGCAAGGCCGTTTTGAGCGTAAGCCTGGTAGTCGTACAATTTTTGTTTCCCAAAAACGCGGATCGCAAGTAAATAGTTCTTTTCCGCTTCTTTCAGATTGTCTTTTTCAAAATAAATACTGCCCAGGATGTAACTGTTATTAGCTGTCAGCAGCGAATCAGTTGTGCTCAGGGCAAGTCCCCTGGCTTCCAATGCAGTTTTTAGCGCGTCATCATATTGGGCGTTTTCCCGGAAATTGAAGGCGAGTTCATGCAGGGCTTCTATTTTCACCCGGATATTATGTGTTCGTTCGGCTTCCTGTATGGCTTTACGGCTATAATACTTAACGCTGTCTATATTTTCGAGGTGAAAGGATTTTTCCTTCTTAAAATAATAGCGTGCAAGACTGTCCTGCGCGGCCAGCTCCGGCAACTGAAAAATAAAGAAAAGGTAAAGAACAGCTGCGCGTAGTAGCATTTATTTTAAATTCATATTAAAGATAAAAAAATTATGTTTGCTTTAGAAATATTGCGATTGCGGAATGCCTCTGCTCCGGAGAATTTTTTTTGTACATTGTATTAATAATGCTCGCTCATGAATGTTTTTTTCCTTAAAAAAGAAATAGAAAAGATTCCTCCGGTGTATGATTCATTACGCACCCAAGTGATGGAAAATGCAGGCCAGGTTAAAAGTTGCATTTATATTGCATTGGGTTCAGGTCTCTATATTCTTTTCGCTTTTCTTTTGTACCGCAGCGACATTACTGATTTTTTTTATACTGCAGTGGGAATGCCTGTAGCTGTAATTTTTTTAGGTGTTGGGTCAATTTACCTCATTGCCTGGTATTATGGTAACACGAAGGAATTGCTGGATTACTTCGGTCCCGGCGGAGAGTTAATTGAAGGAGAGATCCGGAAAGAATTCAGAAAGGATAAAACATACAGGTATGAGGTTATTTTTTATACTAATAGAGATGAGCGTGTCTGGATCACCGGGGGGCTTGAAGAAGAAATCTTTTCAGAGGGAGACAGGGTTACGGTTGCCTGGCTGAACGGTTATATTCAAAAGGCTGCGCTCATTCCTTCAAAAGGTAAACTGATCAGCCTTTCCCGGCATTATGTCAGTCAAAAAGCAGATGAGGCTCATAGAGGAATAACAGTGCTTCATTGTCCGGGCTGCGGCGGACTTGTGCCTTTGTCTGAAAAGGCTGAAGTGAGCTGCCCGCATTGTGGGAGTGCTGTTTTTATTCCGGAAGGCCAGCGTGAAATCGTTGCCGGCTTTAAGCAGAAAGCGGAGCTAAATGCGGAGGTTTATTTACAGTGGAAAAACTTAAAGCCCCGGAAACTGCCGCGTTGGTTCTTTATAGTAATAAATGTATTACCATTTATATTGTTGTGTTGCGGCTTTCTTGCAGAATTGGTTCTCATAATAGTATACCGGAAAGGAGAGCTGTTCAGGTTTGAAACATTTGCATTCTATTTCTGGGTACCACTGACCGTGTTCACTTTTTTTTCTTCACTGCTAAGCGGCCGGAACTTATGGGCGGATGATGTTTCCAGGTTAAAGAATTTCTTTATGGCCTATTATCCAAATAGCAAGGATGAGCCTTGTCAATGCCGTGATTGTGGTGCGGCTCTCCCGCTGAGTTCTGACGAAGCATTTACACTCTGTACTTATTGCGGTTCGGAAAACTATATTGTACCGGATAGTAACAGAAAGATAGTTGTCGGGAAGAAGCTCAGCGCATTAAAATTTAGGGTTGAAGACGCCGTGCAACTATGCCGCTTCAGAAAAAAAAGGGAAAGATTCAATTCGGTCGGCAGAGCTATAGCATTTGTGCTTTTCTTTATCCCGGTTTGCCTTGAAACTCCCTGGTTCGATGAGCGCTCACAAAATTATTGGTGGTTACTAATTGCCATAGATATCTGGTTCCTTACTATCTGTTCGTATTTTATTTTCAGGGAAGCTTTCCTTCCTCCCATTGAAGATGCAGATTGGTTGCCTCCGGGCTTGAGTTCCGAGATGGAAGCTTCCGGCAAAAGAAATCCAAAATTAAAAACACGCTCCTTTTATGGGCCGGAAGCTTTCGAAAGACAAAATTATATGGTCCCGCTAATTCCCCTGGGGATTTACATCTGCCTTCATCTCGCCTTCATTTTTGTTAATTAAAAATGTCGTTAACTCTAATGCTGAAGCCCTGCGCTTGCAATAAAAACAGTAAGTTTATAGCACAAAAAATTGTTGATGGCACAGAATATCAAATGTCCTAATTGCGCGCATGAGTTTCCTCTGGAAAATGCTATAGCCAATGAGATCGAGAATAACATCAGAAATCGTTATCTCACCCAATATAAAAAAGATCAGGAAGCAATTGCTGAAAAAGAAAAACTACTGAAGGCCGAAAAAGAGCGTTTATCATTGCAATTGGAGGACCAGGAGAAGATCGTCACTGAAAAGGTGAAGCTTGAGCGTCACCGCCTGGAACAGGAAGCAAAAAAGAAAGCAGCTGAGGAGTTGGATGTTCAGTTGAATGCAATGAAAGAGGACCTGGAGTCTAAGAATCAGAAGTTAAAGGAGAGCCAGCAAAAGGAACTTGAATTTTTGAGAAAGGAGCAGGAGTTCAAAAACAAGGAAGCTGAATTTGAATTACTGGTACAGAAAAAACTGCAGGAAGAGCGGACAAGTCTGGGAGAGCAGATCAGGAAGCAGGAAAGTGAAAAGAATGCATTGAAGGATAATGAAACCCAGTTAAAAATTAAAGAGCTGGAAAAACAATTAGAAGATCAGCGTAAACTTGCGGAAGAGATGAAGCGCAAGGCCGAGCAGGGCTCCATGCAATTGCAGGGCGAAGTGCAGGAACTGGCGCTGGAAGAAATGCTGAGAAATGCATTTCCATTTGATACGATCGCAGAAGTTGCGAAAGGGGTGCGCGGGGCTGATGCGGTTCAGTTGGTACGCAACCAGTTTGGTCAGGAATGCGGTAAGATCATTTATGAAAGCAAACGCACAAAAGCATTTGGCGGAGACTGGATCGAAAAATTGAAGCACGATATGCGCACGCAGTCTGCAGATGTGGCCGTGTTGGTTACGGAAGTTATGCCAAAGGATATGGAACATTTTGGAGAGCGAAGTGGGGTATGGGTTTGTTCTTATGCTGAGGTAAAGGCGCTGGCCCATGTGCTCCGTGATGGAATCATTAAGGTTTCTATGGCTTCAAAATCACAGGAGAACAAGGGTGATAAAATGCACATGCTTTATGATTACCTCACCAGTAATGAATTTGCAGAGCAATGGAAAGCGATCCGTGAAGGCTTTATGGGAATGAAAATTTCTATCCAGAAGGAGCGGGATACAATGGAGAAATTATGGAAGACGAGGGAGAAGCAATTGGAAAAAGTATTGTTGAATGCGGCTCATATCCGCGGTTCCATTGATGGCATTGCGGGACAGGATGCTATTGATCTGAATTTACTGGATGACGGAGAAACGCCGGGGCTGGAATAGTTTCAGGAAATGTTTTAGTGTACTAATTCTGTTTTACCCCAATCACCGCAAGCATTCTTCCGGTCTGACCTTTTTCTTTCCTATAAGAGAAATACCGGTCGTTATTTAACACGGTACATTGTGTCGAAACCTCTATTTGATGAGGGGCAACTCCTGCATTTACCAGTTGCTGCAGGTTCGCTTTTTTCAGGTCAACAAAGTATTTCTGTTTTTCATCATCAAAACGCTTGAAGGAATCATTAAATTCTTTTGCAACATCATTTCCCACTTCAAAAGCTTTTTCAGAAATGCATGTGCCAACATAGACGTAACAGTCCTCAGCCTTAGTACCAAATTCCAGCTTCATTTTGTCCAGTGTTTTTAATGTGATCTGCTGGACTGTTCCTCTCCAGCCGGCATGTATAGCCGCTACAGCGCCTGTTCCGCAATCATAAATAAGTACAGGTGTGCAATCTGCAACGCTCACGCCCACGAACAATCCTTTTTTAATTGTCATTACTGCATCATAACATTGCCCATGCTGCGGCTTATCAGCAATTAAAATATCTGCGCCATGAACCTGTCCTGAAGAGGCAAGCTCCGTTTCAGATATTCCGAGCTCGTCAAAAAATATTTTTCTATTCGCTTCAACATTTGCGCGTTCATCACCGGTGGAAAGGCCCAGGTTTAACGACTCAAAAGGTTTTGGACTTATTCCCCCGAGCCTGGTACTTTGCGCCGCAATAAGTCCTTTAAAAGGTTCAAATATTACAGGACGATCACAGCTTAACATATATTTATGCAATGAAAGAATTTATGAGGGCCAGCGATTGAGGGATGGCTTCGAGGTTTAATGTATGTCCCACGCCTGGAATGACCTCTAATTTTGATCCCGGGATACTTTGTTGTACAGCTTCAGCCATGTGAACGGGAAAGAGCGTATCTTTTTCACCCTGTATGATAAGTGTTGATGTTCTGAGCCCTTTCAGCTTTTCCAGGTAGTCAGGCCTTTCTTTAGTAGCATTCATCAATTTCATTAATGCGGCGGCATCCATATTCAGATCCTTGCGTGCCTCTTTCATCATTTCAATTGGGATCAATGGATTTTTAAAGTACCCTTCACTTAGTACAGAAGGCAACATAATATCCAGCAGCAAAGGATAGCCGCCCATTTTAAGCGCCTGTTCCCAGGCGGTTTCTATAGCGCGGTAATAGGGTGTTTTATGAGCGAAAGTGGACATAAGAATTAATTTTTCCAGCTTTTCCGGGTACATTAACGCAAAATGCTGTGCCACGAGGCTACCGTAAGAAAGTCCGATGACCACAGTATGTTCAATTTTCAGTTCGTCAAGTAAACCTTTTACATCGGCAGCATGCTGGTCAAAATCGCGCCACTCTCCCTTTTTATCTGACTGACCCTGGAAGATCAGGTCGAGAAGGATAATGCGGTTATTTTTCCCCAGGATGGGAGTCATCAGGGCCCAGGCAAGAGTAGATTGAGACAAGCCATTGAGCAGAACAAGTGTGCGCTTACTGTTCAGATCGCCCTGGACTTCATAATAGAGTCGCTGTTTATCGATTGTACTGTGAAACATATCGGAAATAAGTAGGTTTAATGTTAAATATCTCGTTCTCTGTCGAACCCGACCTCTGATTCGTCGTACAACTAATTAACAATTATTTAAGAACAAATTTCGCTAAAAATTTGTTTTGTATAGCAAAATAGGCCTAGATTTGCCACGTAAGCTGTTTTATACAGCGTTGTTGAACGATTGGCTTAAAATTTGCAAAGGAAGAAGCCCCACAAAAAAAGCCTTTCTAAAAAGAGGGAAAACTTGAACAAGATGC
>JBJMLS010000040.1:0-9706 GCA_045805185.1 Bacteroidia bacterium | reverse complement strand
GCCCATCGATAGCTCAAGCGTATCTCCAACTGTGGAAGTATTAAGGTAGGATTGTCCCACAAAAGTTCCGTCGAAGAAAATATTTGCCTGTCCCGGCAAAAGATTTAGTTCCTCCCAACCTGTAACACGCGCTGTTAAATAGGCATTCATATCGAGCTTTGGAATGGCTTTGTAAATGTACTTTGTTTCTAATTCCTTATTCAGAACCGCAACAATGTGGTTTTTATTATCTGCAGGAATGGTATAGGGCAAACGGATCTCGAACTCAGCCTGGATCATATTATCATCCATCACAGCATAGTTATACGATTGCTCCGCGTCGGCAAGGGGACCGCTGGTTGTACTCTGCACCTCTGACTTTGCCAGATCTTTATCATCGTAAGCCGCTATTGGCGCATTGTTATAATAACCATTTCCCCTGGAGTTCTTACCTTTATGGTTATAGGAAGCATAGGAATTCAGGTACCAGGTGCTTAATTCAGGTAAAGCAAAATTTTGATTAGGATTGCCCGTTGATAAAATCAATTTCACATCTTTCCAGTCTGCACCGCTGAACTGGTGAACCATTGCTTTGTAGGTTAACTTTACGGAACTTTCCACTCCTTCTGTGCGAAGATCATAAATTGGAGTCCAGCCTGCATTGCTCACGTAATAATTAATATTGACAGATGCCGGCGCTGCCACATCGCTTATAACGGAAACAATTACACGGTAATCGGGCTTATTTACCTGCGAAGGATTATCCTGGGGTCCGAGGTCGTTGTTTATTTCAACAAGGCGGTTATTGATCCTGTCCTTTTTTTCGGCCAGCCTGGTTTCTTCCTTTTTAATTTTAAGTAACTCAGAATAAATATTATTCAGTTTTTCCCTGAGAAAACTAAGCCCGTCCTTTAAAAAAGCGAGAGAATCCTTTTTCGCTTGTCCTTTGTAAAGGCCATAATTTAACAATACGCTTTTTTCGGTAGTAAGTACGTCTTTCTTATTCTGGATATCCTCCAGCTCGTAATCAAGTGTTTTAAGTGAATCGGTTAATTGCCTTACCAGCCTGGCATATTTTGCATCTCCGGTATTCTTTATTTTTTCCAGCTCCGGGTAAAAAGTAATGTATTGAACATCTGTTATAATGAAATTACCATTTCCTCCTGCCTGGATACTTCGTGGGTCGATCACACTTTCCAATCCTTCGAAAACAATGTTATTCTGTCCAGCGCTTAAAGCCACCTGACTGGTACGGTATACCTGGGCTCCCTGCATGTATACAGTAACTTTTTCAGGTCTGGTTTTAACATTCTTCTCTGTTTCTGCGGCTTGACCGGCTATTGTAAGCAGGGCGAAAAGGCCTGATAATACTATTGTTCTCATAGATTCTGATTTTTTTATTTAAAATTCCAACTTTTGATGCAGGCTTTTTAAATATTCCATAAAGCCGCATATTTTTTTTAACTTTGGAAGACCATAACACTACGGGAATTCACTTGTTATATCCAGCTTCATATAAGGACCTGAGCGATAAGGAGCTTATTGCCGAATACAAAAAATCCGGAGATAAGTTATTTGTCGGTATCCTTTATAAGCGTTATTCCCACCTTGTGTTCGGTCTGAGCATGAAGTATCTTAAAGACGAGGATGAGGCCCAGGATGCCGTATTGAATATTTTTACAAAACTTTTCGATGATCTTTTAAAACACAATATTGAATATTTTAAGAGCTGGCTGTATACCTTCACTAAGAATCACTGCCTGATGAACCTGCGTTCCAGGCAGTCGAAACTCAAGCGTAACCTGGAATACAGCGCGGATGTAAAAACCTTTATGGAAACCAGCGAGGAAATGCATCTGAATGCTAACAAGCGCGAACAGGAATATGTAGCGCTTGAAAAAGCCCTGGCTGAATTGAATAAGGAACAGCGTGCCTGCGTTGAGCTTTTCTATATGAAAGATAAAAGCTACAACGAAATCGCAGAGCTTACCGGTTACTCGGTAAACAACGTAAAAAGTTATATTCAAAACGGCAAACGAAATTTAAAGATCAAGTTAGAGCAACTAAATGGACAACAAGAATCCAACTGACGAACCGCATAACTTCTCCCCCGAAGAGTTGTTTAAGCTCCTGGACGCTGAAAACAGCGGCCAGGATGGCGGCAACCTGGATGAATTCGAGCGTGAAGCGCTGGAAGGCTTGAAACTGGTGAAGAACCGGGAAAAAGTGTTCGGACTCAATTCAAAAATTGATGCACTGCTTGAAGAAGAGAAGGACAGAAAAGCTATCATTCTTCCCAAAAAAAACAATAAAGGACTTTACTATATGGCCATGGCGGCATCGGTCGCATTGATCATTGGCTTTTTCTTCCTGTTTCAGAATCTTCATAAAGAAGCCCAGGTGGCTGTAAAAAAAGATACAGCTGCTGATCAGGCAAGCTCAACGATCAATGGAAATACAAGCACCGAGACCGTTCCTCTTCCGGTTAACAGTGACGGAGCAGTTATTGAGGAAAAAGCTCCGCAAGAAAAAGAAATGCTCAAAGTATCCGGTGAAGGAAACGGCAAAGGTCCTGTTAGCGGTAAAGGAGTTTCTGATCTTGAGCAATCGCCAAAAAATGAAAAAACCAATGAAGGGTATTTTGCACAGGAGGTAAATAAAGAAACAGCAGCTGAAGAACTATCTGTCAGTTATAAAACAGCTCCTGTCCTTATGGATGAGGTAGTGACCGATGACAGTAAAAAGGCAGATAAGGTCTCCAATGGCGACAATATGAATAACATTTCCACAACAAGCAGCATCAATCCGGCCAATACGCGTTTTGAGGAAAAGCAAAAGAAAAAAGAAGCGGAAACCGAGAAAAAAGCGCTCGCCTACAATGCTGATATGAACAGAGCAATGAACGCCCGGAATGACACCCTCAATCTACCTGACCTTGCAAAAAACACCTCGTCGAACGCGGATATTACGCATTACAACGGCACGGCCAATAGTCCCGTACCTGCCGGCGCTTATGGCTTAACAACTACAAGTCCAACCTATAGCTGGAGTACAACATCAGGCGCCGCGGTACTTGCTAAAGCCACCAAAAGAGAGGAAAGCAAAACGAAAGGCAAGAAGAGGAAAATTCAAAGCAAGTCCTATGCTCCCGCTTATTCTGGAACGAAGGAAGAAGATAAAAAAGCTAAAACAGATGAGGATCTTTCGGATAAGGATATTGCGTTAAAATCCGACATAAAACAAAAGCAGCAGGATGAAAGAGCCCTGGCTGAAAATGGAAATAGTGTTTTGACCAGCGCCGAAATAATGCCGGAGTATCCGGGAGGAACCGCTGAATTGCAGAAATACCTTGCTGGAAATTTATCTTTTGAAAAGTCGGCGACTTCCTCTGGCAATAAACTGCTTATGAGTTTTATTGTGAAAAACGACGGGAACCTGGGTGAGATCTCCATCAGCAAGGGCCTCGAAGATTGCAATGCCTGCAGGGATAAAGTAATTAAAGCATTTAATGAAATGCCAAAATGGAAGCCCGGCATGCAAAATGGAAAACCCGTGAGCGTAAGGATGAGTCTTCCGATTATTATTGACCTGAAATAAGCGTTTTGCTTATTAACACGTGAATGTAGATAACACAGTACCCTTCTCTCTTCCAGGCCCATCCTTATAGTTTAATTTTGAATGTGGACTCTCCCCAATACCATATTCATTTCCGGCGCGTGGCCCTGTGCATTTCACTACTTGTCGTTTTTCTCGCTTCCTGCCGCTCTCATAAGTCAGCTTCCTCGGCAGGTACCGCTTCCACTTCTAAGGCTGAAGCTGAAAAACTCTCTGCATTAAAAATGAAATATGCCGCACAATTAGGCGTAAGGGAATCCGAACTAAACAACATAAAGCTGTTCCAGTTCATTGATGAATGGTATAGCGCACCCTACAAATATGGTGGCCTCGACAAGACGGGAATAGACTGCTCCGGCTTTGCCTTTACACTTTACAATATTGTTTACAGTAAAAAAGTCGCGAGATCCACCGGGGAACTCTATTCATCGTGCACAAGTCTCGATAATAAGGACCTGAAAGAAGGCGATCTTGTTTTTTTTAAGATCGAGAAGAAGGATGTTTCGCATGTTGGCGTTTATTTAATGAACAATAAGTTCATTCATGCATCAACTAAAAAAGGAGTTATTATCAATGATCTGAATGAGGTTTATTATAAGAAGTATTTTTATAAAGCAGGACGAATAAAATAAAATGATCAAAGAACTTTACCTACCGGAAATTTCAATTCCAAGACGCTTACGGGCAATTAAGAATTTCATAGCGCTTGGCCTGTTGGCTTCTGTTAGCGTCTCCTGGCGGTTATGGATCAGTGACAGGGATTTCCCATTAGTTCCGGTTTTTGACGGCTTAACTCCATTACCTGTACCCGCCGACAAGATACTTTTTGGGTTGTTCTTATTTTGTACGGTGATGCTGTTATTCGCCCGGCGGCCGCGTTTTAGCATAGCAATCGTTCTGTTGATCGGAGCATACCTCGCCATTGCCGACCAGAACCGCTTACAACCCTGGTTCTACCAATACATGTTAATGCTTCTTGTTCTTGCTTTTTATAATTGGCGCGTGGATGAGCCTAAAGATCACACTGCAATTTTCACCACCCTAAAGATAATAGTTGCCGCAATTTACTTCTGGAGCGGGATACAAAAGCTCAACCCGAATTTTATGGCGGATACATGGCCCTGGCTGATCAAACCCCTGGAAAGTATTTTTACACCTGAAGGATGCACTGTTATTTTAAAATCAGGATATGGGATCCCTTTCATTGAGATCTTTATCGGCATCGCCTTATTTTCTGCAAGCGCCAAGCGGATAGCTATACCTCTTGCTATCGGAATGCACCTGCTCATTCTTATTCTGATGGGACCATTCGGCCATAATTACAATCCGGTGATCTGGGGCTGGAACCTTGGGATGGTCTTCATGATCTATTTTCTTTTTGCCGGAACAGCCGATTCAAAATACCATAGTGTGAGTTATCTTTTTTCTTTTAAGCCAGCCTACATCATTTTGCTTTTATGCGGACTAATGCCCGGTTTGAACCTGGTAAACAAATGGGATTCCTATCTCTCAGCAAGTCTTTACTCCGGCAATACCTCAAACGGCATAATTTACCTGAGTGATAATGCAAGGTCCAGGCTACCTTATTACCTGCAGTCTTTCACAAAACCCGAGGGGAACAAGCAAAACAGCCTAAATATTAAGCAATGGGCAATGCATGAACTCCAGGTTCCGGGTTACCCTGAAAAAAGAATATTTGAAGCGGTAGAAAAATACATTGGCCGGATCACCTGTTGCGATGATGAGGTAAGTCTTTTCTATAAGGACAAATGGAACATACTTGCGGATAATTAACTCACGATGGCGGGTTCCGGTAATTCCACCATTTCATAATCGTGGATCTGGCTGAGGTCAATTACAACTCTTCCATTGTGATTCGTGTCGCTTACCATAGGCTTGAACTTGGCGCCATGAACAATTTCATTGAACTTGTAAGAGATGCGCGAATAGACAGTTTGTGAATAGGTATCATTAATGGCTTTCACGAGAATAATTACTTCCACGTCACCCTTCACAAGGTCTTCATGACTAAAACCGTAAACCGGTGAATTTTCATCAATAGGATGAACAATGGTCCAGTTCAGGGGAAGAAAATTGATCTTCTGTCTTTCCAGGGGCAAGGATAAGAACATCCTGTTCTTTGTTTCCGTGTTCGTCATTGCAAGCACCACCTGAGCCTCTATCTCTATTAGTTCATTTTGTTTGCTGTTGGCAATACGGAACATCAGGCCGGTCATTTCCTTATACGGCGATACGAGCATGTGCCTGCTGTACAGGATATCCGCCTTGGGGCGGGAAAATCTTCCGTAAAGAACGCCGGTTGCAAGCGCGAAGCCAAGAAGTCCGAGCATGGATTCGATTGCAGCAATTGTACTTGCGGAAACACTTTTAGGATATACATAACCGTAACCAACTGTTGTTATTGTCTGGGCGCTAAAAAAGAAAAGGTCCATAAAATCCCCTGCAGGAGAAACATGATGCAGGTTACCAAAGTCCTGGTATCCTATGGCATAATATAGTGTTGCGAAAAAAATATTTACCAGGATATACCCGGCGATCACTATCCATAGAAATTTTGTCCAGGGCATAGTGATGAGCGTATGGTAAATATCAACTGAATCTGATAGCCTGCGCCCTCTCCGGATAATATTTACGGAGCCATCCCTGTTGAGGAAACGATTATTGGTGCTGTAATTACGCGTTCCGAAGCCAAGATCGTTCTCATTTTTCGGGCTACTGTCTTTTGTTGTATTTTTCATAATCGATCTAATTACACCGCATTTTTATCAGCGGGAAACCGGGAAATACCTGAATAAGCAATGCAAATTTACCCAAATTAAACTAATTTTACCGCATGCAAAAAAACAAGCTGATCTATGTATTCCTGGTATTGATCCCTATTGCTTTTATTGCCGCATATTTCTTCAGGCACAGGGAAAATAAGCCTTTGCGCATGCTCCCCTATTACGGACCGAAAAATTATTCCGCTTCACGGGATACTGTTTACCATACCGTTCCTGATTTTCAGTTCACAGATCAAAAAGGTGAAAAGATAAGCCAGGAAAATGTAAAGGGGAAAATTTATGTTGCCGATTACTTTTTTACAAGCTGTCAATCCATTTGTCCTGTCATGAGTGATCAGCTGGAACGCTTTGCTTCGGAATTCAGAAATAACCCTTCTGTTCTTATATTATCCCATACAGTGAACCCTGAAGAGGATTCCGTTCCCACATTAAAAGAATATGCCGATCGTCACCATGCAAGCCCTGATCAATGGCATTTTCTTACGGGAGATAAAAAAAAACTGTATGAGCTCGCGAGGAAGGGATACCTGCTCGACGCCGAGGAAGGCAGTGGAGGCTCTGATGATTTCATCCATACCCAGAATTTTGCGCTTATAGACAAAGAACGCCATATCCGCGGATTTTATGACGGAACGGATTCAACAGATGTTAACCGGCTCATCACCGACACAAAAATTCTTTTAGATGAATATGCCTGGAAAGAAAAGCACTAGCCTGATCCTATTATTACTTTGCCTTTGCTCCTTAAGGATTCAGGCTCAAAGAAAACCAAAGATCTATAAGATAGATAAATTAATAAGCCGGTATACACAACCGAACGATACCTTATATATTGTTAACTTCTGGGCCACCTGGTGCAAACCCTGCGTGGCAGAGCTTCCTGCTTTTGAAAGAATTCAGAATGAATACAAAGAGAAAGCTGTGAAAGTGATCCTGGTTACAATGGATTTCAAAGAAGACATAAAAACCAGGCTTCTGCCATTTCTTAAAAAGAACGCGTACAAAGCTGAGGTGGCGCTGCTGGATGAAGTGAATGGAAATACATTCATCAATAAGGTGGACAGCTCGTGGACCGGGGCCATTCCGGCAACGCTATTGAGAATGGGGAACAGGAAGAAATTTATTGAAAAGCAATTGAAGTTCGAGCAGTTAAAAGAAGAGATCTCCGGGTTTGGGAAATAAAAAAAGTCATCACGTAATACGCAATGACTTTACAGTACAAAAAAAATTTTATTTTCCTAAATCATCAAAGCTTATATCACTGCTGTGCATTGGCGCTGCAATGCTTGTTTCGCCTGTTGTTTCACCGGTCGTCTCCGCAGACGCCTCAATCACCGGAGCATTCGTCTTGATATAATCCACTGCTTCTACCAGGCCTTCGCTGAACTTGTCAAAGTCTTCCTTGTATAAAAAGATCTTATGCTTCTCGAAAAAGAATTTACCATCCTGACCGAAACGTTTTTTACTTTCGGTAATTGTCAGGTAGTAATCTCCTCCTTTAGTTGATTTCACATCAAAAAAATAGGTTCTTTTCCCAGCCCGCACTGATTTGGTATAAAGATCCTGCTGCTCATTTTTTTCGAATTCTTCCGACATAGTGTTTACAGTTTTAAGCGTTCAGACTAACAAAAATAATAAAATAATCATACAAATGAAATCTATTGAAAAATAGGTGATTATTTGATAATAGCATTTTCCTTCTGTTTTTGTTCCTTATCGTTCGGGTGACGAGTAATTGATCTTGTTGGACATTTGCTGTGTTTATGACAACAAATCTTTTTTCTTATTTCATGTACCTTGCTTTAACATCGCTGAAAACGGGCCAATTGTTATAGTGCCAATTGGCAATCACCCTGCAATCCTTCATCAGCATCAGACCTGGGTTGGAGCGAATCATAGTCTTCAGCACAGTACCATCGGCATTTGCAAAATCATAAAGCGCATTGTGAGCGTGCTTGAACTCATTGATGCGGTCGGCGCTGGAGGCCGTCATTGCCGTTACCGGGATCCCCTCCTTCTGGCAGAGCGTATAAAAGTCGTTTATTTTGGCGTGAAGCACGGGATCATTACTGGCCTTGTCGAGATCATAATAAACAATGTAAAAATTGTAGCCTTTGATGCCCAGAATACTATCGGTGATCGAGTTGCCATCGAGATCGGTCAGATTGAAATCGACAATTTTCGCGGCACCAATTTCAGGCGAGATCTCCACCCGCTCGACGAGTGAATCCAGCTTGTAGTTGAGCGTATCCGTCCAGCTGATCTCTTTATAATTGTGGATCTCTTCCTTACCAGTTTTTAAGTTCTTATAGAGGTAATAAAACTCGTATTGCGGGGCCTTATAATCCGCAGCAGGCTTCATTCCTTCACAGATACTTTTACCCGGCGCATAGGCCCTGAAATCTTTTACAGGCAGGTTGCGATAGGTGTAGATGGGGAACCAAACAGCGGCAATACTGAAGATCAGCGCCAGGAAATTATTGATAAAGTTCTTCCCGAACAAAGGATTGATATTATCCTTGCCAACGAAAATAAGCGTGATCAGGCAGAGCAAAACAACGTCCTTCCAGAAAGATGTCCAGGGCTTAAGCACCAGGAAATCCCCAAAGCAGCCGCAGGTGGTTACTTTATTATAACAAGCGGAGTAAAAGGTGAGGAAAGTAAAAAAGACGATCTGCAGCATCAGCAGCCACAAGGTAATGTTACGGAAGATCCCGATCAACAGTAAGAAGCCAAGCACCATTTCCGAAACGCAGATGACCGTAGCGAGCGGCTGTGCAATGTGCGCAAAGGATTCGAATATGCCCCATCCGGTAGCGCCTTTAAATACCTCAAAATATTCTTCGAGCTTGTATCCGAAGCCCACCGTATCATTCGCTTTGATCCAACCGGAGAAAATAAATAAGCCTCCAACAAGAAAGCGACTGGTATGCGTGAGCCAGGTCATGCGCGAAAAGAACTCAGCAAAATTGATAAAGAGAAGCAATATTCCCAATACGATCCCGAGCGTTACTTTACTAAAGCAAGGTGGACAGATCCAGAAGATCAATAAGGCCGCGCCAAAGGAAGCAATTAAACGGAATAACCTGCTGTGTAAAAAATTTTTCATTTCTTATTTTTTTGCGGCAAATAACAAAAATTAAACCAATCTATTTATTTTCATTCAACCTGATCAGTGCAAACACCGCATAATTGATCATGTCCATAAAATTAGCATCGATACCTTCGGAAATAATTGTTTGCCCCTTGTTGTCCTCAATTTGCTTTACTCTCAATATTTTCATCAGGATCAGATCCGTGAGCGAGCT
>JBJMLS010000039.1:0-5970 GCA_045805185.1 Bacteroidia bacterium | reverse complement strand
TTCAGATTGCCCGACTCTGCGCATTCCGACCCTTTGATCGGCTTAAGGATGTTCAGCAGAACATGGAAAAATCTGGATGGTAAAAAAGAAATTTCAGGCCAATTCCGGATCCTGATCACAGACTCACGGCAAAGCGTATGTGACCTGAGAAAAGAATATATAGTCCACGTAAAAGGTTATGAGAAGGACGAAATCGCTTGTATAACGAGGGATATATCTTATGGATATGCTGAGAAGGGAAAAAGCAGGTTGTTTTTGATCTTACTTTCTTTAGTGATCGTACCTGTGTGTTTTTTTAGTAAAAGGAGAGCACAATGGTCTTTAATAGTAGCCGAGTTCGTTGAAATATCTGCTACGGTTCGGGCCGCTTTGATAATGGGGATAAAGCAGGTTCATTTTTTTAGTCCTGCCGAAAAAGACGCGAATCTGGCTTTTCTTATTTTAAAAAGAGCGGGTTTAACAGTCACAAAACATCCCTCGCCCGGCGCTCTCGTTTCGCATCATAAATATTTACAGGCGGATATTCTAGCAT
Organism: Bacteroidia bacterium; assembly: GCA_045805185.1. Taxonomy (GTDB): domain Bacteria; phylum Bacteroidota; class Bacteroidia; order B-17B0; family Aurantibacillaceae; genus JAHEYF01. The sequence goes on along the minus strand of JBJMLS010000039.1, from coordinate 5,438 downwards.
TCAGCAGTAACTACCAGGAACAGGAATATGACGCAATGCTCAGGGAAACGATTCGTGTTTCAGCAACCGAATCCTTACCTCCCGAAACATACCTGACCTATGCGAACCTATACAAGGAAACAAAGGCTTTCGAGTATGAAATTGGATTTTATTCTCATGGAGGCTGGTTCCGTGTAATGGATGGAAAAACCAGCGGATTATTTGCAAAGCCTGAAGAAGAGGAGAAATGTATAGACTTATTAAAGCAGTTCTTAGATCAGCATCCGGAAAAGAAACTAATGATTTTTTTGCATCCGAAGGAGAAAAGCAATATGGCTGAAACGGAAAAATACTATTTCCAAAGATTTAAAAAAGAACAAATAGTATTCTATACGGATAAGTTACCCTCCAGCCATGCGTTTTATAAGGCTGAGATAGGGATCGGTTCCTACTCAACTGTTCTTTTTGAAAGAGAATACATGGGGTTTAAAACTTTAATATTAAGGGAAGAGGATAGAGACTTTCCTATAAAAGGAACGCTTCTTTTTGAGAACTCTTTTAACTCGGCGCCTGAACTTGGCAGGAAAATAGAATTGTTAAGCGCCTCAATTTAGTTTACCAGAATAAAACTGACCAGGGAATCTTATAAGTGAATAAATCCGGAGGACGAATATTTTTCTTTACAAATGAAGTTGAGATCCCATTTGTAGAAGCTGAGATTGCCAATTTGGCCCTGAATTTTAAACAGGTCTTTGTTTATGCTTTTACTAAAGGCAATAAACTGCAGTTCCCGGAAAACGTGCTAATTAGAGAAGCTGATTATTCGGGCTATTCCACTTCAAAAGTTTTATTTTCTGATTTTTTTTCAGTTATCAGACTTTCACTTATCGAAATAGTGAAAACCCCAGCGTATATACTGTATCCTTCCAGGTATATTAAAGCGATCAGTGGATTATTGCGTTGCTTTTACCTGGCGGATGAATTCAGGAAAACCAATGAACAAATTGAAAAGTCAGATGTTTTTTATTCCTTCTGGTTCAACCAATGGGCAACAGTTCTGGCGCTGTTAAAGCACAGGGGAATCATCAATAAGTTTTACTCAAGAGCCCACGGAACCGATCTTTATGAATACCGTGTTCCCGGAACAAAGGCGATTCCCTTCCGGTGGTATCAGCTAAAACAGGTAACGAAGGTTTTATCCGTATCTGAAAAAGGAATGGCTTACTTAAAGCAGAAATTCGGGCAGTATAAGGAAAAAATACAAAGCTGCTACCTCGGAACCGCAGATCATGGGCCAGGCCCCTTTAATGAGAAGGATGTATTTACTATTGTGAGCTGCGCCCATGTTAGGAATATAAAAAGGATCCATCTTATACCGGAAATTATAAAGCGCATCGGGTTCAGGATAAAATGGATCCATATCGGCAATGAAAATTCAGCTTCAGCTGATCCTGCTGTTGCGCTTTATGCTAAAAACAGGGATGAGCTAAAACGAATGGACAATGTAATTGTAGAGTCTAAGGAAAAAATGACGAATAGGGAAATTTTTGACTTCTATAAGACTACGGGCGTAAATTTATTTATAAGTGTGAGTGAAACGGAAGGTTTGCCAGTGACGATGATGGAGGCTATCAGCCTCGGTATTCCTGTGCTATCCACCGATGTAGGCGGCTGTAGTGAAATAGTAAATGAGTCAACAGGGATCCTTATCGAAAAAGAGTTTGATCCGGCGGCGGTTTCTGCGCTCATAAAGCAATTCAGGGAATCACGTAAAAATTCAGTGGAATTCAGGTCTCAGGTTCGTGAATTCTGGAAAAATAATTTTGATGGGGCGGTAAATTTTCTCTCCTTCCTTGAAGCAATTGAAACGGATAGTCAAGTAATAAGATGAGTAAGAAGAAAGTACTTTTGATCTGTTATTCCTTTCCTCCTTTTCCTGGTATTGGAGGGCGGCGCTGGGCGAAATTTGCAAAGTACCTTACAAAAAAAGATTTTGAGCTGTTTGTGATCGGAGCCGAACACAGGCTTGGCAAAAAGTCCAACTGGTCGCAGGATATCGACAATAATAAGGCAATTAACTATTTCGCGGTACGAACGCGGTTCTTCAGTTTTTTTCACGACCATAACTTCAGTTTTTTAAAAAAGATTAAATATAGGTTGTCAAAACTCTACCTGGAAAACAAGTACCAGGGGAATTTTTATGATAAAGTTCTTTCAAGTAATGATTTGTTTTATGAGAAAGCAAAAGAGCTGATCATGAAACACGAGGTAAAGAACCTGGTGATAACTATTGCTCCGAACCGGCTGGTAGAGGTCGGGGTAAAATTAAAGAAGGAGTTTCCGGATCTGAACTTTATTATGGATGTAAGGGATCCCTGGAACATTTGTTTGGATAATTGGGATCATAAAGAATTAAACGACGAACGTAAAGCTTTTGAGCTGAAGAGTGAATTGAACGCTGTAAGAGTAGCGGATAAGGTTTTGAGCGTATGTAAAGTAGTAACTGATTTTTATGCTGAGAACATTCCTGAAAAAACGCAAAATTTTATTTTCATTCCGAACGGTTTTGATCCGGATGAGATAAATACTGCTTTAGCGGATAAGAAAAAAAATGCGCTTAATTATTTTGTGTACACAGGTATCCTGTATGATATTTCCATAGGTCTGTTTAACGAGTTTCTTCTCCAGGTCAGCGAATTGATGAGAGAGGGAAGTGAGCTATTAAAAAATACGGAATTTCATTTTTACATACCGGAGCAGGCTCAATTTAAAAAATCCGTGGAGGAACATGGCCTTGAGAACATAGTGAAGTTCTTTGACCTGGTTCCACTGAGCGAAATTCAAAAGATCATTTCGCAATCTTCGGGAGGAATGTTGTTTTTACCTCCTCAGTTCGAGTTTAGCTTAAGTACCAAGTTTTATGAATACGTAAGCTATGGTAAAAAGATCCTGTTATTCTCAAATCCCGGCGAGGTGGCGGAAATTATTAAGAAGCACGGTCTTGGATACGTGATGCTTCCGGGGAAAATGGCAGAGCCTTTTAAAACAGCTATTATGGATCTTAACTCAGGAAAAGAGTTGCCGGAACACACTTTTAATCTTCAGGATTATTCAATTGCGAATCTTACCGAAAAAATAATTCCTTATTTCAAATAGGTATGTACTTTTTCCCCAGTCCTTTTATTATGAATGAAGATACCGACATAAGTGGTGTTTCCCTTGGCTTGACGGTTGATAGCGGAAAAAATGCATTAAGGATCGCTTTACGCTCAGTTAACCTTCATCCGGGATCAATTGTGGGAATCCCCGCATTTTGCTGTAAAGAAGTGATAAGTGCTGTAAGGGAAGAAGGATTTACGCCATATTATTTCGATATGGAAAAGCCCGGAACTTATTGGGCTCTTTACGATGAAAAAAAAGTGATTGAAGCAAATATAAAAGCTATTATCGTAACTCATCTTTATGGATACGTTCACCCCTTCACAAAAGAGATTGTGGATATGTGTGCAAGGAATAATGTGAAACTGATCCATGATGCCGCCCAAAGTTTTGGAATCGATACTTCTGATTTCGGGGACCATCCTGTTGTTTATTCGTTTGGCCCCGGAAAATCTACAACTGCTGCCCTTGGCGGCGAAGTTTTAAATGTGCGGACTCATCCCGGTATAAAAACAAAAAGCTTTTGGGATAATCAGGAAGCGCGTTTTTTTTTCAACACACGCTTATTCGGTACGGAGCAGAAGCGTTCACATTTTCTTTTTAAAAAATTGTATGATCGTTTTAAAAAGAAGAAATCCGGTTTTTTTGAATTGAGCGCTTTTCAAAAAGAGAAGGCGCTCCAGGCGAAAGCAATCGCGCTGAATAAAAGAAAAGAACGTGAGGAAAGATATTTAATACTGAAAGACGCTGTTTCAAAACTAAATTCTGTTTCAATAGCTTATGAAACGAAAGCCGGATTATTTTTCAAGGTAGTTCTTTATGTAAATAAAAATGTGGAAAATTTTATAAAGTACCTGGAAGAGAATAAGGTTCCTCATTTTCGATTGGGAACCACTATAGATGTGGGACTGCTCCAAACGAAGGATTTACCAAATTTTAAGCAAACCTATCTCAATCTTGTTGAGCTTTCTTCAGAGCGGTCAATTCCTGTGAGCGAAACTAAGAGAGTAGCACAAGTACTTTCAGCATATAAGAATGAAGATTGATTTTTTTGAAAATACTGCTGTAAGCGATCTGTTAACTATTGACGAGAATGAGCTGCCTTACACGTACCTTTCATCGTACAGAAATTTTATCAGGAAGAATTATAAAGCGGATATCCTGATCGCCCTGGCAAAAGAAGAAAATACGTTCATAGCTTTAAGCAAGCACAAAACCAAATTCATTGTTAATGCTCAGCTATTGTCCGAACCATTTACAAGCGAAGGGGCATTGAAGCCCGAAGACCAGGAAATGTTTTTTGCTGAATTGGTCAATGAACTCAGGGAACAGGGAATTGCTGACAGGCTCATCACTCCGCAAAATTTTATTGTTTTGGGAGCTGCGCCGGAAGGATCCGACTCCTGCAGGTTCGGAAGTTATGCGGTAGATCTCAGGGGATCGGTGGAGGAATTATTCAGCCGGGTGCATCCAAAACACAGGAATAAGATCAATAAAGCTGAAAGGGCGGGAGTAGAAATTAGATCGGGAAAGGATGAACTTAATGTATTCTATGAACTTTATTCGGAAACAATGAAACGTTCGGGAATGTATTGCGAACCTTTTGTTTTTTTTCAATCTTTTTATTCTTGTTTAGGAGAGCAGAACTGTATATGTTCCGTTGTTTACCATAATAATAAACCACAGGGCGCCCTTCTTGCTCCATTTACAAGATACTGTTGTTATTATTTGTATGGGGCGTCCTCCGGTAACATTACTGAATCAGGTTCAATTAACTATTTACATTGGAAAACAATGCTGGAGGTAAAAAGAATGGGGGTCAGGTCTTATGATTTTGTGGGTGCGAGGTTGAGTGATGTAAGCAATACGAAATTAGAAGGCATCCAAAGCTTTAAGGAACGTTTCGGAGGCGAACTGAAGGAAGGTTATTTATTCAAGATGAATCTTAACCAGGCAAAGTGCAGGCTGTTTAACACCATGCTTAAAATGAACAATAAACTACGGAACCGGAAAACGTTTAAAGATATAATTGACCAGGAAATTGAAAAGCAGGCGTAACATACTTTTTACCTTTGATTATGAGCTTTTTTTAGGTAGCAGAAGCGGATCGGTAAAAAATTGCCTTTTGAAACCGACTGATCTGTTATTGGATCAGTTTGAGCGGTATTCGATTTCCAAAGCTATTTTTTTTGTAGATACTTGTTACCTGTCGCGTTTAAAAAAACAGCCAGAGCCTGCATGCAAAGCGGATTACAACCTGATCACGCAGCAGCTGAAAACAATCCTGGATAAAGGTCATT
>JBJMLS010000038.1:0-4472 GCA_045805185.1 Bacteroidia bacterium | reverse complement strand
TTGTACCAGGGTACTACAACATTCTTTAATTTGGAAAGGAACTTGCGGAGTTTGCCTACTTCTTCCGTACCGTCATCTGTCACCGATGATAATTCGTTGTTATCGGAGATGCACCACACAGCGCTTTGTATGGAATTGTTGGATAGTTTGGCCGTATTCAAATAACGACCGAGCTCGTATAGATTTTTATCCGCTAATGCTCCAACCGAGAAGATTGATTTTTCTTTTGGCGCCCCGTTATGGGCCTGACAGCAGAAGCCAATTACATCAACTGTTTTTTCCTGTTTGCTAAGAAGGGAGACGAACATGTCTTTTACAATTAGGATATCCTGCTCGGTAGAATCCTGCGAGTCCAGCCTTCTTCCTGCCTCGATATAAACAATGAGCGTATCGCTGTGCTGGCTTTTTATCTGCATCGAAATACACTGCCCCTGGTATCCTCCCTTGCTTTTAATGTTGAGCTTGATCAGTTTGCTGATGGCTGCCTTGCCAACGGAAACGGTATCTTTTTTCGCGAAGGCGCTTCCTGTCAGCGCCAGGAACAATAAAGTAAGAAAGGAGATTTTATTTTTCATTTGTTTTGTGATCAGAGATGAAAATACACATTCTCTTTCGGACAACAAAATCAAATTATCCCGGTCGTTTTCCGGAACCCATCTGCGACTTCCAAAGAAGTCATGTGAATTATGCTTTTACTGCCCAGCGCAGCTTAGCGGAGCGCGCGCGGGGATTGGTGTTGCATTCTTCCGCTGAGGCACGGATCGGATCCGGCGCAACTTCACTGTATATGCCCGCGCGGAATAAACGCTGGAAAGATTTCTTAACGCGGCGGTCCTCTCCCGAATGAAATGAAAGTATAGCCACGCGTCCGCCGGGAGCAAGAGCATGTGGAAGTTTTTCCAGGAATTGGTCAAGCGAGCCGAACTCGTTGTTCACTTCGATCCGCAATGCCTGGAAGCAACGTTGACAGGATTTCTTAACATCTTCCTTTCGATTATCACGTGGTAAAAATTCCAGCGCTTCACTAATTATTTCCCGCAATTGCGTGGTTGTGGTTATAGCTCTTCCTTTGGCCAGGCCGGATACGATGGCTTCCGCGATCGCTTCGTAATAGGGCTCATCTGCATTCTCTACCAGCAGTTCTTGAAGTTGATACAGGGAAATAGTTTTTAAAAGGCTCGCTGCGGATCTCCCGCTTTTAGGATTAAGTCTTAGGTCCAGGGGACCTTCAACCTTGAATGAAAATCCTCTTTCAGGGTTATCGATTTGCATGGAGGAAACTCCGAGGTCCGCCAATACGAAATTCAATGGGCCGGCTTCGGAAGCGATCCGGTCTATTCCTGAAAAATTCATTTGCCTGATGAACAGAACTTCGGGTCCAAAACCGAAAGATGCCAGACGGTCCCGCGTTCGTGGTAATTCATAAGGATCCACATCAACAGCAAACAGCCGGCCTCCCGGGCTCACGCGATTCAGCATTTCCAGGCTATGCCCACCATAGCCAAGCGTGGCATCCAAACCTGTTTGTCCCGGAACTATCCGGAGGATCTCCATGATCTCATTTACGCAAATAGAACGGTGCATGCCTGCCGGAGTACGACCCTGCTGCATCACTTTCGCGATGTCTTCTTTGTATTGCTCCGGATCAAGCTCCTTGTATTTTTCTTTAAAGGATCTTGGATGTGTGCCTTTATAGCGGACACGGCGGACGCGCTTTGGTTCCTGATCATCCATTTAATAAAGATACTGATTTTCCGCTTGCAGGTTTAAACTTCCTGCACCGGTACATTGTCTTGCGGACTTAAATGGTAAAACAGGAACAATGAACAAAACCTGGAATACTTTTACTTAACGGCTTGCTTCTGCCATATGGAATTGGCGTCCTGCAAAAATTTCACTTCCTCTTTACCCGGCTCGGCTCCCTGTGGATAACCGCAGGAACCTAAAGGAGTAATATTGAATTTCTGGGTCTTATCGTCTTTTTTGAGGAAGAACATCCAGATCACCGGGTAACCCTGCACCTGGAAGGTCTGCTGTAAGCTTTGATTTTGCTGCATCAGCTCAGGGCTCAGCTGTTTTTTCCTGGGGAAATCAAGTTCCAGCAGGACCACATTTTTCTTTGCCCATTTTACGAACTCAGCTTTGGCGAAAACTTCCTTCTGCAATTTTTTGCACCAGCCGCACCAATCGCTCCCGGTAAAAAAAGCGAAGATGGGCTTCCCGGTGGAAGCGGAAACTTCATTGGCTTTGAAGATATCGGTGTACCAGTTGAGCTCTGCTTCTTTTTTTGCTTCCTCTTGCTGGGCTTTAAAACCCAGGCTTGTAAAAAGTAAAACAAGAAGGCTGAGGCTTTTTAATATTTTCATGGGTTTGTTTAAATAACTGTAAGCTCTGTTGAACAATAATAGTGATTTAATAGGCTCTGGTCAATTAATAAATGTTAATTATTAAGAGAGAAAGGAATTATATTCACCAGGAAATGGATCTCCAAAAATAGAGCTTCTCGTGTATTACAGATCACCAACAACCTCATAACTGTTCCCATTCATAAAGTACTGGTTAATGTAACCGTCAGGCCATTTGAGAAGAAATGCCGCGTGTTTTAGATCGTAGACAACCTGGCAGATGACATATTCCCCTTTATAATATAACCGGATATGATCTCCTTCGTGAATGGGCCTCCTGTTTTTATCCAGCATTCCTGTAAAGGCTTTTGAGAATGGAGGATCAGCGCTGGAACCAGGATTGCAGAACTGATCCGCGATCCAGTTGATAATATCCCTGGCTGTTCCTTTAATGGCGGGTTTGCCGCTCTTATCGGGTTCTATAAAGGCTGCATTGAACGCCTTACTTAATTCTTCCTTCGTCATTTTAATTGTATGACAGGTGTAATTCGCTAGTCATTTAGTCCCTTTCCTTCAAGAATTCGCGGTACGCATTTCTCAATTCTTGATTCCCTGGTTTTGGATTGCTTCGGTGCGGAAAAATAAAGAAGATAGGCTCTTTGACGTCCCGGGGTCAATGCCTTAAATGCTTTTTTCAATGCCTGCCCTGCTTTAGAGGATAACTTATTTTCAAATTCTTCCGGCATTTTAAATTCCGCAGTCTCTTTAAAGTCAACTTTCAAACCGGCTTTTTCTACTTCTATGGCTTCCTGGATATAAGCTTTGAGAGTGGCCTTCAGCTTATTTATCTCCTGAACACCGGTAAACCGGATCTGCCGCGCTGCCTGGACATTTTCCGTTTGTTGGATCAGAATTCCTTTGGCATCCTTTAACAAGGCGCCTTTGATGAACAGAATTGCACAGTATTCTTTAAAGACATGCAGTAACACGATGTTGCTTTTCTGAAACGTGTAGCAGGGAACACCCCATTTCAATTCTTCCGTCAGCCTGCAGTCAAGAATGATGCCTCTCAGCTTCTCCAGCTCTTCCTGCCACTTCCCGGCTTTGTTAAAGTAGAAATCAACCTTTGGATTCATTGCGCTCTTGCTCATGATCTGTTATTTAAAATGTAATTTCAAAAAGGATTTAAGATGTGTTGGTAAGTCTTCAGCTTGTTCGCGGATCATGCCTGATTTACCTGGCAGTTTTCCCTCCGGGTTTTATTATGTTTGCCTTATGCTTCCCGCTTTCCATGTAGCCTGTCTCTTTTTATTTTTCGAGAATGCCTTTCAAAACCGACAAACTGCTGTCCATGCCTTTGGCGACCGACTTTTCTACCATTGGGATCAGTATGTTCAAAGGGTAGTTCAAAGTACCGGCATTGCTCCAGTATACTTTGGTTTGATCAGCAGATAAGGATTCTGTCTCCATGATTACACGGGCGCTGGCTGTCATCGGTTTTACAAAGCGGATCTCCATTTCAATTGCTTTTCCTTCAACGATGCTCCTGATTTCCTTTTCTCCCTCACCGGCATCTTTATTTCCGTTCCAGGCATAAACAAAGCCGACTGTTCCATCTGTTCCCCTGAATTCTCTTTTCCTGTCAGGGTCAGCCATTGCGCCTTCGTTGAACTCGTCCTGGTTTTTGAGCAGCTTAACATAGTCAAATACTTTTTGCCGGGGCGCGTTGATGATGATCTCACGTTTGACATAATGTTCCCGCTTCATGACTAGCGCCAGGATCAACAGCAGGGTAATAATGCCGGCCACTATAAGTAGAATTGTGATCAGGGTATTCATTTTAATGTTTTTTTATCCCGATAGCGCCGGTTATTTTTAATTGTGGTTATTGCAGGGATTCTTCTGCGAAAAATTCAGAACGTCCATAATTACTTTCTCTTATTTAAAGCGAATATCATAAAGGAAGAGATAAGGCACATTATTATTGCACTAATGACAAGTGAATTTTCTTTCTGCCAGATCCCGATGAGGAGATCGCCGATGAACATGACCAGGAAGAAAATGTACGCAATGATGAGCATCGGAACGGATCTTTTAAATGTCGCAAAAGCAAAGATAGAACCAAGG
>JBJMLS010000037.1:0-14169 GCA_045805185.1 Bacteroidia bacterium | reverse complement strand
TTATGGAGCGTTCGAATATCGCAAGAATTGAAACAGGACGAACAAATCCATCTTTATATGTGCTGAAGAAATTATGCAGTGGACTGGAGATCGAATTTGAAGAGTTGCTGAGAAAATTTAAATGACCTTTGAACGGCGGATGAAATAATATTTCAGTCGGGTGCTTCCGGATTCTTTTTGATCAACCTTTTCTTTTATTCCGGGCTGCTAATAACTACAGGATTTCCTAACATGAAAATACAATGGAGCAAGGTGTATAAGGTAACTCACGAAAAAGGCATTTTTAAGATCTATATTTCCTCTCAAAAAAAAGACTTTTACCATGGAACCATCCTTCATTCGTTGTGGACGGTTGCAGCGAAAGAGGTAAAAGACATTGAGTTTGAAACCTTCACCTCGGACAGCGAAGAAAAAGTATACCAGGCCTGTCTGGCTGAGATCACAAAAAAGATACCCGGAAAATTTACGGTACATTAAAAGAGCATAAAAAGTACTGAGTTCAATCGAAAGATCCCTTAATCGTCGGTCGGTTCCGCAGCATGTTTGAAAGCTGCTTTTTTAGGACGGATCTTTTTTGGCCACAATACATTTACCAGTTGGTTATCCTTTGTGATAATGGTTTTGCTGATGCCGCTGATGATCTCGAGGTTCCTTGATTCAGATTTCCATACGCGCACAACCTGCTCATAAGTGCCATCTTCCAATTCAATATAAAAACTGTCGAGCTTTTTGTCCTTTACAATTGCTTTCCCATTATAGCATTCTGCATTTGCGCCTTGCCGGAACGTAACCACCACATCGGTGTATATGCCGTCCGTAACATCATCGGCTCCGCGCTCATCGAATTTAAGCGCCCACTTGTTATAGCAGTTAAGTTCGCTTTTGGTTACTTCCTGAGCGTCCGTGTTACTTAGTCCAAATACGAGAAAGGTAAATAAAGTAAAGAGTTTTTTCATTTGTTTTAATTTTTCTATCGCTAAACACATATCCTGCCAGAATTCCCCCGGGGCACTGTACTTGCAGTCCCCGAAGCAGGTCTTCCTGAAAGCTTCAGGGTAAATGTATAAAAACTTTAGTAAAAAAGAAATTTTTTTAACTATAAGCTGGAAACCCCGGCAATAGTGGGATTATGGGGAAGAGAGACCAAAGGCGGGGCTCCGGTCAGATCTTTTTGGATTGGCGGATGAAATTTTCTTTTTTTCTCTTTGAAACGATGACGTTATCCCCGTTGCTCATCACTACATAACCGCCGAGGCCCTTCACGTAATTCCGGATATGGTTGAGGTTAACCAGGTGAGCATGATGGATCCGGCAAAATCCATGAGGAGAAAGCTGTTCTTCAAAGTCCATCAGGCTCCGGGTCGAATACAATTTTTTGGAGCCCGAAATATGGCAATAGGTATATTTGCCATCGGCTTCGCAGCGCACAATGTCGGCAATATCTATAAATACAAGACCGTCCATAGTGGGAAGCGCAACCTTGTTACTTTTAGAGATCCCGTTATAATTAAAGCTCTCCATGAAGTGCCGGAGCGCTGAATGCATGTCCTTTTTATGTTCAGGACTTAGGATCTTTTTTACAGCATTGGCGAGCTCATCCGGATTGATCGGCTTTAACAGGTAATCCAATGCGCTGTACTTAAAAGCTTTTACTGCATATTGATTGTAGGCGGAAGTAAATATTACCGAGAAAGGCGGATCTTCTATTTGTTCAAGAAGGTCAAATCCGGATCCTCCGGGCATTTCAATATCCAGGAACACGAGTGAGGGCAGTTCCTCGGCAATTACTTTTTTAGCTTCCTTTACGGATGCCGCCTCGCCCCTGATCGCTATTTCCGGAAAATGTTTTTTGATCAGGCTCTTCAGGACATTCCGTCCCGGCTCTTCATCATCTACAATTATTGCTGTTATCATATTCAAATAGGAATTTTAATAACTACCCGGGTACCGGCAGCTTCTCCGGAGACGTTTGCTTTATCTTCAATGTAAAGTTCGATTGTGGTATTCTCTATATAGTTAATCGCTGTTATCCGGTCTGTAATGAGTTGGATGCCATGAGAAGCATGAACCCTGTCGCTCTCCGGGCGAAGTGCCCGCGCTTTTGCCCTTCCCACGCCATCGTCCTCAACCGTTCCGATCAGGCAACTGTCCTGCGTATGGAAAGAGATCAGCAGGGTCCCTTTTTGTTCCCGGTTCAGCAAACCGTGTTTGATCGCGTTTTCAACGAAAGGCTGAAAAAGCATGCTTGGAATCTGTATGTTAAAAGGATCTACATTATCATGGATGTGCAAATGGAAATTAAATCCGTTCTTAAAACGCAGGGATTCAATCTCTACATAGAGACCAAGGAGTTCTGCTTCCTGCTGAACGCTCACAAGGTTTGATTTGGAATGTTCGAGGAACATACGCATCAGCGAAGAGAATTTTCCAAGGTACCTGCTTGCGGAAACATCATCGCTGATAAGGATGAAATGCTGAATGGAGTTCAGGCAGTTAAAAATGAAGTGAGGATTGAGCTGGGTCTGCAACGAGCGCAATTCTATGTTGGCATATTGCAGGCTAAGCTGGGTTTTCGTTTTCTCGCGTTTACGTATCGAATGTATGATCGAAATGGCTATCAGCAATAATACCAGGGCAAATGCCACCATGGAAGCGATAATGAATGCAGGGCGCTTCCATAAAGGAGCCGGCTTATTGATAACGATTCCCGCAGCCGAGCCTTCTTTTCCCGCAATGCGTATGGTAAGTGTGTGAATTCCTTCAGGAACACTGTTCAGCTTTACTTCGCGCGAGGTGCCGATGGCGACCCATTCACGATCAATGCCTTCAATACGGTACTCAAAATTTATGCGGGAAGAATTGATAAATGTAGGGGCCGTGAAAGAAATGGTAATGGTCCGCATATCGTTCAGCTTCGATAGCGTGTCTCTGCAGCTGATCACCGAATCATTTACCTGTATGCTTTCTATAATTATCCGCGGGGTATAATTTGACCCGGTCAGCATGGCAGGATCGGCTATGGCAATACCTTTGACCGTAGGGAACCAGATCTTACCGTCAGCTGTTTCCAAAGCCGAAGGCTGAAAGCCTCCGTTGAACTCTATGTTCTTTAGCCCGTCTTCTTTAGAAAGGTAGAGAGGATTAAGTGTATGAGAATGTCCCTCAGCCATTGCATTGAGCTCTTCTTTATTCACAACGAACATTCCTGAGTTAGAAGGAAGCCATAGATTCCCTGATCTGTCTTCCACAACGCTCCAGACATTTTTATCCAGTTGAGCGCTATGATCGCAAAAATAAAATGCTTTATCGTTTTTGACGCGCACTAATCCGTTCCCATGCGTTCCCAGCCAGATAATACCCTGAGGGTCTTCATAAAGATAACGCACTGCACCTTCTTTATAACCGGATTCCCGGCCAATTGAAACGAGCCGGTTATTTTTTAAATAAGCAAGCCCTTTATCTGAACAGAGCCATAATCGCCCGGCTCTATCTTCAGTGATAAAAGTTACTTTTGAGTGAAATGAAGTATCTGCATTAATGAAATGGTCCTTCTCAAGCTTGCATAAACCATCTCCTGTTCCCACCCAGGTATTTTTTTTCCTATCCGTATACAGGGCAAAAATAGTATTCTCAGTTAGCCCATCCTTTTTTGTGAAGACGCGTGTTTCCACGTTATTTTCATAAAGTGAAACTCCTCCTCCATAAGTTCCAACCCATAAGCGATCCGATCCATCCTCCATCAGCGACCATACACAGCGATTATCCTTAGGCATTCTTAATTTTTTCAGGAATGCCCCGTTTTTATATTCATTTATCCCGCCGCAGTTATTCCCGATCAATATACTTCCGCGTTTTGAAGCAATTATAGCGGAAGTTCCGTCCTCGAGCATTCCATCTTCTTTGGCATAGGTTTTAAATATTTTTGTTTTCAGCCTGTTCAAGCCTCCGTTACTCGTACCTATCCATGTGTTTTTTTCTTTGTCCACGAATAAGGTCAGCGCTCCATCGAATGAAAGGCCATCACGTGTGGTGATAGAAACAAAGCCGGTATCCGACAATATGTGTAATCCTGTTGGTGACAGTATTGTAAGCTGCTCGGACTCGTTGAAGGCGATTTCGTATTCACCCAATGGCTTCAGCGGAAAAGGAAGACGCAGGGGTGTACATCCCGAAGAGTCAACTCTGAATAAGCGATAAGCTGCGTCAACAATTATTCCCTGGCGTGGAGCTGAATAAAGCTGAGAGATGGCCGTATGTCCGAACAAAGTATGGCTCGTCCATGTGTTACCGCTGAACTTCCAAAGGCCATTATCTGTGGCTGCCCAGATCGCACTGCTATTGGACTGAATAGAATAAATCTTTTTGCACAATGGCGCCGGTATTGTTTGAGTGATCTTATCTTTTATACGGTACAATTTATTATCGCCGGCTACTACGAGAATTGAGCTATCGCCCGATCCGGTGATAATGTTCCGGATAAAATCCAGCTTTTCAGGAAGTGGGCAACAGGTAAATTCATTTCTAACGTAGGAAAGCAGTTCACCATTAACTGTGATCAGCCAAAGGCGTTCCGCCGCGTCAACAAATAGTTTCCGGATCCCGTTTGTTTTAAATGTGGCGGTATTGGATGTGTTGAAAGTTTTGAATTTTACGCCGTCGAAACGTACAAGGCCATCATAAGTTGCCATCCATAAGTATCCGTCATTAGTTTGTTCAATGTCATTGATGGAGTTTTGCGGCAAGCCGTTTTCGGTTGTCCATACCTGTATGGAATATTTTTTCTCAGGCGAAAGACTTTTTTCCTGCACAAAAGGGATCGACTGCGAACATATCCGTAAGGAATAAAACGCAAGCAGTAAAAAAATATTCAATCGGATCCGCGTCATTAATTAGTGCAAATGGCAAGACTAATTTAATAACTCTGTACTTACGGTGAACGGCCTGATGTAAATACTTCGGATCTAATTTCCCGGAAACCCTGCGGCGCAGCAATTCTGCCCACTTATTCCTTATTGCGCCCACTTATTAAGTTTGGGGTAAAGACGGGGCAGGTGAAGTATATTTTTGGATAAGGTAAGAAGATCCGATCATCAGTTTGCTTAAAAAGCACATGAACAAAAAATTACATACAGGAAAAATAAAGGTACCTGCCTGGCTCATCGGAGCTATGTTGACTTTCTTTCTGGCTGATGTATGTATAGCGCAGTGTACGGGGGGCTCAAGTGGAGGAGCGCTGAGTCCTGCCCCTTCGGCGAGCTACCAAACAATGGCGGTAGCTGCGGGAGATAAGTATTATACGTTTGTAGTCGCTGCAGCCGCCTGTATGCCTACGTATGATTTTTCTTTTTGCGCAACTGAGGGAGGCTCCGCTTCGTTCGATACGCAGATCACCATACTTGATAATTCCGGAGTTTATGCCAATGGGTTTAATGACGACTTTTGCGGTCTCCAGTCTCATCTTACCTGGACTCCTTCAGCGGCCGGAACTTACCGGATCCACATCAACAAATACAGCTGCGTTGCTACTACTGCGAGCGCTACACTGGCCTATAAAGTAACTACGGCCCCTGTAATGACCTATGTTTCTTCAACAACCGCCCAGGCCTCAACCGCTACCATATTGAAGTGCGATGTAAACCAGCCTTTATTGCAGGTGCAGGTGGTAACGGGTGGAGGAACATGCACTCCGCTTACATTAACGCAACTGCAAATTGCAATGGCGGGGACTTCCCCCACCACCGATGTTTCCCTGATCCATGTATACTATACAGGAACATCTTCAACTTTTTCGGCAACCAATGCTTTTGATGGGGCAGGAACCACTCCCGCTGCAGGAACGATTACAATTAATGGTTCTCAAGCCCTGAGCCTGGGCACTAATTATTTTTGGGTCGCATACGACATGAACCTGAGCGGAACCACAGGAAATACGGTGGACGCTTTATGTCTCGCTTCTCCTGCTACAACACTCACAGCGGGTGGCACTGCACGAACAGTGACCGCAAATAATCCAGCCGGGACCAGGAGCATAGTCGTATGCCCGGTATCGCCGGGTGCAATTGGTTCGGGACTATCTTTTTGGCTGAAGGCCGGAACCGGCACTACTACTTCAGGCGGAAACTTAACGGGATGGACAGATCAAAGTCCTGCACCGGTTGCCGTCACGGTAAATGGGAGCCCGGATTACACAAGTCCCGGATACAACTATAATCCTTATATCAATTTTACACTGAGCTCTGCAACGGGCGGTGATTACCTGCATGTACCCGACGCGTACTGGCAATCTTTTTTCTGGGTTGCAAAGCTGAATGACCTTACGCGTAAATCAACGCACCTTGCTACTTACGACGGTGTAACGCTCTCGGCGCCCTGTGCACTGTGCGCGGTACATGGCGGAGAAAACGGCACTTCGGCCGCAGAATACGGAGAATTTACTTATGGCCAGGGGAATTTTCAAACGGCAGGCGTGTGGCGAAAAAACGGCACTTCCTCCGGAATCACTTACGCTACGCCTCATTCCGGAAGCTTTGATATTGTTACAGCGCTTGGAACAGGAACAGGAGCGGTCAATTCATTCATGGGCGGACAGAACAGTAATCTTCCTACATTCGATGGGCGGACAAGGGATTGGGTGGGGCCCGTTGGCGAGATCATTGCATATTCAGGATCAGTTTCGGCGAGCCAGGCAAATAAGATAGAATCATACCTTGCGTTAAAATACGGAATAACTCTTGGGGGGAACGGTTCAACGACGCTTGCTTATACCTCGCCCTCAGGAACAACGATCTGGACTGCAAACACAGGCTATCATTACGATGTTGCCGGAATTGGAAAAGATGTGGCAACCGAAGCGCTCGATCAGCCAAAATCGCATTCCATAAACTCTCCTTCCGACCTGGTGACACTTGCCAACAGTAATTTTGCCTCGCCAACATCCCTGACCAATAATGGAGATTATCTTATTGTCGGACATAATAACGGCTCACTTACCTCGCCTGTAACTTCTAATTTCACGCACAATGGCCCGGTTACTTCCCTGCAGGTACAGTTATCCCGCGTATGGAGAAGCCAGAAAACCGGAACGCCTGCCGGTAACCTCATCCTTGAATTTGATATGTCCCTTGTAAGTGGTCCTACCGGTACCGGCACCAATGCCAATGCCGACATCCGTTTAATGGTTGATGATGATGCAAATTTTAGTAATGCTTCTGCCGGGGAGCATACCTATTCACCAACTGCGGGTTACTCGACTTCAGGCGGAAAAATATACTTCAGCGTTCCATACAGCGATATCCAGACGGGAACAGGCTTTTTTACATTGGGCTCTGTAAATAAAACCACCGCCACGCTTCCCATGGAATTAAAAGATTTTTCTGCCTCCTGTGAAAACGAGGAGGTAAATATCAGCTGGGCCACTGCATCCGAAACCAACAATGATTTTTTTACGATTGAACGAAGCGGAGACGGCCTTGATTTTACTCCACTTGCAAACATTAAGGGTTCAGGGACAAGCTCTGTTGCACAAACCTATCAGTATACGGATCATTTTCCATTGACGGATCAAAATTATTATCGTTTGAAGCAGACAGATTACAACGGTAATTTCAGGTATTGCACAGTGATTGAAAGTTCATGCGCATCCGGTGGTAACGAGCAGCTGATTTCTTTTGCTTATCCGAATCCTGCAGGTAATTTTATTAATGTCGATCTTTCCACAGCCAGGTCCTCTGAAATAAGCATACGACTTTATGATGTAATAGGAAATCTGATCATTGACGGGGAAAAATTAATTGAGAGAGGAAAAGCAACAATACGCCTCAATCTCGAAGGACTTCCGCGGGGCTTGTATTCCTTACAGGTAAGGGACCGGAACTCCGGTTATAGCTCCCTGACAAAAGTGGTAAAAGAGTAAATCGTACTGACAAAACTATTCATTTCCATTTCTCTTGCGATAATTTAGATCACAGCTAAGGATAATTCGTACATTTGAGCTGCTAAAACCTGCGGTACGGATTGAAACACCGTGCTGCTTTGAAACACATTCTCACATGCTTATTAAGACTTACGGCTGCGCCGTATATGGGATCAACGCCACCAAAGTTACCGTAGAGGTAAACATCGGCCCCGGAATAAATTTTTACATGGTTGGTCTCCCCGACAACGCCGTAAAGGAAAGTCACCAGCGCATTGATGCCGCGCTGAAGAATAATGGCTACAAAATTCCGGGAAAGACCGTAACGGTGAATATGGCTCCTGCTGACATTAAAAAAGAAGGCTCCGCTTATGACCTGCCTATTGCGGTAGGGATCCTTGCCGCATCCGAACAAATGAATGGCGATAAAGTTGGCGATTATGTAATTATGGGAGAGCTTTCACTTGACGGAGAGCTAAGGCCCATAAAAGGAGTTCTTCCCATTGCAATAAAGGCAGCTGAAGAAAAATTCAAAGGCATAATCCTGCCGAAGCAAAATGCGGCTGAGGCGGCGGTGGTAGGAGATCTTGAAGTATATGGTGTTGACAACATCCGCGAGCTGATCGCTTTCTTCAATGGCGAGTTGTCCCTTGAAAGAACAATCATCAATACGGAAGAGGAGTTTATGGCGAAGCTTTGCCTGGCCGAGCATGATTTCACCGACGTGAAGGGACAGGAAAATATCAAACGTGCTTTGGAGATTGCAGCCGCGGGTGGACACAACGTGATCCTGATCGGTCCGCCGGGTGCGGGGAAAACAATGCTCTCCAAACGTTTGCCTTCCATTCTGCCTCCCTTAAGCATGAACGAAGCGCTGGAAACAACCAAGATCCACAGTGTGGCGGGGAAAATGGGAAAGCAAACAGGACTGATCACACAGCGTCCTTTCCGGAATCCCCACCATACCATCAGTGATATCGCTTTAGTTGGAGGTGGCGGAAATCCCCAGCCGGGTGAGATCTCGCTCGCGCACAACGGCGTTTTATTTCTGGATGAATTGCCGGAATTCAAAAGGACTGTGCTCGAAGTGATGCGTCAGCCCCTGGAGGACCGGACAGTAACCATTTCACGCGCTAAATTCTCAGTAGAGTATCCGGCCAGCTTTATGCTTATCGCCTCCATGAATCCTTGTCCCTGCGGTTTTTACAACCATCCCGAAAAAGATTGCGTATGCGCGCCGGGTGTAGTGCAGAAGTACCTGAACAAAATATCAGGACCGCTGCTCGATAGGATAGATATTCACGTGGAAGTAACCCCGGTTCCTTTCAGTGAATTGTCGAGGGCGCGGACCAGCGAAAGCAGCTCCGCGATACGTGAGCGCGTGATCAAAGCGCGGGTAGTGCAGCAGGGACGATATCAGAACAGGCCGGGGATCTATTGCAATGCGCAAATGAAAACAAAGGACCTGCAGGAGATCTGCTCACTGGATGAGGCAGGCAACACCTTGTTAAAAACAGCCATGGAGCGGCTTGGGCTTTCCGCCAGGGCTTACGACAGGATTTTGAAAGTAGCGCGCACCATCGCTGACCTCGATAGCAGCGCCGATATAAAAAATAATCACCTTGCGGAAGCCATACAATACAGAAGTCTCGACAGGGATGGATGGGCCGGGTAAAAAAGTATAACATTTCTTTTTAGAGCCGGCAGGAAGAGGTTTTACGATAAACCTCTTATCTTTGCAGCATTATTGGCTCCGTAGTTCAATCCCGGTTTTTTGCAAATTTTTAATTTGCTCAAAAATCGAGGAGCCTCGGAAAACTCAGGCGTGCACACACGCATGTTTTTCGGGCTTGGATAGATACTTGTGGGTTGGTTTGATCTTTAAATAAATTTGGCTCCGTAGTTCAATTGGATAGAATGACAGATTCCGGTTCTGTTGGTTGGAGGTTCGAATCCTCTCGGAGTCACATCCAAATGCAAAGCCTTTCGTCGCAGACGAAAGGCTTTTTAATTTTATCCCGACGCACGAAAAGCTTGCTTTTCAGTGAGGAGGGATAAAATTAAAAAGCGCAGCCCGTCAGGGATGCAGCGTTGTATTTGCAGGATTGAGGTATGAGGATCAATGTAACTGAGTAGCTAATTCAAAATTGATTAATGACACTACCAAAAAATCCAAAATTTTCCTAGCTTTGAGTAATGAAGCGTTTAAGTTTTCTGATCCTTTTCAGTTTATCATTTTCTCTTGTTATTGCACAGGTCCCGGATTCCATAAGGGCCATTTACATGAATACGACCCTGGCCGATTCAATAAGACTGAACGCGCTGGATAAGATCGCGTTCGGCCTGCGGGATAATGCACCCGATACCGCGATAATGCTCGCTGAACTGGAAAAGCGAATGGCGGAAAAAAGCGGTTTAAAAAAATACAGGGCCAATGCTTTTAAGGTATTAGGATCCTGTTACAACAGCAAAGGCAATTATGACCAGGCATTCGGGAACTATAAGCTCGCTCTTGACATATTCACTGAGCTGGCGGATAAAAAAGGGATCGCCTCCTGCTATGTTAACATGGGCACTGTGTACGAGCATCAGTCCAAATATCCAAAGGCGCTGGAGTTTTATCTGAAGGGATTAAAAATATTCGAGGAAACCGGGAACAAATATGCGGCTGGGGTCACCTACAGCAATATCGGGAATATATACCAGTACCTGTCCAATTACCCCAAGGCGCTTGAATTCCAGCTCAAGGCGCTCCATACCGGCGAAGAGGTTGGCGATGCGTATGGAATAAGCACTGGGTATACGAACATTGGGGGATTATATTACCTGCAAGACGAAAATTTAAAAGCGAAAGAATACCTGTTGAAGGCGCTCGCAATGAAAGAGAAGCTCGGGGATTCCCAGGGGATCATTACCTGTTACAGTAATCTTGCGCTCGTTTACGAACGGCTTTCGGATCCTAAAGAAGCGCTGGACCATTATTTTAAAGCATTACAGATCCTGAAAGAGCTCGGCGATAAAAGAGGGCTTAGCAGTGATTACCTCAACATTGCAATATATTATACCAAACTGAAGAATTATAAAATGGCAGAGCTGTACAACGATTCTGCGCTTAGGATCAGCAGTGAGATCAGGGATCTGAATGTGCAGCGGATCTCCTATCAAAACCTTGCTTCCATATACAGACTGACGGGCAGGTACAAGGAAGCTTATGAAAGCTACGTGTTATTTAAGCAGTTTAACGACAGTATTTATAATATCGAAAACAGTAAATACCTGGGTGATATGAAAACAAGGTATGAAGTAGAAAAAAAGGAAACGGAGTTAAAGATTAAGGCTGAGGCTCAGCAGGCAATTAACTTACAGGAGAGGAAAAAGCAGCAGTTTGTGATCTATGCTGTTGCCGGAGTATTGATCCTTGTCGTTGTATTCTCCCTGTTCCTGTTCAACAGGTTCAGAATAACCCAAACGCAGAAAAAGATCATAGAGAAGCAAAAAGTGATGGTGGATAAGGCTTTTGGCGAACTTCACGAAAAGAACAAGGAGGTCATGGACAGTATTTATTATGCCCGCAGGATCCAGAATGCCCTTATTACTTCTGAGAAATACATCAATAACCAGCTGAAAAGGCTCGCGGGCCAGCGAAAAGATTAATCCATCCGGCAATGTCTTTTAAATTTACTAAAATGCGTTTCACAATTGTTTAATAACTCCTGGACAATTTCTTTTGTTGCGTAATTTGGGCTTATATTTACAAGGTGAACAATAAGAACTTAACTTTGTCGTTTTCACGAGGCTCATGAGCAAGAAAAGTAAAAGAATAATTATCCTGGCAGTTTTGATTTCAGTCTTCGCTGGCGCCGGATTTTCACAGAACGCACTTAAATCCTTCCAGTGGAGGGATCACCTTTCCTATAATTCTGCTTTATCTGTTGCTGAACTGAACAATAAGATCTATTGCGCGGTTACTACTGTTGACCCGGGAAATATTCCTTTTTACAAGCAAACGGGTCAGGGGCTTTTTTACTTTAATAAGAATGATAACTCTTACGGGAGACTTAGCAAGGTTGAGGGTCTTTCGGATGTTGATCCGGTATTGGTTCGCGCTAACCCGGCTAATAACAGTTTATTTATTGCCTATTCCAATGCAAACATCGATATCATCAGGAATGATGTGATCTCAAATATTTCAGACATACTGCGCAAGCCTATTATCGGCAACAAGAAGATCAACGCGGTTACATTTGTGGGCTCTTTTGCTTATCTCGCCACTGGCTTTGGCATTGTAGTGGTGAACGTTGATAATTTAGAAATTAAGGACACGTACATCATCGGTCCGAACGGTGTAAACAGCAATATTTATGAAGTGGCCCTGGACAATACAACAATTTATGCCGCTACCGAAAATGGCGTTTTCACGGCGCCAATCAGTTCAAACAATCTTTCCAACTACCAGGTCTGGCAAAAAGTGAATTCCCTGCCTAACGGTCCATACAACACCATCGTTAATTTCAGGGGAAAGATCTATGCCAATTTTTCAAAATTCCTCTTGAATGGAACACAACTGCAGGATACTATTTATACTTATAATGGCTCATCCTGGTCGGCATACCCCTACAAGCCGCATGATATTTACGGATATCATTTAAAAAAGCTGATCGCAGATGATCAGAAAAATAAGCTTATTATTATTGATCAGGCAACGTTTGAAGTGAGAGATGATAATGGCAACCAGTTGACGCGTTGCTGGGGGTACAATGGACTGTCCTATGCGGGCTTCTCCGAAGTAATAGCAGATCCTTCAGAAACTGATATGTATTGGGTCGCAGATAGAAATTTCGGCTTGATCAAGTGCAAGGCAGACCTGACGATTGTTCTGGCGAATCAGTTCCAGAAATATGCTCCGAATGGTCCGCATTCATTTCTCTCTTCACGTATAATTGTTCAGGATGATGTTGTGTTTGTGGCGCCGGTTTATCTTGGGGATTATCCTGGCAATTCTTATCTGGGCGAGGGAGCTTATGTGTTTGAGGAAGGCTCCTGGCGCGAAGTCAGGAAAAAGACAGGTGGTTTGTTCGACATGAATACTATTGCAGTTGATCCTGATGATAAAAATCATTTTTTTGTGGGTGGCTACGGCAGCGGTGTACAGGAATTCCAAAATGACTCCGCGATCAATGTTTACACCAATGCAAACAGCCTGCTTCATGGCGCTACAGGAAGCGTAGTAACCGATACGCGCGTGAATAATGTATTGTTGGATGAAGATAAGAACCTGTGGGTCTGCCTGAGTTATACGCCCTATCTTTTTTCCATTAAAAAAGCCGACAACACCTGGAAGGATCTGAATTTTGCACCTTATATAGGAAGCTCTGTATCTCGTTTTGCCTATATGGATAAGAACAAGCAGGTATGGAGCAGCATTTCAGGGATCGGTCTCATTGTATATCACCACGACGGTTCTTTTGCTGCGCCCAGTAATGCGAATACAAAAAAGCTCACTACTTCTGCCGGTAACGGGGGCCTGCCAAATGCGGATGTAAATTGCATGGTGGAAGATAAGGAGGATGATATCTGGATGGGGACGAACGCGGGAATCGCCGTGTTTTATAATCCCGAATCTGTTTTCAGCGGTTCTGACGGATGGGACGCACAGCAGATCTTTATCCAGCAGGAGGGAAAAACACAGATCCTGCTTGAAACGGAACAGGTAACCTGTATCGCCGTGGATGGAGCCAATAACAAATGGGTGGGTACGCGAAACAGTGGCCTTTACTGCTTTTCACACGACGGCCAGAAGCAATTGTATCACTTTACAAAAGATGACAGCCCTTTATTCTCTGATAATATTGTAAGTGTAGCAGTGAACGGGAACAGCGGCGAAGTTTTCATCGGTACCGACCAGGGAATGCTTTCATTCCAGAATACAACTACCGAGGGTACTGAACATTTCGAGAATGTATATTCTTATCCCAACCCGGTTAAGCCCGGCTATACTGGTCCGGTGCTTATTAAAGGAATGATAAGCGGTACAATTGTAAAGATTACCGATGTAGCAGGCAACCTGGTGTATGAAACAAAATGTGAAGGCGGGCAGGCAAGCTGGTACGCAAAGAACTTTAAAGGCGACAGGGTTGCAACCGGTGTTTACTTCGTAATGTGCGCCACGCCTGACGGAGGAGAAAAGACCATTACCAAAATTTTAGTCCTCAACTAAAGATGCTCCTAAAAACACAGGGCATAGTTTTCCATAATGT
>JBJMLS010000036.1:0-12225 GCA_045805185.1 Bacteroidia bacterium | reverse complement strand
TTCAGCCGGTTATATTACGCTTATCAAATAATTAATTGTATATACAATTAATTATTTGATAAGCGTAATATAACCGGCTGAATTTATCCTGGAATGAAGGCAAGTAGTTTTGTAGGCGAGCGTAAAGAAATAGGTTCCCTCAATTACTTTTCCTTTTACAGTTCCATCCTAGGCAGAAGAAATGGAAGTGGTTTCAAACACGGGTTTTCCCCAATGGTCAAAAATATGAAGCTCGCATTCAGTAAATGGAAAGAGGGAAAGATCAAGATTGTCATTGGCTTTGTCCCCCGTTTGGAGTGATAATGTTTGGAAAAATTACGGGTTAATTCAGTCTGAAAAATGACAGCTAAACTGAAAATCTGTAAAGCAGTCAGGGAAAATGCTACTTCCTCAGTTCAAAATTCTGACCCAGGTAAACTTTTCTTACCTGCTCGTCATTGGCAAGGTCCTCAGCGCTGCCGGCTTTAATCACGCTTCCGGAAAAGAGAAGATAAGCGCGGTCGGTGATGGAAAGTGTTTCATGCACATTGTGATCGGTAATGAGAATACCGATGTTCTTCTCTTTTAACTTTTTTACCACGTTCTGTATGTCTTCAACCGCAATGGGATCTACACCGGCAAAAGGCTCGTCCAGTAAGATAAAATTAGGGCTGGTGGCCAGGCAACGCGCAATTTCGGTCCTTCGCCGCTCGCCTCCCGAAAGCTGATCGCCAAGGTTCTTGCGCACATGACCAAGGTTGAATTCAGCGATGAGCGATTCCACTTTCTCGTTTTGCTCCTGCTTTGAAAGTTTTGTCATTTCAAGTACGGCACGGATATTATCTTCTATGCTCAATTTCCTGAAGACCGAGGCTTCCTGCGGGAGATAACCAATACCCAGCTGTGCGCGCTTATACATGGGCAGGCTGGTGATGTCCTGGTGGTCCAGGAAGATCTTCCCTGAATTGGGCTTGATCATTCCAACGATCATATAGAAAGAGGTGGTTTTACCTGCGCCATTAGGCCCAAGCAAACCAACGATCTCTCCCTGTTTAACCTCTATGGAAACATCTTTGGCAACAGTTCTGCTCTTGTATTTTTTTACGAGGTTCTCGGTATGTAGGATCATTTTTTTTAAATTAGAATGCCAGCTGGAAACCAGCGCGGATTCCCCAGGGATATTTTACCTGGTCGCGGTAAGAAAGCCTCCAGAACGCATCCACGCGGAATAACTTAAAGATATTCTCGATCCCTGCGCTTACCTCATGGTAAGGGCCCTTGTCCAGCGCGTGGAGGGTAGTGGGGAAGAGTAATTCTTTCCTGTTCTTGTCGCTTACACTTCCAAACAGCACTTTATAAGTAACAACTTCTCTCCATTTCAAACGCTTCAGTAAGGGAATTTTATTCAGGAACAAGCCCTCAAAGTGATGGAACAGCCATACCGAGGCGTAACGATCACTCACAAATTCATAATAGTTCATCAGGTTGTAGGCCATATAATCATAAACATAACTCTGGTTACCACCGTGCAGCTCCATTAAGGGATAGGGCAAATTACCAAGGATCTGCCCGCCTTCCACCGTGTAATCGGTATAACCGAGAAGTGACCCGAGGCGGATCCTGTCGTTGAGGTTGAGCACAAATTTCTGGTACTCGTATTGCCCCTCATAAACCTGCTTTAATGAGTGAGTGTAAGTGAACTGCAATATGGGATATTTTGTTCCGAGGCTCGTGCGCGCGAAATCGCCATTGATGAATTTTTCATCGTAGGCAAAGCGGGTGGTGAAACGGATCTCCGAGGTCCGGATATAATCAACAGCGCCACTGTCGCCGTTATTTTTAATATAATTATACCTGAAGTTCCCCGTAGGTGAAAGCTTACGGTTCACGAAGGTGATCTTGCTGGTGAGCCCGGGCAGCCAGTCGCGCTCATACCATACCTGCGTCTGTTCCACCCGCGTTAAGCTGTTGAGTGGCGTTCTCCGGAGGAAGGAGGCAATAAAGTTATCGTTTGAAAAACCATTCTGGCTTTGCCCTAAAATTTCAAGATCGCTTTTGTAATTCATTCCCACCAGGTGCCGGGGGTTTTTCTTTGACAGGAAAGTTTTAAATCCGAGGCTGTATTTCCATTTCTCATCCCTGAAACCGTAAGCTACGTAACCGTTCAGCTCATACCACCTGCTGAACTTGCTGCTTGTTCTTCCTCCAAACCGCACACGATTACCCTCGAGACGGTTATAGCTGAGCATGTTGGAATAAGGGCCAATTTCAAAATTCCCCGCATCGAAATAGCCTGCAACCACAATTGTAAAGATGTCGATCCAGGTACGGTAAATAGGAAGCTGCTGAATGGTATCGATCATTTTAAAGATCTTCTTTTCATTGGCGGAAAGGGAATCGTGCCGCGACTGGTTCCAGAACTCTTCCGATCTTTTTGTCGCGCCCTCCTCAACGACCACGGTTTCACCGAAATTAAAAAAGGACATGTCCTTGGGTTTGTTCAATACAATGTTTTTATACGAAGTTGTTTTCCTTCCGTAAACACCGGTGCTTTTCTCACTTGGTTTTTTTCCTACGCCCAGATCAGGGATGAAATCTATTACAAGCCTGTCTTTGCTGAGCATCCAGGTGCTGTCCACAAAAGTAAATTCCTGGATCACATTAGCGGCCTGGATAAAGTTAATGTTTGCGTCATCCGGAATACTCATCTCCAGGCGCTTTAAGCCAAAGGTAGAGTCGGCTATCCACATATTCCCACTGAATAATAATTCCTGCTTGCGGCGCGGTTTAAAACGGATGTGATAGCACCACTTACTGTCGATGTAAAGGCTGTCTTCCAGGTAAAACTTGTAGTTAAAAATGGCGTTATCTGCGATGGGACTTTTAAAATCTTTTCCAAAAACAATAATATCGTTATCGTAAACATTTACGTTCTGGTACATGTCGCCCATTACCTGTGACACGCTTTGGTTCTCCACGCCGGTGATCTTGCTTGCCTTAATGATCTCTTTTTTTGTCTTTGGATTGTCGCGCCAGTAATATTCCGAAAGTGTTTCTACCATGAAAAGCGGAAGGAAGGGCTTTTCGCCTGAATTTGAACTGTCGATATTGTCAAAGATGAATTTGATCGGCTTGAAAGCTTTTTTATCCTTCATGCCTTTGGGAATATTGTTCAGGTCGAACTCAATTTTATTATAAGCTTCATATTGATATGCGTCTAATTGCCGCTTGTTGTTCTTTTCCTTATGCGCTATGGCGGCCCGGATGACGCGGTGGGCGGGATTCTCACCGGGATTGATCACTACTTCGCTTAATGTGATCCCTTCTTCAAACAGGGCGAGTGGGACGTTTATGGTTTGTGTAATTCCATTCTTAACCGGAGCCGAAAAGCGCCTGTAACCAATGTAAGATGCGATCAGCGAATCACCTTTCAGACTGGTTTTGATCTGGAAATTACCGTCGAAATCCGAAGTTGCCCCGGCGGTTGTACCTTTTATGATCACATTAACGAAGGGAAGAGGCTCTTTGGTTTTAGAATCGAAAACCTTACCCGAAATTATAGTTTGTGAAAAGAAAGTATGTGCGGAGAGCACAAAAAACAGAAGGAAAATTATCTTCGGCAGGACAAACCTCATTTTTCAAAAATAACAAAGGATGAAGTTACGAAATTTTATTTTATCCCTGTTCAGATTTCGGGTCGCACAAAGCCTCCCAATATTCAGCCGCGCGACGCGTATGCGGAATTACGATAGTGCCGCCGACAATATTGGCCACGGCAAAGATCTCATACATTTCAGCAGTGCCTATGCCTTCTTCATGACATTTACCCAGGTGATACTTAATGCAGTCATCGCAACGGAGCACCATGCTGGCAACCAGGCCCAGCATTTCCTTGGTTTTTACCGGCAGCGCTCCTTCAGCGTAAGTATTACTGTCGAGGTTATAAAGTCGCTTGATCACAAGGTTATCCTTGCTTAAAATAAGCTGGTTCATCTTTTCGCGGTAGTCATTGAATTCTTTTACCTGCTGGTTCATGAGGATCAGGTTTTATTGTATTTATTTACGACGTATTTTGACACAAAAATACTGATCTCGTACAAGAAATAGAGCGGAACGAACACCAGCATTTGCGAAGTGATATCAGGCGAGGGCGTTATAATAGCGGCAATGATTAGTAAAACAACCACCGCATGGCGCCTGAATTTTTTCATGAATTCAGGAGACATGATGCCCAGGCGGCTCAGGAAATAAACCAATATTGGCATTTCGAAAACAATACCGGTGACAAAGGTCATGGTACTGATCAGCGAAATGTAATCGTCAAGCGTGTTATTGGTTTCAGTGAAAGAGGGACTGATCTGAAAATTGATCAGGAAATTATAGGATAAGGGAAATAAGATAAAAAACCCGAAAAGTATTCCCATGGAAAAAAGCATGGTTCCCACGAACACGAAGCCTCTTACCGGTTTCGTTTCTTTATCTTTAAGGGCAGGCCGGATGAATTTCCACAATTCCCAAAGCAGGTAAGGGAAACCGACAATGAAGCCGGCAAGCAGGCAGATCCACATGTAGGTGGTGAATTGCTCGCTGGCTCCAAGCGTTTGTAATTTCTTTCCTGAAACCGTTAAACAGATATTGTCTTCCTGGTGGAGCCAGGTTCCCAGCTTGCAGAGCCATCCATAAGTTGGAAAGGACTGGCTCAGCGGTGCAAAGATTATTTTTTCGAAAAGGAAGTCGCCAAAGAATAAAAATACGCAGCAGAAACCGATCATAACGGCGGCCGCGCGGACCAAATGCCAGCGAAGGGCCTCGAGATGACCGATAAAGGACATTTCTCCCCGGGGGTTTGCAGTACTTTTACTAAAAATTGCCATAAGCGCGCAAAGTTACGATTTACCTATCAGGATTCACGATTTCGCAAAAGGATTTTTATATTAGTACAGGATTGTAAAACAGAAAGTGGAAGAGCAAAGAAGACCAAAGATCACGGACCCGAACCTGGCGCTTGAAAAAATGCGCAATTGGTGCGCCTACCAGGAGCGTTGCCAGCAGGAGGCAAGGAATAAGCTTTATGAATATGGCTTATGGCCGGAAGCAGTGGAAAGTATCATTTCAAGTCTCATCAATGAGAATTTTTTAAATGAGGAGCGCTTTGCCAAAGCTTATGCCGGTGGGAAATTCAGGATCAAGAAATGGGGAAGGATCAAAATAAAAGCGGCGCTCAGGCAGAAAAAATTAACCGAGTATTGCATTAATAAGGGACTGAAAGAAATTGATGAGCGTGATTATGTGAAAACGCTGGAAAAATTGCTGGCCGACAGATCAAAAAAAGTAAAAGAAAAAAATCCTATCCGCAGGAATTACAAACTACTTCAGTATGCTTATGGACGTGGTTTCGAGCAGGACCTGGTGATGGAAATCCTGAAGCAGGAAGAATGAGAAGCTTAATCCTGAAATATTTTCCGTTTGTATGCGCGGGTTTTCTGCTTGTTCATTTTACCTTGAGCCTTATTTACGCCGCGCCCGAACAGTTGCTGCCCGCGAAAGTCCAGCTGGAGTCCAAACGTTATACATTGCCGCTCTTTGAGCAATACTGGAGCTTGTTTGCCCCTGCGCCCAAAACGAATAAGCGCTTGTTGGTGCGGATCAATAAAGGTCCCTGGCAATCACCGGATCTGCAACTCATCATGGAAAGCCATGCGAACCGTTTTTCCTCTTCCGGAAGAAAGGAGATCCTCTACAGTAACCTGCTTTATTATCTTGTACAGGAAAATTGTTCCTGCAGCAAGAATAAACAGCAGGTAATTACAGGCAGGCCCTCGGCATCTTTCAATGCGCTGAAATATGCATTAAAAAAAGAATTGAAAACGGAGGAGCCGATAGATGTAGTTGTGTGGACCGATGTCTACGACAAGTCTTTCACCGGGAAAAAAGAATCCATCCTTATCATTTACCGCGGAGGGAAATCAAGATGAGTGTAAGGACGAAAATAAGAAACTTCTTGGTGGAAGAAGAGGGAACAGCGGCAGCCGATCTTTTCAGGAAGAGCCTTTATCTTTATCTTGTTTTTAATTTTGTCCAGTTGCTTCCTGTACTTCCTGACTTGTATGGGCAAAACTCAGCGATCATTCCGTATAACTATTCTCATTTTTCGCTGAGCAAGCTGGTGAATTTACTCTCGCTTCCTTCCTGCGAAAACCTGTATTACCTGTTCTTTGCTTTTCAATTAGTAGCTTGTGTTTGCGGGTTTCTGAACATACTGCCGCGAATCTGCGCCGTTGTGGTTTGGTTTACGACCATTAATCTCAACAACAGGACCTACCTGATGAATACAGGCGGAGAGCAGCTGCTCAACATTATGCTGTTCTACCTGATGTTTATTTCTTCTTCCCGGAAGAAAAGGACTGAGCTGTTTACTATTCTTGACAATACGTTTATTGTAGCCTGTAAAATGCAGTTAATTCTTGTGTATGCTCTCTCGGCCCTGTACAAATTGCTGCAGCCTGAATGGCTCAATGGCAACGCACTTTTTTATGTGCTGCACATGGATGAGTTTACGTCGCCTTTCTTAAGAAATATTTCTGAAAACAGAATAGTAATAATGGTCCTTACTTATTTCTCCTTGTTATATCAGGTCTTGTTTCCGCTATTGATCTTTTTTAAGAAATTGAAAAAGCCGCTGATCCTCTGCGGTATTGCGCTTCACCTGGGAATTGCCTTTGGTGTTGGATTGATGAATTTTAGCCTGATCATGATCTGTTGTTACCTGCTGTTTGTGAATGAAGAGCAGGCGAAGAGATGGAATGGGAAATTATCACTTCGAAGAGATTAGCGCCAGCATATATGGCTTAGACTTTCGGGCTCTTTTTCGTTATATTTGGTTAACCAAAAAAAATAATCATGAAATCAACAGACAACTTTTCCAAAAGATTCCTGAGCGTATGCGCCGGATTATCCCTTGTGTTATTATCGGGCGCCGCTTTCGTGTATTCCGCCAAAACAAGTGTTGCCGCTGAAAAGCCTCTCGTGGGTAAAACAATTCAGGTTGGAACCGCGGAGAATTTTGTCCCACTGGGGATCAGCAATGGGGTGGCATATTGGATCGTTTACAATACCTCCGATGGCTACAAATTCAGAAAAGCGAGTGTTTCTGCCCCTAAGTGGGAAGAAAAATAAACCGGCAATGTAGCGCTGATCTTTTATGAGTGCGAGAAGAAATCACTCTGGATCGGCATGCTATCCCGTTCTGTTATATAATACCTGGCTCTTCTAATTTATCAGAATATCTTCGGAATCTGCTTTCTATTCTTTATCTTTGCGCCATGTTTACAAGCGACCAATTAAAAGACATAGTAGAGCGCACAGCCGCCTTGAGGAGGCATCTTTGACTACGAACGTAAGCAAAGAGAAGTAGCCGAGGAAGAAGAGAAGACCCTTGACCCAAAATTCTGGGACGACCCTAAAAAAGCGGAAGAGCTGTTAAAACAGATCAAGCTCAAAAAGGGCTGGGTGATCATTTACGATGACCTGGTACGCAGTGTTGAGGACCTCAATACCATGTATGATTTTTACAAAAGCGGCGATGCTACACAGCAGGATGCCGAGGAGCAATATGCACTGACCTTTAAAAAACTCGAACACCTTGAATTCAAGAACATGCTTGGCGGCAAAGAAGACGCGCTGAGCTGTGTGGTGGAAATTAACGCGGGCGCCGGCGGAACCGAAAGCTGCGACTGGGCAAGCATGCTCATGCGCATGTATGTGATGTGGGGAGAAAAGAACGGCTTTAAGGTTACTGAAGTGGATAAGCAGGATGGCGATGTGGCTGGTATAAAATCATGTACGCTGCAGTTTGACGGCGAATTTGCCTACGGGTATTTGAAAGGGGAAAATGGTGTTCACCGCCTTGTCCGTATTTCTCCATTCGATTCCAATGCCAAACGGCACACTAGTTTTGCAAGCGTCTACGCTTATCCTTTAATTGATGATACAATTGACATTGAAGTAAACCCCGGCGATTGCGAATGGGAAACATTTCGCGCGGGTGGGGCAGGGGGACAGAATGTGAACAAGGTGGAAACGGCGGTGCGCTTGTACCACAAACCCACTGGGATCATTATCAAGAACCAGGAGAGCCGTTCGCAATTGCAGAATAAAGAGAATGCAATGAAGCTGTTAAAATCGCAGTTATATGAAGCCGAAATGCGCAAGCGGATGGAATTAACAGCTACTATAGAAGGAAATAAAAAGAAGATCGAGTGGGGCTCGCAGATCCGGAATTACGTTTTTCATCCTTACAAACTGGTTAAGGACCTGCGCACGGATTACGAAACCAGCGATGTGCAGGGTGTTATGGATGGTGATCTGGAACCCTTCATAAAAGCTTTTTTAATGGAATACGGAAGCAAAGGATAATGCCAAAGAAAAAGATCAAACTGTTTTATAACCCGCATTGTTCCAAATGCAGGGAAGCAAAGAACCTTCTGGAAGGAAGCGGCTGCGAAATCGAGATCGTTGAATACCTAAAAAAATTCCCGACCAAGAAGGAACTTAAAGATATTTTGATGCGGCTCGGATTGAAGCCCTTTGATCTCGTTCGTCAGAAAGAGGAACTTTTTCAGAAGAAATTCATCAATAAAAAATTTACGGACGAGGAGTGGCTGCAAATCCTTACCGAGCATCCTGAATTATTGGAGCGGCCAATACTTGTTGATGGATACCGGGCTATTATCGGAAGACCGGTGAGCCGGATTGTTGATCTGCTTGAGCATAGAAAGTAATAAGAGGACCCCCTTATCTAAAATATAATTATAGCCTGCGTGACTATTGCTTCACACCGTTTTTGTAAGTGATCCTGCTGATCTCTTTACCTGTTTTGTCGTAAAAGATCCAATCACCATGCGGAACGCTCTGCATTTTTCCCTTCCGCTTGTCGTTAACTACTTTGTAATTCATTACGCTTTGGATCACGTTATTCTGGTAATAGGAAACGGCTCTACCGCTCAGCCTGCCTTTCTTGAATTTCTGCACTTTCATAATGCCGCCGGTTTCGTAATAGTATTTCCAGGTGCCGTGTTGCTTGGCGCGGCGGTATTTTCCTTCTGTATCCACAAAGCCCGCTTCTGACCACTGTATCCATTTCCCATGCTTAAGTCCAAGAACGTAATTGGCTTTTTCCCTGGGCTTGCCGTTCCTCTCGAACCAATAGTTCCATTCGCCATTTTTACGACCCTTCAGGTAAGTTCCTTTGTAATTTGGCTTTCCATTACTGAACCAGCCTTCCCATAAGCCATCCAGCTCGCCCATTTTAAATGAACCTTTGTCTTTTAACTGTCCGTTATTGTACCAGGCCAGCCATTCGCCGTCTTCTTTCCCGTTCACATAATTTCCTTCCTGTAATTTCTGTCCGTTCTCGAACCAGGTTGTCCACAAACTTACTTTGATCCCGTTCTCAAAATTTCCCTGTTTCCAGTTCTCCCCGGTTTTGTACCAGTATTTCCAGGTCCCGTTCTCTTTATCATTTAAATAGCTTCCTTCGCTTTCCTTATTGCCGTTATCAAACCAATAGGTCCATGAACCGTTTCGCAGGCCGTTCTCAAATTTGCCCTCCATTTCCGCTTTGCCGTTCTCCCTGTAGAATTTCCAGATCCCTTCTTTTTTATCGTTCTTGTAATCGCCCTCCGATTTTATTTTTTTATTGTCGTAATAACTGATGTAAGGGCCTTCCAGCTTTCCGTTCACATAAGTAGCCTGGTAATCCAGCTCGCCATTTGGAAAAAAGAAGAACCACTGCCCGTTCTGCAAGCCGCCTTCATAAGGTCCGTAAGCTTTTACCTTATTGTTGTTATAAGTGATTGTAAGTTTACCGGACCCGTTCTTAATTACCTGATCGCCCTTGGTGCTCCACATGGCCCAAATGTAAGTGGTGCTGTCTTTGGTCTCTTTTTCGGTTCTCGGTCTTCCATCTTCGTAATAATCCTTCCAAAGTCCGCAGGGTTTATCTTTGCAATAGCTTCCCTGCGATTCCATTTTACCGGAAGGATAGTAGGTGGTATAGATCCCCTCTTGCTCATTGTTCACGAAAGTACCTTCGTTCTGCAGGTTCCCGTTCTCATAATAATATTGCCACAAGCCATCGCGCTTCCCCAGCTTAAAGCTTTCGCGGCTCTTTAGCTTTTCATTTTCATACCAGGATGTCCAGGTGCTATCCGGCGTGCCGCGGTTAAATACCGTTTCCTGGGCAAGCTTGCCCGTCTTATAAAAATACTGGTTCTTTCCTTGCTTTAATCCCCGCTTGAAATTCTCCGCCGCTTTTGGCTTCCCGTCATCGTAATAATATTTCCAGACGCTATCCTGTTTTCCATAACGGTACCAACCGAGCTTGGCAAGTTTTCCGTTCCGGTAATAGCTCAGCGTTTTTCCGTGCGGAACTCCTTTGAGGTAATTTTCCTCGGATTTTACGCTTTTTTTATCCTCGTCCCAATATTCGATCTTTGGCTGTGCGGAAACTACTGCGCAGATCAGCAGCAGCAGCAAGGGGAGTAAACGTTGTTTGAACATGCTCAAAAATACCCTTATAACGCGTTGAGCCAAAGAAGTAACGTCAATAGTTGTAAACAGCGGTCTGTCGAATACAGGAGTCTTTAAAAATGGAAGATATTACCACTCAACCGCAATAAATTCCGAATTTGTAAAGTTTTAAAAAGCCGGCTAAATCTTCTTAATTTTGTTCTCCGAATACAAAATAACATGAAAAAGACTTTTTTCGCAGTTTTAGGCTTCTTTGCTTTTACAACATCCTTTTCGCAAACAGGATGGACCCTGCAGCAATGCATTGACCAGGCGATAAAGAATAACCTGAGCATTAAGCAAAGCGAGATCACTTCGCAGATGAGTGAGGTGAACCTGAGGCAGAGTGAAGCAGGAATATTGCCCTCGCTGAATGCCGGAGCAACACATACCTATAACATTGGTAAGAACATTGACCGGTATACCAATACATTTGCAAACAGCACGGTGCTCTCGCAGAACTTTTATTTGTCCAGCCAGGTCACCCTGTGGAGCGGAATGGCCCAGTACAATAATGTCAGACAGAACGATTACAGCTACAGGGCAACCAAAGAAAACCTGGAGCAGATGAAGAATGATGTTTCATTAAATGTCGCTTCTTCTTACCTGCAGGTAATTTATAACGGAGAGCTGATGAAAGTTGCGGAGTCGCAGGTGAAGATCTCAAAAGAGCAGCTCGACCGCACGGAGAAAATGGCGGAGGCCGGAAGTGTTGCAAAAAGTAGTGTTTACGATATTAAGGCGCAATTGGCCAACGATGAGTATACTTATATTTCAACTCAGAATTCATACAACATTGCGTTGTTGAATTTAAAGCAGTTGCTTTACCTGGATACAGTTAATAATTTCAGTATTGCCCGGCCCGACCTGGAAGTTTTATCCGGCGACCTCATGAGCCTCAAAGTTTCGGATGTTTACCAAGAGGCATTAAAAAACCAGCACAGTATCAAAAGCGCGGAATACACCATGATGAGCGCTGAGAAAGGACTTGCGGCCGCCCGTGGAAAGATCAGCCCTACGCTCA
This sequence comes from Bacteroidia bacterium, assembly GCA_045805185.1. Taxonomy (GTDB): domain Bacteria; phylum Bacteroidota; class Bacteroidia; order B-17B0; family Aurantibacillaceae; genus JAHEYF01. Next base: position 653 of record JBJMLS010000036.1, on the reverse strand, counting down.
ATTTCAATGCTTCGATCGGAACGGGTTATTCGGGCTTGTCGAAAAAAGTGATCAGCGCGAGCTATAACGGAACCCTTGAGCAAACAGAGTACGTTACGTCGGGAGGACAATTTGTTTATACGCCAGGCGTGGATGTGATAACCCAGAAGACCCCTTTCACCGAGCAATTTAAAAACAACGTGAATAAAAGTGTGGGGTTCAGTTTGAATGTTCCCCTGTTCAATGGACTAAGTACTTATTCCACTGTGAAAAACGCCAAGCTGCAAATGCTGAATTCGAAATATGCTTACGACCTGCGCAGACAGCAATTGTTCAAGACCATTGCCCAGGCTTATGCTGACGCCCAGGCATCGCTCAATAAGTTTGTTGCGGCAAAAGCGGCATACGACGCCGCAAATACTGCCTTTACATTTACGGAACAAAAATTCAATGTCGGAGCCATTAGCGCTTATGATTACAGCAATGCCAAAAACAGGTTATTGAAATCGCAGGCTGATGTGCTGAATGGAAAATTCGATTATATATTCAAACTTAAGGTCCTTGATTTCTACCAGGGCAAACCCTTGACATTTTAAAAAACCACTATGAGAAGAGTCATTATTTTATTGTGTTCCGGCGTCCTCAGCCTTGTCCTTATTATTCTGCTCAAGAGA
>JBJMLS010000035.1:0-4082 GCA_045805185.1 Bacteroidia bacterium | reverse complement strand
GGACGAATTATTTTGAAACCGTTCCTTCCAACCAGGTGGAAACAATGTTCTGGCTCGAATCCGACCGTATGGGTTTCTTGCTTGACTCAGTAACGCAAACAAAATTCGAAGTGCAGCGGGCCACAGTGAAAAATGAACGGGGTCAGCGCTATGATAATTCTCCTTACGGACTCGACCAGGAAAAAATCGGAGAAGCTCTGTTTCCGCAGGCGCATCCTTACAGCTGGACGACCATTGGCTATATCGAGGACCTTAACCGGGTTGATGTGAATGACCTCAAGCGTTTTTACATGCGCTGGTACGGCCCGAACAATGCAACCTTAACCGTTGCCGGAGATGTAAGCACGGCGCAGGTAGTGAAGCTTGCGGAAAAGTACTTTGGAAGCATTCCGCGCGGCCCGGAAGTAAAGGCGCAGAAACTCGACCCTGTTAAGCTGAGCGAGGACCGTTATATTTCTTACGAGGATGAAGTGAAATTTCCACAGGTAAGAATGGTTTGGCCAACTGTTCCCTATATGGATAAGGATGAAGCGCCGCTTGATTATTTAGCCTGGGTCTTATCCAGGGGAAAGTCTTCGCTGTTCCATACCCGTCTTGAAAAAACACAGAAAGCGATTAGCGCCAATGCCAACAGTATTGCGCGGGAGCTTGCGGGCCAGTTCGAAATTACCATACGTGCGAATAAAGACGGATCTCTTGCGGAGATGGAAAAAGAAGTGCGGCAATTGCTTTCCGATTGGGAAAATAAAGGGATGCAGGATGAAGAGATCCTCAGGCAAAAAGCAGGTTTCCAGTCGGGGTTTTACAACAGGTTGGCAACTGTAAGAGGAAAGGGAGGAAGACTGGCCGAATACCAGACTTTCCGTTCGAATCCAAATATGATCGCTTATGAATACAACCGGTACATGAAAGTAACTAAAGAAGATGTAGTGCGCGTTTACAATACCTATATCAAAAACCAAAAAGCGGTGATCTTAAGCTGCGTTCCTAAAGGAAAAGGAAACCTGAAAGCAGCGGAAGACACCTGGAAAATGTATACAAGGAATATTCAAAAAGAATCTGCCGAATACCAGAATTTGTCTTATAATCCGCCTAAGGATAATTTCGACAGAACTAAGCAGCCGCAATCGGGAAAAAGTCCTGTTGTTCATATCCCGGAATACTGGACTGAGAATTTTGCGAATGGCGCGAAGCTGATCGGAACTTTTTCCGGCGAGATCCCGAAAGTAAACATACAGCTGAGCTTTTATGCCGGGCATCGCTTCGATCCGATCGAAAAATCCGGGCTTGCTTTTCTCGCAACCGACCTGATGAATGAATCTACTCAGTTGCATTCCGCGGAGCAGATCAGCGACATGCTGGAAAAACTCGGCGCGACAGTGGATGTTTCCGCTAACAATAATGAAGTGGTGGTTTACATTTCCACGATGAAGCAGAATGTAGATGCGACTTTGAAAATAGCAGAGGAAATTCTTTTTAAGCCGAAGTTTGACGAAACGGAATTCGAGCGGGTAAAAAAGGAACTACTGAACCTGATCGCCCAGCAAAATGCAACTGCGACCGCGATTGCCGACAAAGTTTTCTCCAGGCTCTTGTTCGGGGAAAAAGAAGTGTTGTCGCTGCCGATGACGGGAACTGAAGAAACCGTGAAGCAGATCACGCTGGATGACATAAAAAAGTTTTACAAAGAACGTTTTTCACCTGCCACAGCCAGGGTCGTAATAACTGGCGATATCAGTAAAGAGCAGGCTATTCCAAAACTTAATTTCATTAAAAACTGGACCGGTGCAGCCGCCGCGCCTATGGTAAAAGCTCAGGGTCCATCCATTGACAAAACGCGGATCTATTTTGTAAATAAGAAAGGCGCTCCGCAGTCTGAATTGAGGGCCGGGTATTTATCGCTGCCTTATGATGCCACAGGAGAGTATTACAAGTCTACCATTATGGATTTTCCTTTTGGGGCGAGCTTTAATGGGAGAGTGAATCTCTTGCTCCGCGAAAAGCGGGGCTATACGTATGGAGCGAGAGCAACATACCAGGGAGGGATCCTGGAGGGTTATTTTGGCTTTGCCACAGGTGTGAGGGCCAATGCTACCGATAGCGCACTGGTAGATTATATTCATGAGATGAAGGATTATGCAGACAAGGGCATTACCGATGGTGAGTTATCATTTACGCGGCACAGCATGGGCCAGGCGGATGCATTAAAATACGAGGCTCCGCAGCAAAAGGCGGGTTTCATGAAGCGTTTGCTGGATTATAACCTGAAGCCTTCGTACGTTAAAGAGCAGAACCTTATTCTTGAATCGATCAGTATGAAGGATATCAATTCTTTGGCGAAGAAAAATCTGGATTATGAGCACATGGTCATTGTAGTGGTTGGAGATAAGGAAAGCAACCTTGAAAAAGTAAAGAAACTGGGATATGAAGTAGTGGAGCTGGATGTAAATGGAAACCCGGTTAAATAATTGGTTTTCAATGTTCAGGAATAAGGTTTTTTCATTACTAACAATTTATTGTTATAAAATTTGTTCAGAACAAAAATCCTTACTATCTTCGCACCCCCTTATTAGAGGATAGTAAGGCATTTTAACATTAAAATTAAGCAGAAAAGTGGACGCAATTAGTTACAGAACAGTACATGCCAACAAGGCAACTGCAAAGAAAAACTGGATCCTTGTGGATGCGGAAAATGAAGTTGTAGGTCGTTTGGCATCGAAGGTGGCTTACATGTTATTGGGTAAGCACAAACCTGATTTTACCCCGAATTCGGACAGTGGAGATAATATCATCATTATCAATGCGGAGAAAGTTCGTTTCACAGGTAAGAAAATGGAAGAGAAGGAATATGTCCGTTATACCGGTTATCCCGGTGGACAGCGTTTCGCAACACCAAAAGAATTACTTAACCGCAAGCCTGCCGAGATCTTAAAGCATGCGATACATGGAATGCTTCCTAAAACAAAATTAGGATCAGTATTGAACGGTAACGTGTTCGTATATGCAGGAACCGAGCATAAGCATGAGGCGCAACAGCCGGTAAAAATCGATTTAAAAACTATTAAAGCTTAATATATCTAATGGAAGTAATCAATACATCAGGACGTAGGAAAACAGCAGTTGCCCGTGTGTACCTGAAAAAAGGAAAAGGTGCCATTGTTGTTAATGGAAAAGACTTTACCGAGTTTTTCCCTACAGCAACTTTACAATATTATGTACAGCAATCGCTGAACATTTCTAAAGTACGCGAAGAGTACGATATAAATGTAAAAGTTGCAGGCGGTGGAATTACCGGGCAGGCGCAGGCCATCCGTTTAGCTATTGCTAAGGCTCTAGTGGAGATCAATCCGGAATATAAGCCGAATTTAAGGGCTGAGGGTTTAATCACCCGTGATCCGAGAATGGTTGAACGTAAGAAGTTCGGACAGAAGAAAGCGCGCCGTCGTTTCCAGTTCAGCAAGCGTTAATCAGTTATTTCAAATTAGTATTCAAATTTTTAACAGAAAGAATAAATGTCAAGAACATCATTCAACGAATTACTGGAAGCAGGCGCACACTTTGGTCACCTGAAGCGTAAATGGAATCCTGCTATGGCTCCTTACATTTTCGCGGAGAAGAACGGAATTCACATCATTGATCTGAACAAAACAGTTCTGAAAATAGAAGAAGCTGCAAATGCTCTTAAGCAAATTGCACGTTCCGGAAAAAAAGTATTGTTCGTAGCTACTAAAAAGCAAGCTAAAGATATCGTTGCAGATAAAGTAAAAGCAGTGAACATGCCGTATGTTACCGAGCGCTGGCCAGGCGGTATGCTGACCAATTTTGCTACCATCCGTAAGGCTGTTCGCAAAATGGCGCAGATCGATAAAATGAGCACTGACGGAACGTATGATAATATCTCTAAAAAAGAGAAATTATCCATCTCCCGCGAGCGTGCAAAACTGGAGACCCAATTGGGCTCAGTTGCCGATCTTACCCGTTTACCTGCGGCATTATTCATCGTTGATATTACAAAAGAACACATCGCGGTTGCTGAAGCTCACCGTTTGAACATCCCTACATTTGCGATCGTGGATACGAAT
>JBJMLS010000034.1:0-15278 GCA_045805185.1 Bacteroidia bacterium | reverse complement strand
TTCACAAAGATCAGAAAGTGATCTGCAAAGTGAAGAAGGACGGCTCTTATGGTCCGCTTGCCTGGGACGGTAGTGATTACCGCTATGCGATCCTTACCGATATTCCTACACACGTAAAGCTCGCAAAGGGAGATACCATAACAACCAGCGCTCTATCTGATATTTTTCCTGAAGGTATTATGGCAGGCGTGATCGAAGAATTTGAACGGAAACAAGGTGATGCTTATTACACGTTGAAAGTTAAGCTGAGCACCGACTTTAAAAAACTGAACCACGTGTATGTGATCCGGAACAATTACAAAGCAGAGCAGGATACGCTGGAGCAAAAAATAAAACCGGAGAAAGTAAAATGATCACGGAAATTGTAAAAAATATAATTCGCTTTGTGATCCTGGTTTTGTTGCAGGGATTAGTGATCAAGCATATTCCGCTTGGGCCTTATTTTATTATGTTCCCCTATGTAATGTTTATCCTGATGCTGCCTTTTGAAACACCTAACTTATTGCTCCTTGCAGGATCCTTTGCATTGGGATTAAGCGTCGATATGTTTTATGACACGCAGGGCATGCATGCTTCGGCTTGCGTCCTTATGGGTTTTTCGCGGGTCTATGTGCTCAAGCTGATCGCTCCCCGGGAAGGGTACGACGCTTCCATGAAGCCAACCGTTCAGTACATGGGAATTACCTGGTTTGTTTCCTACGCTTTCATTCTCATACTGATCCATCACATTACGTATTTTTACCTGGAGGCTTTTAATGTTTCAGAATTCTTCCGGACCTTGCTTCGCGTCCTGGCGAGCAGCTTTGCCAGTCTTGTATTCATCTACATTGTACAGTTTCTTTTTTACCGTAATGATAACTCAAGGGTATGAACAAGCAGCTCAGCGATAGAAAATACATCATCGGCGGCATTTTCGTTTTTGTCGTACTGATCTATATCTGCAGGCTGTTCTATATTCAGAACCTGGATGAGCAATACAAGGATGCTGCAAATAATAATGCCTTCCGTAACCGGACCGATTACCCCCCGCGTGGCTTTATTTTCGATCGCAATGGCAAAAAGCTGGTAGTGAATGAGCCTTCGTACGATCTTACCGTGATCCCGATCGACGTGAAGGGTTGCGATACCATGGCTTTGTGTAAGATACTGGACATAGATAAGAAGACATTTATCAAACGGATCGAAAAGGCCAAATTTGTGAATGGCAGAAGAAAAGAATCTTCCTTTGAGAAAGCGCTAACCTCAGAAACTTATGCAAAGCTCCAGGAAAAAATGTTCCGCTTTAAAGGCTTTTATTTTCAGAAACGCTCGGTAAGGAATTACCCCCGAAGGATCGGCGCACACCTGCTAGGTTACATTGGTGAAGTAAGTAAGGAGAAAGCGGAGAAAGATCCTTATTACAAAGAGGGTGATTATATCGGTGTAAGCGGAATTGAAAAGTATTACGAAGAATACCTGCGCGGTAAGAAAGGAGTGCGCGTGGAAATGGTGGACGTGCATAACCAGGTGAAGGGTTCCTATATGAACGGAAAGCTGGATACCGCCGGTATTGCGGGTGTTGGACTCACCTGTTGCATAGATGCCGACCTGCAGGAATACGGCGAAAAACTGATGCGCGGAAAGAAGGGAAGCATTGTTGCCATTGAACCTTCAACAGGAGAAATACTCTGCCTCGTGTCCTCGCCGGCTTATGATCCGAATCTGCTCGTTGGTCACGACCGCGCTAAGAATTTCTCGATCATGTACCGCGATACGGTCTATGTTCCTTTGTTCAACCGGGCTACGCAGGCCATGTATCCTCCGGGATCTATTTTTAAACTGATCGATGCACTCGTAGGCCAGAATGACGGAGTGCTTGGCGTACATACGGTATATCCCTGCGCCCATGGTTACCCGCCAATGGGTGGAAAGCCCGCCTGTCACGGCCACCCGGCCGCCGACCTTACCGCTTCGATACAGTTTTCCTGCAACTCTTATTACAGTTATGTGTTCCGCAGCATTGTTGATCAGAAGTCCTATCCGAAATTTAAAGACGGATACGAACACTGGAGGGAGAGCGTAATGAGTTTTGGGGTGGGAAAAAAACTGGGCTATGATATTCCTTATGAAAAGCCGGGGAACGTTCCCAGCGTCAATTATTACAATAAGGTCTTCGGTGAGAACGGCTGGAGATCCAATACCATTGTTTCATTGGGAATAGGGCAGGCGGAACTTACCATCGTTCCCATACAAATGGCCAATGTTATGTGCGCCATTGCAAATCACGGGTATTATTACATCCCGCATGTGATCAAAGCGATTGACGGTGATAAAAAAATAGACAAAAAATTTTATGAGAAGCAGTATACGGCAGTGCAAAACTATGAGCATTATGAGAATGTGATCAATGGGATGCAAAAGGTAGTGGAATCCGGAACAGGAACACAGGCGAAATTAAAAGACATCATCGTATGTGGAAAGACCGGAACTGCGCAAAATCCACATGGAGAAGATCACGCTGTTTTTGTTGCTTTTGCACCAAGGGAAAACCCGAAGATCGCAATCGCCTGCGTGGTAGAGAATGCGGGATTTGGAGGAACCTGGTCGGCGCCAACGGTTGGCCTGCTGATTGAAAAATATTTGACAGGTAAGATCACGCGTCCGGACATGGAGAAGCGTATGCTGGAAGCTAACCTCATCGAGGGCACTAATCTCTTTTATAAGAAAAAGCATTAACAATTGAGAAAGAACGAAAATACGCTCTTCTACAATGTCGACCGCTGGACGATCGTGATCTATGCGTTGCTCGTGATCATGGGCTGGCTGAACATTTATGCTGCTGTTTACAATGAGCAGCACAGTAATATTTTCGACATCTCCCAGAAATACGGAAAACAGCTGATCTGGATCGGGAGCTCCGCTTTTATTGCTCTTCTCATTTTAATGCTGGATGCGGGGTTTTATACGGTATTTGCCTACGTCTTTTATGGAATTGTATTACTCGCTTGTATTGCCGTGCCTTTCCTTGGCAGGGAAGTAAAGGGAAGTCGTTCCTGGTTCCGCTTTGGCGATTTCGGAATCCAGCCCGCAGAGTTTATGAAGTTTGCCGCCAACCTCGCGCTTGCAAAATTCCTGAGCAATGTAAATTTAAAGGTGGATGAGTTCAGGACAAATTTCTCCCACCTGCTCAGGAATTATAAGAATACAATTATAGCAGGTCTGATCATCGGAATGCCGCTTGTCATTATTAAGTTGCTACAGGATGAAACCGGCCTTGCGATTGTCTTCGTGGCCTTCGTTTTTGTGCTTTACCGCGAAGGCTTATCCGTTAACTTCCTGCTGATCGGCTTGCTTGCGGCAGTTTTGTTCATCATGGCGCTCCTGATCAACAACATGTATCTCTATGTGATCATCGGCAGCCTTTGCGTCCTCGCTTTTCTTTTCATCAAGAAGAATAAGATGAATATTATCCTGTTGGTGTTGATAGGCGGAGCAGCCTGTGGCATGATCAGGGGAACAAGCTACGTTTACGAACACCTGGAGCCTCATCAGAAGATCCGGATCGACGTTTTGCTGGGCCGTGGAACGGTCAACCTGAAGAAAGAAGGCTACAATGTGAACCAGGCTAAAATCGCGATCGGATCAGGCGGCTTCTGGGGAAAAGGATATCTTGAAGGTACACAGACCAAATACGATTTTGTTCCCGAGCAGGATACCGATTTTATTTTTTGTACTGTTGGAGAGGAATGGGGTTTTGTCGGCAGTACAATTGTAATTCTTTTGCAATTGCTATTGATCCTGCGTGTGATCAATATGGCGGAGCGACAACGTTCACCTTTCAGCAGGATCTATGGTTACGGCGTTGCCAGTGTTCTTTTCTTTCATCTTGCGGTAAACATCGGGATGACCATCGGATTGGCTCCTGTAATCGGCATTCCGCTTCCTTTCTTCAGTTATGGCGGCTCCTCGCTCTGGAGTTTCACCATCCTTCTTTTCATCTTTATCAAGCTTGACGCGAACCGCCTGCAGATTTTGCGGTAGACATATTTGATCGTACAAACGGGGATAAAGTTTATACAAGTAAGATCATTTTTAAATAAATCCGAATGGTTCTGATTCCACGTTTTACTTCTACACAGGCTTATAATTTTCAGTGAATAGATTAAAACACGAAAGGCAACCCTGTTTGAGTTGCCTTTCGTGTATTATTATTAACTGGAAAAAACTACTGGTTATTGTACTCCTCTTTTAAAAATTCTTTCCAATCGCCAAGGTTAGCGATAACCTGGAGCTGACGGTAAGCGCTGTGAAAATCCTCTTCGCTTTCCTGTGAATTTAAAACCTTAATGCGGTAATTCTCAAAATTGGTCAGGGCCTTCTTCTGATCAGCGGCAAGCCTGGTCCCGCTGAATTCAATATCATGCAGGTCGTTAATGCTGACCTCTCCGCCAATATCCTTTTTTGTAAAAAACTTCTGTAATAATTGTGAACTAAGGTTCTTCATACACCTGCAAATTTACACATTCTCGGCTACTCTGGTTTCAAAGTGTAAATTACATTATAAACAATTTATTGTTAAGATTGAGGATGAAATACCGGTATAATGTCACCTAACGGCAGTATCAGCCTTGCTGATGGTTTTTTTTCTGACTCCTATGTACAGTATAATCAGGGTAATATTCATGATAATATGGCTGAGATCTTTAAAATTGAACCATTCGCTGACTGAAAGCTTTGCAGTATGAACAATAAGGGCCGTGATCGAAAAAGCATATCCGCCCCAGATGTAACCGTTCCCGGGTAAGCCCTTTCTCCAGGCCCTGAAGTGCTGAACGATCGTAAATAGGATCACAATAAGAGCATTGATCTTAATAAGCTGAAAATTATTGAGTATTACCGTAAGCACGGCGATGATCCCCATGTATATAAAGATAGCCACGTTAAGTTTTCTTTTTACGTCATCCCTGAAACCCGAGATCTCTATCCCCGCCTTAAGCAGGTAATAAGAGCCAGGAAGGTTACTCACATTCATAGCCATCCATAAAATATAAAACCCGGTAAGAGAAAAATAAGGTTTGAATCCGTGAGCTATGGAACCAATAAATGCGCATAAACCAATGTAAAAGAAGAACAGGCGCCAGTATTTAAGCAGTTTTGCCTGGTTATCAGCTGAACGCAGCCTGATGAAAAAATAGGCGCAGGTAAGACTAATGAAAAGATTAGTGATCACCGTTACCGGCTCATACAGCGCATGCCCAAAAATAGTGATGACCGTTTCCTTCACGTGTCGAGAATTGAAGGGGTAAAATTAAGTTTTTTTCTTTTATTTAATATCCTCTCAACTTACATATTCCCGGAAAACGCGGTTAAGCTTTTTAAGCATCAGCACCAGCGCGAGGGTTGCAATTCCTAATAGTATTACATTCACCAGGAAGAAAAGAGCCTTGTTGTCATAATTGTCCCATAAAGTTGCAAGAATTCCGCTCAGTTTATTTCCAATGGAGGTGGAAAGGAACCAGCCTCCCATCATTAATGCGGTGAGCCTTGGCGGTGAAAGTTTCGATACCATGGACAATCCCATGGGACTAAGACAAAGCTCGCCAATGGTAATGACGCCGTAGGTGCCGATCAGCCACCATGCGCTTGCTTTTTCCATTCCATTCCCGCAGGCATATACGGCGCTAACCATAACGAGGGGAGAAAGGGTGCTGATAAATAATCCCAGTGCGATCTTCGAAGCAGTAGAGGGTTCTTTTTTCTTCTTTCTCAGAAACGCAAAAAAACCAACCACAACAGGTGTAAGCAATATCACCCAGCCGGGGTTAATGGACTGAGAAAGCTCTGTTGGAATTAACTTTACGGTTTCTCCGTTCTTCGGATATTTTTGTGAGTTCACATTTTTAAAGTAGGGCGGAAGATCACGGCCCATCACAGGCTCTCCATTTCTGTTTTTTATCTGTCTGAATTGTTCGTCAACAATTGGCCTTATTGTATCCAGGGCTTTCATGTTCTCTACCTGGTGAAGCTGTGTTGCCAGTGGAGCAATAGCTGCCGGCATTTCCCTGTCGGTATATAGCTTCATCCATTTGGTGAGCGCGGTGCCGTTTTGCTTGAATACGGCCCAGAACATGATCACTACGATAAAGATAAGATACATGGCGCCGATCGGTTTTTTCTCAGTGGCATCCGCTTTAAAATACATGGAACCGTAAAAAATGATTACAGGGACACAGGCAAAAATGAAAGCATCGGTGGAATCGTCGCCAAATATATTTCCGGGTAAAAGCCAGCCAATAGCCGCGGCTATTAAAGCCGGCGCAAGAGTGGTCATGAAGATCCTTCCAAGAGACGCATCTGTCGGTTTCACCGGCTTAAGAAAATCAGCATGCCTGTAGTGTTTAATGCCTGCAATAAAAATACAAACGCCAAGGAACATTCCGATGCCGGCGGAAAAAAAAGCTCCTCCCCAGCCAAACTTGTAACGCATGGCCGCGGCAATGAAGGTGCAGATAAAGGCTCCGACATTAATTCCCATATAAAAAATATTGTAGCCGGAATCTTTATTGGCCTTGTATCTTTCGTCGTTGTATAAATTACCAAGGAGAGTGGAAATATTCGGTTTGAAAAAACCATTACCAATGATAACTATGGCGCAGGAAAGATAAAATACAGGAAGGCTGTGGACGGACATCAGGCAATAACCTGCGCCCATCAATAATCCGCCAATGATAATGGATTTGATATAACCGGTGATGCGATCCGCAATTAAACCCCCTATGAAGGGTGTAAGAAAAACAAGCGCAATAAAGGTTCCGTATATGCTGGAAGAATTCTTCATGTTCATTCCCCAGCCTCCTTTTTCAGTCTCAGCTTCGAGGTAGAGCGTAAAGATCGCGATCATCAGGTAGTAGCCGAAACGTTCCCACATTTCTGAAAAAAAAAGAAAATATAAGCCGGTTGGATGTTTGGAGCTTTTACTCATGAAACAGTTTAAAATGTTCCCGACTGCGCTCGAACAGACAATGATCGCGGGCCGTCAGTTCGAGCGAAGTCGGGAACAGGTAAATTAGGCGGATTAACATTTGCTTTCGTCTGACTTTAGTAATTTATATTCGTCATGTCCCCTCCAATGTAGTAGAGAGGTATGATAATTTAATTGTTTCGTTTTAGCCTTCCTATTCAAACCGGTATTCCTTAATGCAATCTACAAAATATTTCACGTTATCCTTATCCGTATCGGGATACAGGCCGTGGCCGAGATTGGCAATGTGCCTGTGAGGACCAAAAGCCCGGAGCATTTTATGTGTTTCTTCCCGTATTACTTCACGGTCCGCATACAACAAGCAGGGATCCATATTTCCCTGGAGGGTTTTGTTCTTGCACAGGATCCGGGATGCCTCAATATCCATCGTCCAATCCAATCCAATAGTGCTACACTTAATTCCTGCCAGGTCCCTGCGCGCGAAAAAAGCGTCCTTCGCAAACACGGTCACAGGAACTTCATAGTTGATGGCGTCACAGATCTTAGAAATGTATTTTAACGCAAATTGACTGTACTGTTCAGGACTCAGTACACCTGCCCAGCTATCAAAGATCTGGAGCATATCTGCTCCTGCGGCTATTTGTCCCTTTAAATAATTAATGCTGCTTTTCGTGATCTTGTCAAGTAAAAGATGGGAAAGTTCAGGCTGCGTATATAAGAACTTCTTTGCTTTACTGAAAGTCTTGCTTCCACTCCCTTCTATCATGTAAGCGAAAATGGTCCAGGGTGCGCCGCAAAAACCGATCAATGGAACGCGGTTGTTCAGTCCTTCCTTGCTCAGTTGAATCGCTTTCATTACATAGCTGAGATCCTCGGCTTGTGCAACCTGCAAACGATCAATATCATTTTTCGTCTTTATGGTGTTTTCGAACCAGGGACCCTTTGCCTCGATCATCTGGTAGGGCAGACCCATTGCTTCAGGGATCACCAGTATATCGGAAAACACGATTGCAGCATCAACGCCTAAGATATCAACCGGCTGTATGGTTACTTCCGCGGCAAGTTCAGGATTCTTCACAAATTCAATAAAATTACTGGTCTTTGCGCGTACTGCACGGTATTCAGGCAGTATTCGTCCTGCCTGCCTCATCAGCCATACCGGTGTGCGTTCAGTTGTTTCGCCTCTTGCGGCGCGTAATACTAAGTCGTTCTTTAATTGCATAGCTGGGTTGCCTGTTGATTTTTTTCCGAACCGGTTGCGTAGCGGATCAGGGAGCGCAAAAATACAAAAAACAGGTATAAGATAAAGGAATAAAGAACTAAAAAATAAACCGGAGCCAGTCTTCTCAATTAGCAGTGCCCATAAAATTAAACACTCAGCATTTTAAGGCATTTCCAAAATCCCAGCTGAACACCTGTCCCTTAAAGGAAGCCGGGAAACTGATCTTCATCAACAGCAACTCGATCTCGTCTAACTGTTTTTTGCTGAAGTTTTCCCCGCATTTTTCTGCAGAGGTAATTTTGAAATGCGCATGTTCTTCCAGGACCTGGAATTCCACAAGTACTTTGATCCTTTCGCAATGCGCACAGCTCAGTTTTATCTTTTGCCGCTTAAGAAATGCCATGAATTCTTTTTTCTTCCAATTGGTGCAGATCTCATTTAATTGCGCTTTCTGCTCTTCAGTTAAAGGTGAATTTTTTCCGGGGTCAGCGCCTGACTGAGCTGAGAGGGTCCCGTGAACCGCGAAATATACTAACAGGAAAAGCAGAAATAGCCGGGATCGAATCATTTTACAACTATAAAAATAACAAATTAAACCGTTTATCTGCCGCTTGTGTAAATCCGGCTAAAAACCTTTGATTTAACATTTACAGGGAATACCTTGCTGCTTTAAACTGTACACATGAAAAAGCTATTAATCGTATGGAGTTTATGCCAAGCGGCTGGAACACTTTATTCACAGCATGAATGCGCTGTTTCAAAAGTAAATTCCGGTTCTTTCCAGCCGGCAGTATCGTCTGCCCATACCAATCTGGAGAACAGGTACGATGCACGCTTCCATCACCTGGATATCAGCATGGAGCGAACCAATAAAAACATCAGTGGTTCGGTAAGAACCATTGCTACGGTACTCTCAGCAACCCTTGATACCTTTGCGGTTGAGTTGTACAATACGCTTATCATTGACTCTATAATTGTGAATGGCGCGCAGGTTTCTCCTTCGCGTGTTCTGCATGCGGTAAGCATTCCGCTGAGCCCTGTATTGTCTGCCGGAAGTACGATTGACGCCATGATCTATTACCATGGAACGGCGCCGACGGTAAATGGATCCGCTATCGGTGACGGATTCAATAATGGTACTTCAGGATCCTGGGGAAATCAGATCACCTGGAGCCTGAGTGAGCCGTATTCAGCTTACGAATGGTTTCCCTGCAAACAGCAGCTCCAGGATAAGCTGGATTCGGTATATGTATTTATCACTACCGACTCAACCAATAAAGCAGGATCAAACGGGATCCTTACAAATGTTGTAACGATTGGAAATAAAAAACGTCACGAGTGGAAGGAGCGGAACCCGATCGATTATTACCTGGTATCGGCAACAGTAGGACAATATGTCGAATATGATCTGTATGCGCATCCGGCGGGAATAAGCGACTCGGTACTTGTACAGAATTATGTTTACAACAATCCGGCTACATTGCCTTATTTCAAAAGCGCTATTGACAACACTCCCGCTTTTATCGAATTATTTTCCAATCTCTATGGTATGTATCCCTGGGCAAATGAGAAATACGGACATTGCATGGCGCCATTCGGTGGCGGAATGGAACACCAGACCATGACCTCACTGGGCAGCTTTAGCTTTACGCTTATTGCGCATGAGCTTGCCCATCAATGGTTCGGCGATCAGGTAACCTGCCGTACCTGGCATGATATCTTTATCAATGAAAGCTTCGCAACCTATTCCGAGCAGCTCGCCCTGGAATACCTTGACCCGACCAATGCGGCAGCCAATATGACCAGCGTACACAACAACGTGATGAGCCAGGCGGGTGGAAGCGTATACAACCCGGATACGACAAATGTGAACAGGATCTTCAGTTCACGCCTGAGTTATGATAAAGGATGTGCGATCATTCATTCCCTGCGTTTTGAAATAAATGACGATACCTTATTTTTTAATGCCTTGAAAAATTTCCAGCAGCAGTTTAAAAATGGAACTGCCTCGATTGATGATTTTAAGACTTCAGTTGAAAATTTTACCGGGATGAATTTCGGACAGTTCTTTGCTCAATGGATCTATGGAGAAGGTTACCCTACATTCAATGTAAAATGGAACCAGGTCGGGAACACATTTCTTCTGAAGAGCACTGAAACGGTTTCCATGAGCAGTGTTACCCCTTTGTTTATTACTCCAATTGAGTACAGGCTGGTTCGCTCTATCGGCGATACGGTCATCCGGGTAAATCATACGCAGGCCATGGAAAATTATACGTTTGCAGTGGGCGGAACAGTTACCAACATTATTGTTGATCCGAACAACTGGATCCTGAATAAAGTAGTAGGGCCAACTCATGATATCACTTTAGTAGGTATTGCCGGTCATGAATTAGCAGAATCCATTCGCGCCTATCCCAACCCCGCTAAAGATAAAGTCGTGATCGAACTGCCGGCAGGAAAAGAATTCTCCGTAGGACTATATGAAATGACAGGAAAACAGATCAGTGATCACCTGTGCGTAGGGATCTCAACGCTGAACATGAGTACTGTAGAAGCCGGGATTTATTTTATTCAGATCAGGGATAAAAGCGGTGTAATGGTAAAAGCATTGAAGCTGATCAAAGAATAGTGGCTCAATACTCACTACTAAACTCACTACTAATAATGGCATCGATCAAACAACAGCTGGAGCACCTGAAGCAGGACAAGAAACTCGCAGGTATAATTGATGCGGTAGGAATTCTGAAGGGAAAAAAACATGAGGATCTTTACCTGGCGCTGCAAAAATCAATCGTGAGTCAGCAGTTATCTGTAAAAGCGGCGGCCACGATCTGGGGCAGGTTCGAATCTTTATTCCCTGAGAATTATCCTCATCCCGAACTTGTATTGAAAATGGATGTGGAGAAAATGCGGGCAGCTGGCTTATCGTATCAAAAGGCAGGATACATTCAGAACATTGCGCGCTTTTCAAAAGAAGAAACCCTTGATTACCACAAGCTGAAAAAACTTAACGATGAGGAACTGATCACTTATTTGACCCGGATTAAAGGCGTTGGACGATGGACAACCGAAATGGTGCTGATGTTCACACTCGGCCGGGAAAATGTTTTGCCTGTTGATGATCTCGGTATTCAAACTGCCATGATCAGATTGTATAACATCAAAGCAGATAAAAAACAATTGAAGGCGAAAATGTTCAGGCACGCTCAGAAATGGGAACCTTACCGGACATTAGCATGTAAGTACCTTTGGAGGTATAAGGACACAAAATGATTTTTTTTACACCGGAGACCCGGAGACCCAAAGGCGTGGCTATTTAGAATGCGGTTTAAAATCAAAACTTTCAATTCGTTATGATACAGCCCAGCATTCATATCACAGTATTTCCGCCATTCTTACGTTTCGGAATTGTGATTTAAATCAATCCAGGAATTCTTTATCGATAATCTCTGCGACTCCGGGCCCCTGGTGTTACACCAGGTCCTTCAGCATCCAGATATCACATCCATGATGTCCCGAATTACCAATTGCAGAGGGTAACCGGGTAAATCCTGAGTTTTCATACATGCCGATCGCGGCTCTTAGCTCAGGCATTGTTTCCAGGTACATTTTTGTATAACCCTGTTCCTTTGCAGACTCAATGCATTTAGCGATCAGCTTTTTCCCAAGGCCCATTCCCCTTGCCTCAGGCAATAGATACATTTTTACCAGCTCGCAGGTGCCCGGAGGGAGGCCTTCGGTTGGAAATATTCCTGCGCCACCTATAACTCTATTTTGTAATAGCGCAACAAAGTAAAAGCTTTTGGGTGTTGTAAAGATCCCGCTGAGGTGATTAGTGCTTTTGTCATAATATACAGTGCCGGGCTTGTTTGCGCCGAACTCGGTCAGGGTATTCCGAATGATAAGCGCCAGGGCCGGATCATCCTTTGGCTCTATGGTACGAATACTTATTTCCACGAAAAAGAATTTCTGCAAAGATACTTCTGATCTTAACCACTAGTACTTTGTAACGAAACTTTTTTATTGCGTTATGAAAACATGGAGCGAATTCTACTTTTATTTCTTTTCATTAGTACTATTGATGTGTTTTCCCAAAATGCGAAATGCGACTGGGTGAAGTCCTTTCCAAAAGATTCAATGATCCTTGGATATACCGTGAATTCGAAAGATGAAGTGATATGCATAGGGATAAATAAGGAAGAGGAATTATTTAGTGTGATTTATGATCCTGCTGGAAAGCTTGTTTCGGAAAATACGTTCCAATTGCTGGAAGATGACGCTTGCATTGGAACGGAAGACGATGAGATCCATGAAAAAATGCTCTGTTCAAAAAACGATAAAGTTTATTTTGTGGGATGCATGGAGGACCGCCGCCTTGAGATAACAAATTACAAAACGGGATCCGATAAGAGAGATGAAAGCGATTTTGTTTTTATCGCGGAACTTGACAAAAAGGGGAAACTCAAAGAGCTTCATCCCATTATAAGTTACGTTTACGGCGTAGATATAAGCATTACAGGAATTGTCATCGGGGAGCAGGAAGAAATTGTAATTGCCCTGCAGGCGGAGCCGGATCTTAACAAGGAACCGGATGAAGATGAATATGCGCTCACCATTGGAACCCGGAAGTTTGTTCTTGGAGAAGCCGACTTTAAGGAATTTGTTATCCGGATTGGAAAAGGCTCAATTGTAGAGTGGGTAAAATGTATTGATGTTGATCAATCGGCATTAGGCTCAAAAGCGAACGGTTCTGATGATATGCTATTCAAATCCCTGGCTTTGGACGCTGAGGGAAATTCTTACCGGCTCCTCAATTTTCGGGGAAAGGCAATGGCGGAGGGGAAAGAAATTTTTCTTCGGCCGGCTAAGGAGCAGGTAAAGGATCTGGGAACTGTAATTAAGTACAGCGCTGAAGGAAATCTATTGTGGGCAAAGTCCTATGGAAGTGTGTCCGGAATCCTGGATATTACTTCCTGTGGAAACAACCTGATGCTTGTCGGAATATTTGAATCTGACTTTAGCCAGGATGGATTTTCCTTCGTCAATAAACCTCCTTCGGAAGATATGGCCATGTTCAGTATTTCTCAGGTCAACGGCAAAATTATGGGAATGAGTGCAGATACCTCGTCATTTAGTGTGAAAGGCGATTACAATACTATGGATAAAAAGTTTTACGCCTTGGGTGACAATAAAGTTTTTTCACTTGACAGGAAGATGAAACCACTTAAAGCTTTTCCCTGGTGGGGCGACAACCCCGGGTTCAGGATTTTTAATGGTAAAGCCTATATGATGCTGGACTGTAAAAGAAACTGGAACGAAGTGGACCTTGCCGGTAAAAAATACTGGTCCCGTGAAAACAAGAGGTTCTTCGCAAAAATATCTTTTCCCGTGAAGAAATAACTGTTAGCCGATTCTGAATAGTTGAGCTGAAGGATGAACAAATAAAGCCTATTTTTGTTCACCGTTCAAGCGAATGCAATTCTTTAAAAATAAAATAGAATCACATTTTTCCTCTCATTCTGTAATAAGACTTGCGTTCATTTTATTGATGGGACTTTGTAGCGAAAACAACGCCCAGGAATGGAAGTTGAAGTTGAGCAGCAATGTGGAATTGCGAACCTGGAAGCTGACCACGAAAGCTGAATCACAGGAGAAGCCGCTGTTGGGCGCAAACATTAAGCTGATGCAGGGCTCAAGTGTTGTTGCCCAGGTGAACAGCGATGCTAATGGCGATTTTACCTTAATGGTTCCACCCGGCGGTAATTATATAATCGAAGTTTCTTATCCCGGTTGCAATACCAAGCGTTTCGCAGTCACAACAAAGGATGTTCCTGATGCTGTTGGCGAAGGCGGCTACGTTCCTTCCTTCAGTATAGGCGGTTTCGTAATGGCGAAGCCTTTCCCGGGAATAGATTACTCAGGTCTGAGCCAGGCATTGGTAAAAGTAATTTATGAGCCGAAACTTAAGAATTTTGACGATGAGGAAGCCGCCACACAAAAGGGATTAGAGATCGTATCTAAGATCGCCCAGGCGGAAGATGTGCTCATCACCAATTTTTGCTCTACCAATAAAGCCGGTGATGTTGCATTGAACAAGCCCGATTGCCCGCTGGCAAAAACGCTTTATGAAAAAGCCATTACAATCATTCCTGGAGAGCCTTACCCGGTTGAGCAATTGCCTAAGGTCGGACTTTGCCTGAAAGATAAGGAAGACGCTGAAAAGAAGGCGCAGGAAGAAAAGCTTGCCCGGGAAAAGGAAATTGCTGAAAAAGCGGAGAAGGATCGTATCGCAAAGGAAAAAGCAGAAGCCGATAAAGCAGCTAAGGCTAAGGCCGCGGAGGAAAAAGCAATTGCGGATAAGCTGGCAAAGGAAAAAGCGCTCAATGAAAAGAGTGCTGTTGCACAAACGGCAAAAGAAAAAGCGGAGGCGGAAAAGATCGCCAAAGCAAAAACGGCTGCTGAAAAAGCGGAAGCTGACCGTTTAGCAAAGGAAAAAGCCCTGGCTGAGAAAACAGCGACGGCGAAACCCGTAAAAGAAAAGCCGCAAAAAACTACTGTAGCTCCTAAAGAACCGGTGAAGGATAAACCTGTTGTCAAGGCTGATCCACCTGCCGGAAATGGTTTTGCGGTAAAAGGCTCTCAGCCTTCTTCGGGCGATCCGCAGGTGAAGGGACAGCAGGGAGATTCAAAGCATAAGGTAAGGCAAACGCTGGGTGCGGATAAATACAAGGAGTGTATCACTAAAGCGAATGACTACATGAAGTCCAGGCGCTATACAGAGGCAAAAGCATCCTACCAGGAAGCATTGAAACTAAAAGCAAACGACGTTTATGCCAAGGCTAAGCTGGCGGAAATAGAAAAGCTGGAAGGGCTGAAATAACAACCAAATCTCTCCCTTTAACAATTGACTTTATCTTTTATATTTTGTATATTTGAACGTATGCGTAACGCGTTTTCCATAATAAAAAAAGGCCGGACCTCTGTCGGGTCTTCCAATTGCGTACGTAATACGATATTCTCTATTACTGCTTATCCTGCGGTTTAAACATTTTCAGGTTTGCCTTTTGCGGTCCGCTTAAGGCTGTTTGCTTA
>JBJMLS010000033.1:0-18377 GCA_045805185.1 Bacteroidia bacterium | reverse complement strand
TTTAGTTCAGGCTTAATTGACACCTCATTTTCAAACACGCCCAGAGTCTTTGAGTAAACTACTTTACCAGTATAATCCTCAATAATTACTTCGATAACGGCGACATCAAAATTTAATGTCTTAATAGTAGATTCACCTTTTGAACTTGGATTAGGATAAACAATAAAATTCTCTTTTGAATTGTGCTCAAATTCGACCACCTTCATAGAAGAAACACTTTCTTCACCATTAAAATCCGTCTGCTTTAAACGGTAATAAGAAACCCCGCTCATCGAGGGACTCTCATCCGTGAAATAGTACTCCAAAGGCACATTGGAATTTCCGGCCGCTTTTACAAAGCCAATATCTTCAAAATTTGCTCCATCTAAAGAACGCTGTACAGTAAAATGACTACAATTCTCTTCACTTGATGTTTTCCAGTACAGATCTACTTGTTTGTTATTTTTAGTTGCATCGAACTTGACTAAAGTTACCGGGAGGGGAATTACGTTTGTAGCTGTAATCGTATACTGGCACTCTGCTCCTCCGTTACCATCCCACACAAAATAATAATTAACGCCGGCAGTGTTCGTTAATGTGCCTGAATAAGTAGAGCCAGTAGAAAGTGACTGACAAGCTACAGCCGTACTGTAGGTACCACCACAGGCATTAGTGCTTGAGGTTAAAATACCAAATTGCCCAGCAGCAGAATATAAGCCAGCGGGAGGACCCGAAGTATAATAACCCGTATTGCAGGTTACACTGCTAACATTAAAAGTAATTGCGCCTCCAGTACCCGATGCAGTAAATACGAGCCAATTCGTATTCTCAACGGTACCGGCACAAAACAAGGAAGCCGGCGAAGGGTCATCCGTTCCTACTGTATAAGCACAATCAGTATTATTTATAGTAGTTCCCACTC
Source organism: Bacteroidia bacterium (assembly GCA_045805185.1). GTDB lineage: Bacteria > Bacteroidota > Bacteroidia > B-17B0 > Aurantibacillaceae > JAHEYF01. The sequence goes on along the minus strand of JBJMLS010000033.1, from coordinate 17,476 downwards.
CAGAACTCAGGGTAGCGGGGTTGGAACATGCGTCGCCAACATTTGCAGAAGGCGTAAAGGTACTTGTTGAAAGTGTAAATGGCCCTTCGGCAGCTAAGCTGGCATCAACCCGGAGATAATATGTTCCGGCAGAAGTAAAATAAACTGTCCTGCACGGAGTAGAGGTAGTAAATACGCCTCCTGATGTTGAAGTTTGCAAGCCTCCTCCCCAGGCTCCGTTGGACACACAAGACCAGGGACCTCCGCAAACGCCGGAAAGTATAGATAACTCTGTGTAATTTGCACTTGAGGTTCCGGTTAACTGACAGGTTAAATAAGAATTAGCCGCAACAGTTACCGCGAAAAAAACATCGCTACCGGATCCTGAAGTAGGTGAATAATTTCCTGCGCATCCACCAGTCATATAATTGAATCCTCCAACGGTAGTTCCTGTATATGTAAAGGGTGAAGTTGAAATAGATATAGGATGACAAGGATCACAACCTGATGTCGCACTTGGGGTATACGTTATAATAATTTTTCCGGAGCCACCATTTCCGCCGGAAGTTGACCCTCCCGATCGGTCACCAGCGCCGCCACCACCACCACCTGGTGTAGCCCCTGCTGTTCCATTTGCTCCAACTGCTCCTCCGGCCCCCCCGGCACCTCCTGAACCTGCAGTTCCACCGGTCCCACCAACTGTAGCGCCACCAACTGCTCCACTTGTTCCATTGGTGGTAGTTCCGGTTCCACCGGCGCCCAAAGCTCCTCCGGTACCTCCTCCACCAGTACCACCATTTGCAACAACAGTACTAAAAGTTGTGGCGCCGCCGTTTGTTCCATTACCTGTACTTCCAGCGCCGGCAGCCCCAACAGTATAACTAAGGGTGGTTCCCGGTGTAACCGCTAAAGTGGTTGACGAATAACCTCCAGCTCCTCCTCCAGCGCCGGCATTTGAAACATTGTTGGTTTGTCCCCCTCCTGCTCCACCACCACCCCAGCATTGCACTGCGATCGATGTAACACCGCAAGGAACAGTAAAAGTTCCTGTTCCGGGAGTGTATGTAAATGAAGTTACCTGAGATCTAAGTCCGGAAATAAAAAACAAGTTTAAAAGGAAAATTATTTTTACCACTAATTTCATTGATTGAAAATATATTAAAGAGTTATTTAGGTTCGTCCGAATGTGCGCTTGTCTTTTTCTTTTCTTCCAATAGAATCTCATATTCCTTGGTAGTTATAAGTGTATTAGGTTTTATCACCTTGTACACTTCCTCATTCGCGGAAGGATCAATTACCTTGATCGAAGGGTCGATAAAATCTTTTATTACTTTCTGGCTAGGCTTTGTGGTGTCGCCAGCCTGTGCAAACAGCACGCAACTGTTACATAAAACCGACATAATTAATAATGATTTTTTCATTGCTTTTTCTTTCTATCTGATAATCAATGTAAAAATAGAAAAAAAAAGAGTGTAAATTTGACAAATTCGATCAATAGAAGGTTTTCCCGGATAGGAAACTGGTATTTATTCACTGAACAATAATGACAGGGCTCTAACCGTGGTAAACCCTGGAAAAAACGATCAGGCCGTTCTTTATTTCGAGCACTTCACCCACCCGCAGATCATTCTCCCCTTCAACCCTGCGAATGTATTCCATAAACACCTGCTCGCTATCAGCGGTTAACTTTTGAACATTGTAATTTAACGTAGGAAGCCGGTCAAAGGCATCCTGCCACCATTCCCGCAAAGCTTGCTTGCCTTTGATCAATCCACCGGTTTCAGGCTGGCGCACTTTCAGTTTCGGGCTGTAGTGCCTGGCATCGTCATGATAAAGCGCGAGCAATTTTTCAAGATCATGCTCATTAAATGCAGCAAACCATTTCAAAGCGATCTCTTTGTTTTCTTCAGCGGCCATCTTAAAATTTATAGCCCAGCATCAAAGCGATGTGGTAATGTTTGACAAAGATCCCTGAAGCCATGAACGATTCGTACACCTGGAACCGGGTTGGCGCATAGCGAAAATTAAGCTCAACGAAAAGCGCGCGGTGCGTGTTCAAAAAATTTTTCTGGATTCCCGGAGAAACTGTTAAATAAGAGGAGCCATTTGGAAAGGGGAAAGGATGCTCGAAATTAAGCTTTGAACTATTGTTGAATTTTTCCACCCCGTCCGTAGCTGACTCTACCTGGAGATTAGAACCCGCGATGTACCTCAGCATATAACCAAAGCAGATGTAAGGCGAAACATGCTTTTTTATTTCACTCTTCGGGATAAAACGAAGTTCCAGCGGAAGATTAAGTTCATTTACCAGCAGCGAATATTTATAATCGAAGTTCTTATCGAAAATAAAAGTGGAGCGATCCTGTATATAGTACGAATTAAAGGTGAGGCCATGGATCAGGTATTCAATTCCCGTAATAAAGGCAAGCTTTTTATTGAGCCTGATCTCCGTGCGTGCGGAAAGACAATAAGCTGCTTTGGAATGCGCGCCGGAAGTGTGCTTGGGATTTACGGAATAAAAAGAAAGTACGGGAGCAAAGCCAAGGCGGAAGTGAAGACGCTTATCTTTCCTTTCCTGTGCCGCAGCCGTATTAAAAAGGAATAAGGCCATTCCAATCAATGCTGCTTTACATAAGTTCCCTGAGAATATAATCTTAAAATTCATCAGCCTCTATAAAAAATCCATTTGCTTAGTTCTTTCCAGCTGACCTTTTTTCCGTACATAAGAATACCTGTCCGATAGATCTTACCGGCAAGCCAGGTAGTGAACAAAAAGCCCATCACAAGAAAGGACATCGAAAGCAGGATCTGCCACAATGGAACGCCGAAAGGTAAACGCACCATCATTACAATTGGCGAGGTAAAAGGGATCATTGAACCCCAGAAAGCAAGATCACCCTCCGGATTCTGGATGAAATTCACTGACATGACATAGCCCAGTATCAGCGGCAGCATCACGGGCATCATAAATTGCTGGGTATCCGCCTCGGAATCGACCGCAGAGCCTATTGCTGCAAAAAGTGAACTGTACAGCAGGTAACCTCCAAGGAAATAAAACATAAAGCAAATGATCACCTCGGTGAAATCAACACTTTCAAGATCCCTGACCATTTGCAAAGCGCCTAATTTCGAATCCACCTTTTTAAGCTCATTGAATTTAGTATTGCTTCCCTGTTTATAAACCTCTTCTTTATTTGACTGCAAATTCTGCACATCCGCTGATATTTTTTTCAAAAAGATCCCCGACGCTACAGATGTCAAAGCCGATGAAAGTATTACCCATAAAACAAACTGGGTCAGGCCAACCAATGCAACGCCTATGATCTTACCCATCATCAATTGAAACGGCTTTACAGAAGACACAATAACTTCCACAATACGGTTGGTTTTTTCTTCCATTACACTCCGCATCACCTGCACGCCGTACATGATAACAAACATAAAGATAAGTACCCCGCCTGCAAAGCCGATCCACATTATGTTCTCATTACGCGTTTCCACACTGTTCCCTTTTGCATCCAGTTTGGAGGTGATCAGTTTCAATGGCTCCCGCGCATTCTTGATGATGGCTGGGTCGATCTTATTGGATGCAAGCTTGAATTCATAGAACTTGGACTCTAATTGGCTCTTGATATAATTTTCCGCGGCAAATCCAGGCGACTTTTTATAATAAAGCTGAACCGCCCCGCCTCCACTGATCACATTATACGGAATATAGAGGATACAGGTAAAATCAGTCTCATAAAAGGATTTGGAAGCTGCTTCCAATTTCATTTCCGGATAATAAAACTTCATGAAAGCATTATCAGGGATCTTATTCATTCGTATGGCATAGGACTCATCCACCACCATTACTTTCTGTTCCGTTTTATCCGCGTTCGGCAACCATACAATTAGTGTAAAGAAACCCGCTATCAGCACCGGACCAAGAATGGACATAACGATGAATGTTTTGTTCCTGATCCTTGTAGAGTATTCGCGCCAGATGATCAATCCTATTTTTCCCATGATAATTTAATTAGAGAATTTGTAAAATTAGTAGGTTGGGGAATTATATTATTATTCAGTAAAGCTGCTTTGCGTACCTGTAATTCCGGATTGCTCGTTCACTTTCATGATAAAGATATCATTCATGGAAGGAATTACCTCATTGAAGGAAATCATATCAGCTACCGGTAACACTGCTTTCAACAGATCGTTGGGCTTATTATTCCCCAGCATTTTTACTTTTACGAAATTAACATCATCGTCTGTCTTCTTTTCCAGTATTTCTGCTCCCGCCCACAAGGCATTCGTAAACCCGATCATATTACCACGGAAAGAAATTGTATACGTATTGGTACGGAACTGCTTCCTGATCTCTTTAACGGAACCGTCAAGGATCTTTGTCGACTTATTGATCAGCGCAATATTATCACACAGCTCTTCTACCGAACCCATATTGTGGGTCGAAAAAATAATGGTCGAACCTTTTTTCTTCAGCTCCAGGATCTCATTCTTGATGAGGTTGGCATTGATCGGATCAAATCCGCTAAAAGGCTCATCCAGGATCAGCAACTTCGGTTCGTGAAGCACAGTGACAATGAACTGCACCTTTTGCTGCATTCCTTTACTCAATTCCTCAATCTTTTTGTTCCACCAGGTTTCCATTTCAAATTTCGTGAACCAGGCCTTTAAGCGCGCCTCCGCATCTTTCTTTTTCAATCCCTTTAAGCGGGCGAGGTAAACACATTGCTCTCCAACTTTCATTTTTTTATAGAGACCGCGCTCCTCCGGTAAATAACCGATCAGATCCACATGCTTTGGCTGCAGCTTCTCGCCGTTCAGAAAGACCTGGCCGCTGTCAGGTCCTGTGATCTGGTTAATGATCCTTATCAGCGTAGTTTTGCCTGCGCCGTTAGGTCCGAGCAAGCCGAATATTGAACCCTCGGGCACTTCAATGCTCACATCATTTAACGCAGTATGAGAAGCGAATTTTTTTACGATGTGCTGAGCCGATAAAATTGATGCCATAGCTTATAAATGTTATACAAATATAACCAAGAATGAAAGCGGATAAGAATAAAATTGATTGAGTTTTACACAGCGCTCAGGGCACAAAGCTTCTATTCCGGATCAGCGAATTGTTATAGAGCTGGATAAAAGCTTTTATTCTCGCCTCCATTGAAGCCTCCAGGGCTAATCCTTTTCCCACAAGGTTATTTTGCAATAAGCTGTCGGCTTTGTAATTCAGAAAGCCCACTGTACGCGTGCCATCGTATTGCAGAATATGTCCTTCCTGGTACAGTTGGTAATTAGGTCCGGACATGTTTATTCCATAGCCAGCACGAGGGCTATTGAAAGCACTTTGACCGAATGCAAAATAAGGTCTATCGTAATTCAGGTAGCTCAATACCGAAGGCAAAATATCAATTTGCTGCGTAGTCACTGTATCAACTCCTTTTAAATTACCGCCGGGCTTATAAAAAAGCAAAGGCACCTGGAAGTTACCTACGGGATTAGTATAGAACGGATCTTCGGACAAACCGGTGTGATCCCCGGTGATCACGAATAAAGTATTAGCATACCATGCGCTTTTTCCGGCAGCCTTAAAAAAATTCCTTAGCGCGTTATCGCTATAGGCAACGCACTTCAAAATAGGAATTGCACCTTCCGGGAATGCAGCTTTGCAATTTTCGGGAAGGTTAAAAGGATGATGAGCGCTCAAGGTAAATACGGAGGAAATAAAAGGCTGTTTTTTCTGATCAAGCTGCTTTGCGAAATACTGAAGGTAAGGTTCATCCCAGATCCCCCAATGTCCATCATAATCCTTTTCATTATCATATTCATTGCGTCCGTAATACTCAAAACCGGAAAGGGCCGCAAAGGAATCGAAATTCATGGTACCGTTATTTCCTCCATGGTAAAAAGAAGCGGAATATCCCTTTGGCTGCAACAGGTTAGCCAGGCTCTGGATCCTGTTTGTGCTATAGATCGTATTCAGGTAAGGCTCTTTAAAAGAAGGGACGCCGGAAAGAATAGCCGGAATACCTTCTATGGACCGCTTCCCGTTTGCAATAGCATTGGTGAATAAAAGACTCTCACCCATAAGTGAATCGAGGAAAGGAGTATAGCTCCTGCGCCGTCCGAGCTTTGTATATTCGGTAGAGAGACTTTCCATTATGATCACTACCACGTTTTCAGAAGAGAAAACTTTATCTCTTGTATTTCGCTTCACAGGATCAAACCATTTTTTCAATTCTTCTTCCGTATAGTATTCTTTTTCTTCCAGCCTGTCGAGGTCCATTGACTTCATAATGCTGAAAGGCGTATTCAGTATAATGGGAACGGATGAGCCCGGCACATTATCGCCTGCATTAACTATACTTAAAGGAATAAGCTGCAGCCCACCGCGCATGCCTAATACCGTCAATCCACCTGCAAGAACAAAGCAGGGCAGCTGAATAAAAAAAACTTTATAATTGTAGTGAGCGGTCGATGGGGTGAGCGTTCTTTTGCTTAGGGCGTTATAGGCGAATACCATTACTGAGCAGAGGGCTATCCATAACACAAAGACATACCAGTAATCGATAAGGAAGGAAGGAAGCAGATGAAGAAAATCAGATTGTCCGGCCATCAATTGAAATACATCGAAGGTTGTCCGTTTGGTAATGAATTTAAAATAGACCAGGTCGCTGCAATTCGCCAGGAGAGCCACGGAATTGACCACAATGTACAGACCTTTGATTATACCTGCCGTCCATTTAAACCTGAACAGATCGTAGGGAAGGCTCACTAAGAGAATGAACAGGGCGTTGGAAAAACAGATCGCCGAAAGATCAAAGCGCAAGCCGTAAAAACAGGATCGCAAAAAACCAGCAAAGGTCAACTCTGAAAAATAATTCCTGTTAAATAAATAAAACAAAAGGCGGCAATCAAAATAAAGAAAAATGAGGATCCCCAGCGCGAGCAGCAGGAATTTTATACGCTGAAGATAATTGGCCATATTATAATGGAACAGGGCGTGTATTTTATTTTACACACCCTGCATTAATTTATTTTATGTAGATCTCTTATTCAAAATACTCTTTCATGCGGTCGAAGAAACCCTTTTCCCTTTTACCCGGGTTAGGCTCGAAGTTTTTTGACTCTCTTAATTTTTCGAGCATCTTTTTTTCTTCTGCTGTCAGCTGCTGTGGCGTCCAGACGTTGATATTCACAAGCAGGTCGCCTCTGCCATAAGCATTGATATCCGGCAGACCCTTTCCCTTGAGGCGCAATACTCTTCCACTTTGAGTTCCGGCGTCAATTTTAATCTTTGCTTTTGCATCGATCGTAGGTACTTCCACATTTGTTCCAAGCGCAGCATCCACGAAATTAACATAGCAATCGTAGAACAGGTTCATCCCGTCGCGCTTTAGCTCCGGATGCTCTTCTTCTTCAATGAGCACGATCAGGTCGCCGTTCACTCCTCCGCGGGGTGCGGCGTTTCCTTTTCCTGAAACAGAAAGCTGCATGCCATCAGAAACACCGGCTGGAATGTTCAGTGTGATCATATCTTCGCCCCGCACTATTCCGTCGCCATGGCAGGTAGTGCATTTGTCTTTAATGATTCGCCCCTCACCCTGGCAGGATCCGCAGGTAGTTTGCGTCTGCATAGCTCCCAGGATAGTTTGGGTAACACGGGTGTGAACTCCTGAGCCCCCACAGGCGCGACAGGTCTCGTAAGCATTTCCTTTCGCACCGGTACCGCTGCAGGTTGTACAGGACACCTGTTTCTGCACCTTCAGCTTTTTCTCAACGCCATTAGCAATGTCCTGTAAGTTCAATTTAACTTTTATGCGGAGGTTGGAACCCCGGTTCACTCTTCTTCCTCCGCGTTGTCCGCCGTTATTAAAGCCAAATGCGCCTCCGAAAATATCACCGAACTGGGAGAAAATATCATCCATGTTCATTCCGCCTCCACCATATCCATTACCGGCAGCTCCGCCTACTCCGGCATGACCGAACTGATCATAGCGCTGACGCTTTTCAGAATTGCTCAGCACTTCGTAAGCTTCAGCGGCTTCTTTAAACTTTTCTTCCGCCTGCTTATCATCTGGATTTTTATCCGGGTGAAACCTGATCGCCAGCTTGCGGTAAGCCTTTTTAATTTCGTCCTCACCAGCTCTGCGGTCTACACCCAATATTTCATAAAAATCTCTCTTTGCCATTTTAATTTTTAATTTATCTGTAATTTCTCTACGTCACTTAACTTCCAACAATCACTTTTGCAAAACGGATCACTTTCCCATGGAGAAGATACCCCTTCTCCAGCTCATCCACAACTTTTCCCTTCATCTCTTCTGTTGGCGCAGGTATGTTTGTAATGGCTTCCATTAGATCCGCATCAAATGGCTTCCCCATGCAATCCATAACCTCCAGGCCTTTTTGCTGAAAGGAATGTTTCATTTTATTATAGATAAGCTGAACGCCCTCATTTACAGAAGCCAGGTCCGTAGCGGTTTCATTTGCTTTAATGGCACGCTCAAAATCATCAATAACCGGAAGAAAAGCTTTGAATATATCTTCGCCGGCTGTCTTAATAAGCTCTATGCGTTCCTTTGTGGTGCGTTTACGGAAATTATCAAATTCGGAATACAGCCTTAGGTATTTTTCATTCTGCTCAGCCAATTTAGCCTCCAATGCCTTAACACTGTTCTCTGCCGTTTTTTCAGCGTCCTTTTCATTCATACCGGCACCCGACTCCTTATTTTCCCCGTTCTCTTCGCTCGTATTCTCGTTTACTACTTCATTTTCAGACTTATTCATGTTTTTGAACAATTTAGTTATACGCTTCATTTAAAAGACAATTAGCGCAGTTTTTCTGCACGGCAAAGATAGTCAAATATATTGCCACTAGGCCTATACAGGAAAATTTGGCAGTTACAGTTTATGAAGCCGCAGAGCAAAAAAACCTTAAAAATAAAACAGCTTTTAGAAAACTTAAGATTAAAAGTTTTTGACTTGATCTTCAGTTTATTGACATTATTATTATTAATAGTACTAATTTTGTAATCATTTTTAATAGATTTGTTCCTGTAAGACAATTTAAGTCCTAAAAAGACAGTTATCTTCCGGGGATAATTAGCTGAAAGTGGATTTGGTTGTTTTCGGGGAGTTAAACCTGAAAATCCCATTAATAAGAGAGTAAGGCTGATTAAAACTTAAAAAAATGAAAAAACTCACTTTATGTTTATTCGCTGCGGGTTTCCTGATCGCGTGCAGCAAGAAGGAAAACACGATTAGCGGGAATCCAAATGCAAATTCCCTTAGTATAGCTGCAAAAGAAAAACCAACCGGGCCAAATTCCAGCTATGTGAGAAACGGTCCTTCTAAAGGATGGTGCAATGGCTGGCCACAGGATTGCACTGTACTTCCGGAAGTAATTATTACAGCAAGCGCGAAAGTAATTATTGATAGCTATTGTGACAATAGCAACCCTAACAGAGTCACGGCAGCGTTCTCTGATCCGGATGAAGGTATTGTAGACATCCTTAGCGAAATTCCCCAAGCGTATGAGGATTCTTTGCTTTCCAATCATTACTACATGACGCAAGGTAATATAACCGGGACAAAGGTCAGCTACATCTTCGGACGAACTTATCCTGTAACAGATTCAAATGCTGATTTTGCTATTCAGGCCGAGTACCTGACAGAATAAGTAATACATAAGCAACAGGAATTTCCATTCCTGTTGCTTTTTAAATAAAAAACATGAAAGAGCTTAGTTTGCTGATTATTTGTTTTTTCCTGGTCCGTTGCACAAAGCCAGGAAGTGTAAACCCGATTGTTGCTGAGTCCGTAATTGCTGACTCTTTTCAAATAAATAACGTACAATCCTTATCGGAATTTCTAACCTTCAGGCGTTTGAATGACAGTACCTTACTTGGCTTTGATATGCAGAATGCCGAATTCAACTATTATATAAAAAAACAGGGCTCATCATCCTTTGAGAGAAAAACCCATCTGGAAGTTAAACCCAGGCATTATTTGCCCGGTTTTTTCACTGACCAGGAAGGAATCTATTATACCCTTGATATAAATGGCCCCATCTACAAGTACAATAAAGAGCTCGAGCTTATTGATACACTAAACCCGCAGTATTTGCTCCCTTATCTTAAAAGTGAGTTTAAATTCTTCAATTACAATTATTCACCTCTTATTAAACATGGAGATACAATCATTAGTGCAATCGTGCATAAGAACGCCAATGATTTCCTATTATGGACAAAAGAATTCGCGATGATGGAATATGTTCAAACAGGTAACTTACCTCCTAAAGTAAAATGCTTTATGAGGAAGCCGGCTAACCTAAAAGATTATATGCAGCCCTGGCCAAGCTATTGCTATGTCGATAATACCCTGGTAGCCATATACGCTCCTTTTGACACAGTATATACTTATAACAGGCAAACGGGCGAAGAAAAGAAGATCGCGCTGGACAATGCGAATTACAGACTTCCTGAAATATCCGATTCGGAAAAGCTGAGTGCTACGGAGCGCCCAAGCTATCAGACAAAATACGCATTGGCCAACTTCAGGTACAATTCGATCTTTTACAATGACGCTACGCAACATTACGTACTAATATATGTAATTCCAGCGGAGTCTAAAGACAAAGACAAGGCACTTACGTTTGATGATCAGCCTAATTATGCGCTTGTACTTGACAAGAAGTTTAATACCCTCGGCCATTTTCGATTTGAAAGAAGCTATTTAGACTTTTCCAACTATTTTATATATCCGGGCAAGGGCTTGGCGATGCCATTGTATAATCCAAAAGGTTATGAAAGCACTCAATTCTACATTTACAATTTCTAAGCTTTGAATACTGAAAAAACGGCTTGTTAAATAGCTGTGTAATCGTTCTTTTTAATATTTTTAACCAAAGTTGATCATAAATATGCTGGCTAATGTATGCTGTCATGAATAAGATATTGTTTTTTATTTCTCTTCATTTGGCATTCGGTTGTAAAGAATTAGAGATGAGCATGCCCGCTAATGCAGAGAAATCAGCCGTCGATTCTTTTCAAATTCAGGGCATACAGTCCCTTTCTGAATTCCTTAACTTCAAAAAAATAAACGACAGCACTTTCAGAAGCCTGGATATGCAAAGTCACGAAGTGAATTACTATGTAAATAATAAAAATGCCGTTTTTAATTGGAAAAGCCGGATCAAGATCCTACCAAAGGGATATCTACCATGTTTTTTTTGCGATAGAGATAATGCTTGCTATTCGATTAACGAAGGAGGGACAATTTTTAAATACAACGAAAACTTTCTTATTTCGGACACTATTAATCTCACCGGCCTTCTTCCTTTTCTTAAAAACAATTATTGCTTTTTCAGTTACAATTCAAAACCCTTAATCATACTGGGAGACACCATTATTGGTTCCCCAAGCTATAAAGAGTTAGACGGTTATTATACCTGGTTCAAAGAACCATCCATGATGGAGTTCATTTTAAAAGGCGATTCGATGACCAATGCTCATAGTTTTTTTACCAAGCCTTCAGGACTCAAAAAAATAAGGTACCCATGGCCTGCATACTGTTATGGCAATAATACCGTTGCTCTTATTTACCCCGGTTATGATACACTTTATACTTACAACAGGATCACAAGAAACGAAAAGAAGATCCCATTAAACAATAAGGATTTCAAAGTATCCAATAATTATGATCCAAAAAACATCGGAGATATGGGTTATAATACCAAATATGAACTAGCTAGCTTCAGGTATGAAGCAGTTTATTTTAATGAGCTCACAGAACATTATATTATTATCTCTAAGTTACCTGCGGAGAATAAAGACAAAACTAAGGCAGTACCCTTTGAGAATCAGCATGGAGGAGCGTTAATCCTGGATAAGCAATTTGCCACTGTTTTAAATGTAAAGTTTGAAAAACGTTATTTTGAACCTGCCAATTTCTTTTTTTATCCGGGGAAAGGCTTAGCCATGCCGGTTTTTAAAAACAAAAACACTTATGACACTACAAAATTTTATATTTATAATTTTTAGTTCCCTCCTGTTATTGTCCTGCCAGACAGAAAAGGATAAGGAATTTGAAGAATTCAAAAATTATACGCAGTCCTTCGGTGTTGAACCTTCGGATAGTAATATTTATGTTTTTATTCCCGGGAACCAGTGCCAGAACTGCATGCGATTGGATGGGAATAAGCTTTCCTTGAGCAGGAATGAACAGGTCTATATTTTCTCGGGCTTCCCGGAAAAGACAGTAAGCAATTTCCGGCATTTTTATTTTGACAAGGAGAATAAAATGATGGGTTTAAAGTTCATCGATTACGGAAACAGGATCATTCATATTCAAAACGGGAGATTAAAAACAAATGAGATCCTGGTTGATCTTTACCAGCAACTGGAACAGAATTAATACCTTTTCAGGAAAGCAGCTCATTAAATAATTGGACATAATGCTGCTTTTGAGAAAGAACAGAATACTTTTCGATCACCGTTTTCCTGGCGGCTCTTCCCATACTTTCTCTCAGTTCTTTTGATTCGATCAGGCGCGAAATATATTCCACCCATTCTTCTGTCGTTGTTGCAAGGAAGCCGTTCTCTCCCTGGCTGATGATCTCGGTATTAACGCCAATCGGCGACATGATCGTGGGGATCTCCAGCGCCATATAAGATAATCCCTTCAGTCCGCATTTACCCTTCGCCCATTCGTCATCCGGCAAGGGCATAATACCGATATCAAATGTATTCAATACCTGTACTTCCGTTTCCGCGTTCCATTTGATGCCCTGTATTCCCAATTCTTTATTCATATACGTTTCGTCACCCATCACTTTAAATTCAACTCTTCCTTTGTATTTCTCCTGGATCTCTTTTAAGAAAGTGGACGCGTACTCGAAATGCTTAATGGTAGTAATACTGCCGCTCCAGCCGATAACCAGTTTTTCCTTATTGCGTGTTGAGTGATCAGGCTTGTGCAACTCAGTATCTATAGTTGTTGGAACTATCTTCACATTCCTGTTTGCATGCCTCGCATAATTTGCCAGGTAGGCATTACCGGCGAAAACAAGATCGGCGAGGCGAATGTTAGTAACGGTCTTCTCCGGATTCTTCAGCCATTCATATTTTTTATTGCCTTCTGAGGTATCCATCAGCCAGATGGAATCATCAAAATCAAAAACAAATTTAGCTTTGCTTTTTTTAATTCTTCGCTCAAAAAAGGTAGAGCCGATCATTAGCGCCTCACGCTGCACAAAAACAATATCGTATTTGTTGTAATCCCACCAGTCACCAATGCGTATAAGAACGGACCGTAATAAGATCAGCATTTTCCGGAAAGCATGACCCTGGCCATAAAAATACAAATCATCACTTTCATTGATCACATAAGAGAGCCTGCATTCATAGCCGCTTTCACGAAGGTGATCAAAATACTGTTCAAAGCGGTAACGTTGGCTGGGAGAGCGGTTGGGACGATGCGCGGCAATAAAAAGGATCTTTGGCATACTAATTCTTAATGAACCTTTTTATTGCCCGCCGGTTTCCAATTCTGAGCTCAATCGTATATACTGCATTCGGATACGCCGAGATATCGATAACTGTTTTTGATGATGATGGCTCAAAGAGAACGATCTCGCCTAAACTATTATAAATTTTAATTGCAAAAGACTCTCCCGGCTTAGCGGCGGCCACAATATAAAGCAGGTCATTTGCAGGGTTGGGATAAATTGTAAATACGTCCTCACTTCCATTCAAGGAAACGCCGAGGGGCTGCAACACAAGGATCCCATCACTTACCAGCGAATCGCATGCGAGCCCGGCTCCGTCTTCCGCCTTTACGGCTACATAATAATATTGATTGTAAGCAAGACTTAATCCCGTTGCGGTCACACTCGTTGCAAGCAGGTTATTTGTCCAGCTAACAAGATCTGTGAGTCCGGGGGCAGAACCGATAGCGTACCAATACCTGGCAATTGCGGAGTTGGTATCGATCGCCGCTGTCCAGTTTGCAGAAAGCTGCGTATTGCTATAGGTTGTATCCAGGTCTGCAGCGATCCCATCATTGATGGTTGAAGTAAATACGGGAACTGTCCAGTCAATATTCAGATCCTGGGAACTGATCACGGAAAGATTATTGGCGACATCCTTGGTGATCGATTTGATCCTTGCAGCAGGTGTTGATGGAGAAGTATTTTCATAACGGATATCATTCGTATTCGCGCTTCCTACGCTTACGTTCACACTTGAAGCGCGACTCCGGTATACTTTAAGATCATTTACGGTATAGATGGAATTCCCGTTCCTGAATGAGATGTATTTCCCCGATACGTGAGGCGTCGCATCGGTCCAGGCAAGTACAAAAGCATTATTGATCCATAATTTTACTTCACCGCTGATCCGATCGAAAGTAACCTTAAAATCATAGAATGTATTTGCTGTATAGGTATAGGGAGCAGAATTCACCAGCGTGAATACATCGTTCACTACCTTGTAAAGCTCCACAGTACTTTGATCCAAGCGGTACCAGACAAAATAAGAATTGTACCTGTTGGCTGTGCTCGCGCTGTCGCAGAAAAAATGAAAACCTGCACGGCGGTTGGTTCCGGTCCCATCAATTTTTCCCTGCCAGTTGTACAAATAACGGTTACTGAGCATTTGATTGCAGGGCGCATAGATATTGGTGTTGCTCAACGATTGGTCATTCTGCTCGAGATAGGCCCCATTAATGGCCCAGGTACCGGTCATACTGGTCCAGTCAGGATGAATCGCAACATCAAAATTATCACTGAAGAAGCCGCGCTGATTATTCGCCCGCCATTCTGTTCCGGTATATTCCAATACCTGGTAAAAGCTCTTTTCGATCCCCGATCCATTCACATTATCCGCATCTGTAAAATTTGCGGTAAAATTTTGAGTGATCCATCCCGCCGGCGCGCTTACCTGGGTTGTTGGCTGGATATTATCGGACAAACAGGTCCATACCGCGCTGAATCCCGGCTTCACAGTCGCCCCATCCGACTTGAACCTGACAGTGATCGCCGGCCCTGTAGAAGTAACTGAACCCGGACTGTTCAAACCTGTGTATTTCCCTATCAGTGTTGACGAAGCAGATGCGCCATCATAGAGCCACAATGAATCAAAATTCGGCTCCAGGTCGAACTGACTGAAATTAAGATTGACGCTGCTGGCCCCTGCGGGCGCAATGGTATACGTATAGCTTTCATTGTCATAATAAGTTCGCGCCGGGCCTCCCATGTCGTATATCGTGTCCTGACAAGCAACAAGGGCGCAGGTGGAGAATTTATCCTGGATCGCGTTCCAGTAATCAGTATAACCATCATCATAACCCAGGGCCCAGATCCCGATGCCTCCAATGCCGCGTTCGTTGACAAGGTCGAATTTTTTACGCATGCTGTATGCATCATCGATCCATGTTTGCCGCCATGCACCAGCTACCTGGAAAGCATAAAAAGGATTGAAGCTGTTCGCATCCCAGTTCTTGTTTGCTGCAGGATAATAACCGGAAGCATTGTTCCTTACCACCGCGTAGGTACGTGTAGCAGTAAATCCGCCTGTTGTTGAAGAAGGCGCCGTGGCCGCTGTTGTTTCCCATTCGCGACCATAATAGGGCAAACCCAGGATGAGCTTCGACGGAGTAGCGCCTGCCTTTATATAATACGTGATAGATTTAGCCAGGGTATAATTGTATCCCGTCTGGAAATTATACAATGGAGCTTCCGGGCCGGCAGTTGTACTTCCACCGTAATAATAATCGTATCCCATGATCGTGAAAAAGTCCACGAAAGGATTAAGATTGGGCATATCAAACACAGTGCTCCAATCTACAGCGTAAAGGCAAATGCTTACTTCATAATTCGGATTAGCGGCATGTACCTGTGTGCAGAGATTTTGCATGAATGCCGTAAAAGCGGTTTTGTGCGAAGCGCCCATTCCTTCAAAGTCAATGTTCACTCCTTTGCCTCCGCGACTGTTGAGCAATGAAATCACATTTGTAATGAAAGTTTGCTGAGCCGTTGAACTGGCCAGGAAGGTAGTATGACTGCTGAACAGTGTGGCGCAGAAATGCGCATTCGTACCGTTATTGATCGCTGCAGTTACCGCTGCGCTGCTGCTCCAGGCAAAAGATGCGTTGGTATTGTTCCCTGTATTCGGATCGACCGTGTAATCAAAATAACACATATCGCTGAGCAGGTTCCACTGGTAATTCGTATAGGTGCTGCCGTTCCAGTAGGGATGCCATCCGAAAACCCTTTTGTTGAGTGTGCAGGTTTGAGATCTGGCTTCAGACGCATGGTGAACATCCTCCCTGCCGTTCAGCTTATCCCATTCCTTATCGCTTAAAGCGCCCAGCTTACCGTAATGGTCTTTTTGTTCCTGTATGGAAGATTGAGTTCCCTGGGCAAAGGTTCCGAAAATGGCAAAAAGGAAAAGTGCAATTGAAAAGTAATATCTCCGCATCGTATCTTGTTTAATTACTACTAAATTCAGTAATCTAATTTATTGAAAATTTCAAACGGAATTCACTTTTATCCCAAATTATGTTTTTTGGGGGCAAATCAGAAATTACTGATCGTGCGGCTCATACTTCGCCTTCTGCTGTGTAATTTGGGTTAAAAAATAAAAAAGCTACCCGTTAACGGATAGCTTTAGTAAAAGATCGTGAATTAATTATGATTACTGACGCTTGTGTTGCTTCTCGTCAGATACAGTTAATTTCTTGCGTCCCCTTGCACGGCGTCCTGCTAAAACACGACGTCCATTAGCGGAAGCCATTCTCTCACGGAAACCATGTTTGTTTCTTCTTTTGCGCTGCGATGGTTGGAATGTACGTTTCATAGTATATCGGTATTATAAAATTCGGTTAAATCAATCGTCTTTTTAAAAACGGAATGCAAAGATATAGTCTTTTTCAGAACTGGCAAACTTTTTTATAAAAATCGCTTATTTTCAATTATTTAGATAATTTCAAGATGTTGGAAACGGCTTTGGAGCCGGCTCACCGCCTGATTCAGACGTCTAACCGACTCTATTCTGCAAGCAAAGCATAAAAGTCTAACTTTGCCTAAATTTTTTTTATGGCTAAGCGGAATCGCGGAGGAAATAGTGATGAGGAATTGCCAAAAGCAAGACTCAGCAAGGAGAACCTGAAAAAATCGCTCAGGTTGTTCAAATACCTGCAACAGAACAAATGGAAATTTGCATTGGGTATGTTCTTCCTTGCCGGTACCGCCGCTGTCGGGCTTGTTTTCCCGCTTATTTCGGGTGAAATGATCAGTCTCTTCGGGGAAACAGGAAAAACAACACCTGCGGAATTTACAGAAAAGCTCGTTCATGTCGGTAAAGTACTATTGCTGGTATTGGTAATACAGGGATTATTCTCTTTCGGAAGAGTATACATGTTTGCCCAGGTTACTGAAAATATGCTCAGGGGGCTCAGGAATGATACATTCAAGCGTTTGATCCAAATGCCGATG
>JBJMLS010000032.1:0-9231 GCA_045805185.1 Bacteroidia bacterium | reverse complement strand
TAGTAGGTTCTCGTGAATTCCTATCCAAGAAACTTCTAAATCGGGATGTATACATGGAATTACATGAGGAAAAAAACCAACGGACTGAGATTGTTGTTCCAATTCTACTTGAGCTATCTTGATTCCTTTGTCAAGAACATTAAACATTATAGCATTTACTTTTTCATTTATCAGCGGGCTATACGAAAGGAAATAAATAAGTTTACTGTAAAACCTTGTATTTTGATGAGATACTCCAGCAAAATCAAAACAAACTAATATATGTTCATTTCGATTATTATAGTCTCCGAGCGTATTACATAAGCTGTTGAAAAAGTCCTCGTAGAATCGTTTTTCAAATTCTTTTTGAGACTCTGCAATAATGTGTTTGTTGAATTTCGAATAGAGCTTAAGAATGTTTACAAACTCAAATTCAGGATTTGAACTAATATTTGATCTGTAGTCTGTATTCTCCTTGCGCTCAGCATTTTTTGTTGGTAGGATTATTGAAATGGATGTTCCTGGGAAGTTACATATCTGTTCGTCGAAGTCATTCGACCTATACCTAACATTAGAACCTAAATCACCAACTTGGGATTTACTAAAATCAAATACAACTTTTCCCTTTTTGCTTCGTGCTATCAAAAGGCCATTGTATCTTTTTACAATATCTTTTATTATGTACAATCCCCGGGGAATATAGTCGTGAATCCTAAGATCTTCAGAAAATTCATATTTACTACTAAAAAGTAAAAAAGAGTATTCCAGAACCCTAGTTTCTAGGTTTTGGTTACTATGTGCTGGCGCTAACTTTGGGCTGATATTTTCAAGACTCACACTGTTGTATTTATTTTTCAAAGTGCTAGCGATTCCTTCGCCAAAATCCAAAAAGGTGAATTCTAGATATGACCTATTTGAGTATTCACCTTTTAGATTGATAAAATAGTTTTTTTCTTCAGGTGGCCGTTCGGAGTATCTTGCTGCCAATAACCTTTGAAGATATTGACCTTGATAATCGGAACCTATTTTTTTGCTATGTGACAAAGAAATATAGCATTTGCTGTCAAACTGATCACTTTGATATGCGTGTTGGCAAACATTCGAATAAAGCTCTTTTATTATAGAATAATTAAGGTAGTGATTGTCAAAATAGCTTAAGTCCGTATTTGCCCTAAATTCATTTTCTGAATACGATTTAAAACTACTAAGATGTTTGTCATATTGAGATTTAAAATCTTCTTCAAACGTATTTAGGTTATAATCGATAGTAGGGATATGTTCAAATGGAATGTTTTTCGAGATATTATTTCCCTTGGGATTAATCCCTCCACCAATGAAAGTCGCGTTTTTGCAAAGACTTTGAAATCTCCAATCTACCAACAGCATTTTCAGACATTTCTCACGTTTATTGAACACTTCAGTGTTATTTGCAATGTCAGACGATTCTTGCAAATAGACGTTTACAGTTTTTTTTGCAGCAACTAATCTATCGATCCAACCAATAATAAAGGTCAGTTGCTCATAGCCAATCCACTCAAGTCTCTTGAAACTGAAATCAATTGCCTTTGTTTCGGATGCAATTGAATTATTCCAATTTTCTTTAATAAATATATCAAAGTTGATAGAAGTTAGCTTAGTTCCTAGATCGATTGTCATAGATAAATGTGAGGCATAAGTTTCCTATTACATAATTACATATTAAAAATATATAAAAGAACTGATTATTAAAAGTTGTTTGCTGACAAATTGAGCTTAATCTTAATAAATGAGGTCCGGAATCCTTATTTATTGAGTTAAGTAAGCTCTTGGACACGACCATGTGAATAAGATTATTGGAATCTATCGTAAAGACTATGATAAGGGGATAATGGTAGTTGAGGGACTAACTCCGTTGATCCCTTGACCCCGATCTGCAAATGTGAATGCTCTGCTACCGCAGCCTTATTTCTTTTTTCCTGTGCGCTTACGAAACCAGGCGTTCGACGCTTACAGAAAAAAAGTAATCCCTTCCGCATAGCGGAAGGGATTCACATTCAATCGTGGGAGTTGAGGGATTAACTCCGTTGATCCCCTGACCCAAATTTGTAAATGTAAAAGGGTCCGCTGTCGCGTCCCATTTTGTTTTTATTCTGTGCGCTTACAAAAGCAGAGCTTTGACGCTTACAGTATAAAAACAAAATCCCGGTGCTTTGCACCGGGATCTTTTACATTCAATCGTGGGAGTTGAGGGATTCGAACCCCCGACCCTCTGCTTGTAAGGCAGATGCTCTGAACCAACTGAGCTAAACTCCCATTAAAATTAAGAACGTTTGTTTTTGGGACTGCAAATATAACAGGCCTTTTCTAATCTGCAAAATAAAAGCTCATATTTTTATAAGGCATTGACTTTCAGTGTTAAAATACCCTGAAAAGAGGAAGAATGGACACAACTTCCCTCTGTTAAGAATATAGTTTCCAGGATATTTTTCTAAGCGACCTTAATCCCCGCGTGAGGGATTGCAGCGGAAAGCCCGCAGCCGAGGCACAAGGCGAGGACTTGAAGTGAAAAGCCCGACCCTGCCCCGGAAGACATTGAAAAGAATGTTTTTACGCAGGGTCACGTCCAAAAATAAAAACTATATGCCGTAACAGGTTCCTCTCTTTTTTATTTCTTAATTCACTTCTCCCGAAATATATTTTTCTTCTTTCCTTTTGATCTATTCACTCTCTAATCCCCAACCACCAACCACCAACTCAACTATATTCAAATCTATCTGCAGTCACTCACAACAAAACACTTTTCACCAAAAAAGTGGCACTTGCAAAATAAACACACGCACTTATCCCTGAATGAAAGTGTGAGCAATGATAATCTCTACTTTGCTGAAGCATTAACCCAATCTAATTTTCTTTTATGAAACAGCTTTTCAAAACAAATTTTTCCGGCGCAGCTAAAAATACAGCGCTCCTCCTTTTACTAAGCATGCTCTTTTCCTCCTGCGGCTTGCTCATTGTAGGGGCAAGCGCCGCGAGCGATAAAATAAAAAAGAACAAAGTAGCGAAGAAGGAGGCCATAGCAAAAAAACGTTTTTCGCCATCAAAAGCGAGCGGACTGGGAATAGTTTATGATGAGCCGGAATCGCTGACCTTCGGGAGTGTGCGCGCGCTGAAACTGATCCTTACCATTACGGATTCAACTGGCACAAAATATCCGTATGAGGGCGGCGGCGAAATGGTTCCCTGGACGGATTTTAATTTTGTGATCCAGGGAGGAAGTGTGGATACAAGTGGAAAATTAAAAGTGGACAAGCGCCTGGAAAAATGCCCGGGAGGAAAGTTAACGTTCAAAGCGATCTACAAAGGAAAAGCGGGAATTGATACCAGCTTTGTTGTTGACCTGCTTTCGAAAAAAGAAATACCTGTGGGCTTTAAAGGAAAAAAAGGAGGCAGTGGTGGATCGGGACAGTCGGGTTATAGTGGAAAAAGCGGTAATTACGGGAACAGCAGCGATAACGGTTGCAGCGATGGTACCGAAGGAGGCTCGGGCGGTCATGGGGAGAATGGCTCGGAAGGACCGCAGATCACAGTGTACATAAAGAAAATGAAGTTCAGCAATTTCGACAGGGAAGTGATCGTTTTGAAATCGATCAACACGACAACAAATGATACGAGCATTGCTTATTATGAACTGAACAAAGATGCGATAGCGATATTCGCCAACGGTGGCGATGGCGGTAATGGCGGTTCAGGTGGCTCTGGCGGACAGGGTGGGACCTGGAACGGACAATCTACATCAACTTCGTATAACTGCAAAGGCGGAAGAGGAGGAGACGCAGGCGATGGCGCTGATGGAGGCAACGGTGGAAGCCTGAAAGTTTATATCGACCCCAGTGCGGAGATGTTTAGTTCCAGACTCAAACTGAATGTGGATGGCGGAGCTGCCGGACGAGGCGGTTCAGCCGGACAAGGCGCATATGGCGGAAAACCTTATGCACAGAGTCCCAATGGAAAACCCGGCAAGGATGGACGAAAGGGACAGCGCGGACAATCCGAGATCATCAAACAAAAACTGGGCGATGAGTTTTTTAAATAGGATTGATGCATTAGGGAAGATTCGGGAACAGTTCAGGAGCTACGATATAAGAGACTAAATCAGTTTTTTCTTTTTGGGCGTGACCCTGCCTGAACATATTCTTTCAGTATATATTCTTCGGCAGGGTCGGGCTTTTCACTTCAATCTTTTTTTCGTTCCTCAAAAAAGGATTTCCGTTGCAATCCCTCACGCAACCTAACTTCATTGAAAGTGCACCCCAAGCATCACAGCTTCAATGAATGCGGAGCCACGCCCAAAAGCATCCAAAAATAATATTCACCTTAGCGTTAGACTGATCCGTAGTTAACAAAACCCGTTCAGTCGAAACGAGGCCGAATTTTAGCTTTTGGCCGCAAAACTCAGGCTTTTTCTTTTATTTTTACTTTCGAACAAAAAAGAATTTATGAGAAAAATCTTATTGCCTGTCTTTGCCTTGTGCTTTGCCGGGATCTGCACCGCTCAAAATGTAATGACCCCTGAAATGCTCATCCAGATGGGTAAAGTAAGCGCTCTTGGAATTTCAAAAGATCAAAAGTCCGTGGTGTACGCGGTCAAAAAATATAGCCTCGCTGAAGGGAAAGCCGCCACAAAGTTTTACAGTATTCCTGTAGCAGGCGGAACAGCAACTGAAGTAAAAGATCCGGATGCGCTGCTGCTCAATTCAAAAGTGACAGCGGATGGTAAAAGAAGCATCAGTTCTGCTGAGGTGAAAATTAAAAAGATCTTTGGCTCCGATCATTACCCCGATCTTCCAAAATCAGATGTGATGATCTACGATAACCTGAACGAAAGACACTGGGATACCTGGGAAGATGGCGCTTTCGGTCATGTGTTCCTGAATACGCTGAACAATGGAAAGATCACCGATAGCATCGACCTGATGAAGGATGAGCCTTACGATTGTCCGCAAAAGCCTTTTGGCGGCGATGAAGATTATATCTGGAGTCCCGATGGCAAGCAGGTGCTTTATGTAACGAAGAAAAAATACGGGAAAGAATACGCGGTGAGCACCAACACCGATATCTACGCTTACAACGTCGATACAAAAACAACTACCAATCTTACCGAAGGAATGATGGGTTACGATGTGGGTCCTGTTTATTCTTCAACCGGCGTTCTTGCTTTCTTAAGCATGAAAACGGATGGCTTCGAATCGGATAAAAATGACATTGTTATTTTAAAGGATGGAGAAAAAACTAACCTGACCAAAGACTGGGACGGAACAGTGGATCATTTTAAGTGGAGCAACGACGGAAAGAAAATTTATTTCAATGCGGCGACAGATGGAACCGTACAGGTTTATGTAGTGGATGTTCCGGTAAAAAAAGGTCAGACGCTTAGCGTGAAGCAGCTTACCAAAGGAGATTTTGATCTGAAGGGAATTGTGGGCCAGGCAGGGAACATGCTGGTTGTTGAACGCACCGACATGAACCACGCGAGTGAAGTGTATACGCTGGATCTGGCAAGCGGCGCGTTAAAGCAGTTGACCCATGTGAATGACGAAACCTACAGCAAGCTTACGCTGAGCAAAGTGGAAAGAAGGTACCTCACTGCATCGGATGGAAAACCTTTATTGGTTTGGGTGATCTATCCTCCGGGATTTGATCCTGAAAAAAAATACCCTACGCTTTTATATTGCCAGGGTGGACCGCAAACACCATTAACGCAATATTATTCTTTCCGCTGGAACTTTCAGCTGATGGCTGCGAATGGCTATATCATTGTCGCGCCGAACCGCCGTGGAATGCCCGGGCATGGCGTGCAGTGGAACGAGCAGATCAGCAGGGATTACGGCGGACAGAACATGAAGGATTACCTGATCTCTATTGATGAGCTTTCGAAAGAAAAGTATGTGGATAAGGACCGCAGGGGATGCGTTGGGGCAAGCTATGGCGGTTATTCCGTTCTTTTCCTTGCAGGGATCCACGAGAAAAGATTCAAAAGCTTTATTTGCCACGACGGGATCTTCGACTGGAGAAGCATGTACGGAACAACGGAAGAGTTATTTTTTGTGAACCAGGACATCGGCGGACCGTATTGGGACAAAGAAAATGCCGCTGCGCAAAAAAGCTATAACCAGTTCAACCCGGCGAATTATGTGAAGAACTGGGACACACCCATGTTGATCATCCAGGGCGGAAAAGATTACCGCGTTCCGATCGAGCAGGGTTTGCAGGCTTTTCAGGCGGCGCAATTGCTCGGCTTAAAAAGTAAATTGCTGTTCTTCCCGAATGAGAACCACTGGGTGTTGAAAGAGCAGAATGCATTGGTATGGCAACGCGAGTTTTACAAATGGCTCAGCGAGACAATGAAATAGCAACGCATCTTTACGGCTCCAGGAGCCTACGCTATAGCTTTAGCGACAGCATGCGAAGCCAAACATTATTCTATAAAACACACCAGGCTCAGCGTTTTGAATAGCGCTGAGTAGTTGAAAAAGAAAAATACAGACACACAAAAAACTCCGCCATTAAGCGGAGTTTTTCTTTGGGACAACTACTAACTAAACAAAAATTTATGAGGACCTGTACGCGATCTCATGGTAAGTTTTAATATGCGGCCCGAGAAAGATCCTTGAGTAGATGCGGATGAGCGCAAGACCCGCCGTGATAAAGCTCAGGGAAACGAAAAGCGCGAGCCCGAGCTGGTTGCCGTGAATGTGGCTAAAGATGAGGTCCTCCCCGATAAAAGTCGGAGTTATCGGAAAGCCGGATAAGCCAAGACAGGAAACCAGAAAAATGAACGAGAGCCAGGGATGCTCAAAGGCGTGACCGCGAAAACGATTGAGACTGATATCATGCTCGCGGGATTTAAGATTTAAAAGAACAAGGAACCCGATAAATGCGGAAACCACAATTCCACTCAGGTAGAACAGGATCTCTTCCATGGTTATCGGTTCATTGAAAACAATAGCCAGCGTGATCCAGAAATGGCTCATGATGATGAGGAACCAGGCCATGTAGGTGCTTTTTCTTTCCGTAAAGGCCTTCAATACCATCACCAGGCCGATCAGCGCGAACATGGCAGGAAGATAATCGTGCAGCGTTGGAGGTATGAAAGCTTCCGTGTATAAGCAGACCAGGCCGAGAATATAAGCGGGGATGAAGAAAATAAATAATCCTTTCACCGTAAGAAATTCAAGCCGCTGCCCGATCACCTTCTGCGGGTTCCAGTAAAGCCTGTTCATTAACAGCCCAAGGTTCCATTCTTTCAGAGAGAACACATAAAGCGAATATTGCATTTTTTTAGAAAGGAAGCTGAATGTAGGATTCCGCTTCGGATTAAAATTAAAGAACTGCTCGCGGATGAGGTAGCTCACAACTGATGGGGAAACCAATAATTGATAAGTTCTCAGGAAAGCATTTCCCGCAAAATGGAAAAGCGCCAATTTTTCATAGCCGGCTGCGATCTCGATAAAGATGATCCCGATCTGCGTAATGGAAGCATAAGCGACCTGCGATTTAATTGAAGATTGCACCCGCGCGATAAAAGTTGCCACGATGCTGGTGAACAGGCCAAGGCAGGCGATCAGGATGCGGATTGCCGGCAGGTGATCCCAGAACTCGTAGGTGCGCATCAGCAGGAAAGCGCCCAGGTGTACGGAAAGCGAGCCATAAAAAATGGCGCTGGATGGGGTTGGTCCTTCCATCGCTCTTGGGAGCCAGGAAGAAAAAGGTAGTTGCGCGGATTTAGCCGCCGCGGTTGCAAGCAGCATGAGCGAGATAAAGATCCCGATTGAGTAATGACTCTCGAGGTGCTCCTGCACAGCAATTGAATCGTTCAGCTTCATAAAGGAAATATTCTCATGCCACAGGTGATGGCTCATCCACATGGCGAGCAGCAATCCCACATCCCCGATGCGGTAAATGGAAAATACCTTTACCGCATTTTTCACCGGTAAATACCTTTCCCTGTAAAATGCGATCAGCAGGAAAGAAGAGATTCCCAGGATCTCCCAGCCAACCGTAAGTGTCTCCAGGTTTCCGGATAGCACCACGAGATTAAGGCTGAAGTAGAACATTAAAATAGTATTGAAGAAGCGCTTGTACCCTTTCTCCCTGTGCAGGTAGGCCCTGCTGTATATGGCAACAAGAAAGGTCAGGAAAGAGCCCACAAAAAGATAAGTGGCGGAAACCTTGTCGAAATAAAAATCGAAGTAAAAGTCGTAGCCGGTAGTTTTAAAAAGGGAAACGTTCCTTACATCCAGCACGGGGTGTCCATTGAACAGCCAGTAGGCAACAAAAGCCCAGAAGCCGATCATGTGAATGCCGATGATGCTGAATGCAGCGCCCGAGATCAGCTTTTCCTTTGAAGCGGGAATGGCCAGGCTGATGAAAAATCCCAATAAGGGAACAAGAAGAAAATAGGGGATGAGGGATGTCATAATTTTTTATTTTATTTCGTAAACGTGTAAATTATCTTGCGTCGATTCGATCAGCGGAGTTACATCCGGAACTGCTTCCACTTTTTTCAGCAGTGGCTCGTAGTTTACATAGCCGCCGTTCCTGAAAAGGGAAAGCTCCTTTGTTACAGGATGGATCACTACCAGCCGCACCCATTCATTGATGAACCATTCGTAGGTTTCAGGCAGGATCTGGATGGTCTTCAGCACTACTTCAGGCTCGTGCTCCACAATGATCATAAGACGGATAGGGTCATGAACCTCGATCATCTGGCTGGGAAGTCCCGGCCTAAGATCGCCGTCGGTACCATTGGCCACGCCGAATAATCCCATGACGTTGTGCGGGAGTTTTGTTCCGGCGCCCAGCTTCTGGTTATCAACGCGGGAGAAAAAATACTCCAGGTTGATCCCTCCGCAAACGGGAGGCAGTGGTTTCATAATGCCGAAAAGTAATTTCCCTTCCGGATCTATGCTGTAATCGTAAGAGTTCATAAAGGCGCGTCTGTCGAGGAACAGATTTTTGGTCAGCGTGTCCCTGTGCCCTACAATGCAAAGCGTGTTGGTGGCATGGTTCAGTTCGGGCCGCGGCTCAAAAAGAGAAACAGATCTTCTGAGAATATGCTCATGGATCTTTTCAGCAGATGAATGCGTGTCGATCGACTCAAATCTCCTCGACCTTTCTTTTGCATTGAGGTCGAGCGCTTTTTTAAAGACGCGTTCATTTCTGTTATGAGCTTCCGCGTTCCTTGCAAAAAGAGAATCTTCATCGTAAAAGGTC
>JBJMLS010000031.1:0-8208 GCA_045805185.1 Bacteroidia bacterium | reverse complement strand
TTGTTTGAAAAAGAGTAACCAGCAGACACTTGAGTGAGACGTACCTATGTGGCGCTTAAAGCATATAACCGCACCTAAATTCAATTTGGGCATTCGGCTTCGGCATTTGCAAAATCGGTAGACAATTAGTTAATTTTCGCTTTGCAAATGGCTAATAAACATTTAGCTTTGTTAGGAAGCATTTCGGTAGAGAGCGGTTTCAAAGCCCAAACTGAAATTTAGCTGAAAACCGTTATAGGTAAGCTGCGGAACATCCGAACTAAAAAAAATAGCCAGTAAACAAAAAACCTTAATTGAAAACCAGAAAAAACTGGTTGAGGAACATCAGAAGGAAATTTTGGTAATATTCACCACGCAAGCAGAATACAAAGGACATTGATTACTTCCGAGAAATATATTGCGATGCATCTCCGCAGGCTAATGACGAATAATTGAGTAAGTACACAGGAGGCTCCAAAAGACCGGTCTCTCCCTAAACCATCGTAATACCAGTTCGCGCACTTCCTTTTCACTCTTCCTCTGCGCCTCCGTGTCTCTGGTGTAAATAAAATTTTGTATTTCCGCGGGATGTGGTAATCAATCGTTCGGTCTTTCAGACGCGAAACCGATTACGTTTATTGTTTCAGGGATCCCGCATTTAGGCGGGATGTGGTAATCAGTCGTTCGGTCTTTCAGACGCGAAACCGATTACGTTTATTGTTTCAGGGATCCCGCATTTAGGCGGGATGTGGTAATCAGTCCTTCGGTCTTTCAGACGCGAACTCCGATTACGTTTATTGTTTTAGAGATCCCGCCCAAATGCGGGATGTGGTAATCAGTCCTTCGGTCTTTCAGACGCGAACTCCGATTACCAACACATCATCTACCTGCTCCAGTTTTCCTTTCCAATCTTCAAAGCGCTGTGCAAGCAATTGTTTTTGCTCATTCATGTTTAAGCTAACGCTACTGTTCACCGTTTCCGCAAGCTGTTTGTACTTGAATTTTTTTCCTTTTGCGCCTCCGAACTGATCGGCATAACCATCGCTGAACAGGTAAACCGAATCTCCACTGTGAAGGGGAATAGTATGATTGCTGAAAGCTTTCGCATTAATGGTAAAACCGATGGGCTGCTTGTCCGGTTTAAATTCTTCCAGGATGCCTGATTCTCCCGTTTTCTGCCGGATGATCCAGAGGGGATTATTCGCACCTGCCCATTCCAGCTCGTTTGTTTTTAAGTTCAAACGGATCAGCGAAATATCCATTCCATCCTTGCTCTCCCCACTCTCCCCGCTTTGCTTTAACTCTTTCACGATCTTTTCCCTGAGCTTGTCGAGGATCGCCGAAGGAGAAAGCAGGTCTTCGGTACCGTTTATTTCGTTCAGGTACGCGATCCCAAGCATGCTCATGAACGCGCCCGGGACACCATGCCCGGTGCAATCCGCCACACAGAGGTACCAGTGCTCCTGCTTTTCCATTCCCCAGTAAAAATCGCCTGAGACAATATCTTTCGGCTTAAAAAGTACAAAGTGTTCCGGCAAATGCGAAGTGACATGTTCCTGCTCCTTCAGTAAAGCTTCCTGGATGCGTTTCGCGTAATTGATGGAATCCATCACTTCTTTGTTCTTCTCCTCTACCAGAAGCTTCTGGTGCTCGATCTCTTTCTTCTGCCGGTTCGTTACTTTAAAGCGATTGAACAGAAAAAAAGAAAATACAAGTACCAGCGCTAGTCCGCCGTATAAGGAATAACGCTGCGTTCTTTCCTGCTTCAATTGCGCTTCCTGCGCCTGTATGGCCGCGTCCTTTACTTTTCGCTCTTCCGCGTTCTTCACGCTGTCCGCCATGGCGATCTTTTCAAATTCGAAATTCATTTCCGCCCGGACGCTACTTTTTGTATTCTCCTCATTAAAAATGCTATCGCGCGCGGCAACGTATTGCTTGTACTTCTCCATGGCAGGTTTCCACTTATCCTGCTTTACATAAAGGTCGCTTAAGTTTTGCAGCCATTCCTTTTGCCCGTCGAGATCCCCGATCTCCTTTGCGATGTTCAAAGCCTTATTGAGGTAGTCCTCCCCTTCCCTGTATTTTTTTTGCTTGATGAAAAGGGAACCGATATTTCCAAGCGTGAGTTCCTCGCCTCCTTTGTTACCAAGATCCTGGTTAATGTGCAATGCCTTCAGGTAATATTCCAGTGACCTCGGAAAATTTCCCTGCTCATCATAAGCAATGCCTATATTTCCGTAATTGCGCGAGATCCCCGATCTGTCACCGATCTCCTCATTTATTTTCAGGGCCCTGAAATGATACTCCAGGGCTTTCTCATTTTCCTTTTTTCCGTAATAAGCCCCGCCGATATTTCCGAGCGTATTGGCCACGGCTTGCTTGTAACCCGCTTCTTCCGCAAGTTTCAGCGAGCGGAAATAATACTCAAGGGCTTTATCGTAGTCGCCCTGGTTCAGGTAAACATTTCCGATATTGCCCAGGTTCTTGGCAATTCCGCTTTTATCGCCCAGCTCTTCGTAGATCCTCAATGCTCTGAAATAATAATCCAGGGCCTCAGGATAGCTTCCCTGCTCATCATAAACAATTCCGAAATTACCAAGGTTGGCTGCAATGCTTCTTTTGTCGCCCAGCTGCTCCGCCAGCTTCAGCGCTTTCTCGTAATAACTGAGCGCTTTCGTATACTCGCCTTTATAAAAATAAACGATCCCGATAGTGTTCAGTGAGCGAACTATTCCTCTTTTGAAATTATTTTTTTCGCCCAGCTTTAAGGCTATGCGTGAAAGGGAATCCGCTTTTTCAAGATCGCCTGTATTGATGACTTCTCTACCTAGAATGTTAAGCGCGTTTATCTTTACCGTGTCGTTCTTTGAAGAGGAGGGCTTTTTGTCCAGCGCTTTTATGAGCTGAAGCAGGGAATCCAGTCGTTCCTGGCGCTGGGCCGCAGCGTTAATGCAAAAAACGAGAAGGAGAAAAAAGATACTGTAATGTTTTTTCATACAAGAGTTGTAAAAATAAGAAAAGAAGCCAATATGATACCTATTATGGTTAATTTTGCGGGCTTCAGTTTTTATGGAACACAGGTACTTTATTAGTTACAAACCCTACAAAATGGTTTCGCAATTCTTTTCTCCCCACCGGAAAAAAAGGTTGCTGACCGCGCTTGATCATGATTTTCCGGAAGACACTTATGCAGTTGGACGCCTGGATGAAAACAGCGAAGGCCTGCTGCTGCTCACTACGGATAAAGAGCTGAACGATCTCTTATTGCTTCCCGAAAGAAAACACAAACGCAGCTATATTGTGCAGGTAGAAAAAGAAGTAAGTGAGGAAAGTCTTGAAGCATTACGGACCGGGGTGAATATTGTTACTCCGCGCGAAGGCAGTTACCGGACAAAACCCTGTGAAGTAACTAAAATTCCAAAGCCGGATTGGCTCCCCGGGCGTGGTCATGAATTCCGAGCCGACCTTCCGCAAACCTGGCTGGAAATGATCTTGACGGAAGGTAAGTTTCACCAGGTACGAAAAATGGCTGCAGCGGTGGGACATTCTCCAAAAAGATTGATCCGTTCCGCTATAGGAGACCTGAATGTAATTGGAATGAAACCGGGAGAGGTGAAAGAGATGGAGAAAGCTGAAATGTTTAAATTGTTAAATCTGTAATTCTTCCTTTCCTTTATTCTTAGTGTTAAAAAAAAGACCGAAATTTGCTTATGAACAAAGACCAGCATCCCAACCCGGAAGATCAGAACGAAGAGGATAAGACCGAAAAATTCTTCGATGATGAGAATTACAGTACACTCATTGTAAATGACAAGGAATTTAAATCCGTAAAAAAGGCAAAGCTGGAGGACCTGGTTGAGCTGCTTACTGCAGAGGACCGTGTGAAAAAAGACGCGGCCCTGCAATTGCTCAAGGATGAAAAGGCGAAGAACTTTCTACTGGATGCTATTCACCACATCGATAATGACGAGCACCAATCCGTACTGGTTGCCGCCTGCTGGGAGTCCGGACTGGATTTCAGCGAGCACCTGGAAGCTTTTGTGGAGCTGGCAATTGAGGGTGATTATTTTACCACTCTTGAAGCTTCAACGGTTATTGAAAATATGGAAGGCGCGATCGAAGAAGGTGTTTTGGATAAAGCAATAAAAGCTCTGCAGGGAGCAATTGAATTGAAGAATGATAAAATGATCCTGCTGAGCGACTTGAAGATCAACCTGCTTGAACGCAAGGCTCAGCTTAAGAACTGAGCGAGGGCAAGATCGTAGCCCTTCAGTCCGAAACCGCTTATGGAACCCATACAATGTTTTCCGGGGTAGGAAACATGCCTGTAGTCTTCCCGTGCAAAGATATTACTGATGTGTACTTCGATCACAGGAGTTTTGATGGCGGCAACAGCATCCGCAATGGCGATGGAAGTATGCGTATAGGCTCCCGCGTTCAGAATGATCCCGTCAAAAGAAAGACCGGCCTCGTGCAGCTTATCGATCAATTCCCCTTCAACATTGCTCTGGAAATAGCTAAGCTCGATCTTTCCTTTGAATTTTTCTTTTAAAACAGCAAGGTACTTTTCAAAGGAAACATCTCCGTAGATCTCTTTTTCGCGCGTTCCTAAAAGATTTAAGTTCGGACCGTTGATAATTATTACTTTCATTCGCTTGGATTCTGCAGCAAATTTGCGAATTTTCCTGTCGTTATCCGTTTAATTAGTCATTTATTTTCATGTCCGCCTGGGATCCCTACATAAAAGGTTTTCGTTTGCACCTGCAGATGGAACGTTCGCTTTCCGGTAATTCGGTAGAAAGCTATACCGATGATGTGAACAAATTAAGGGATTTCATTGATCCCACTTACGCGCTTTCTCCTCAGAAGATAAAGCTGGAGCATCTCCGTGAATTTTTAAAATTGCTGAATGAGATCGGGATCGGTTCCAACTCGCAGGCCAGGATCATCTCCGGGATCCGGAGCTTTTACAAATACCTGTTACTGGAAAATGAGATCAGCCACGATCCCACAACATTATTAGAAGCTCCGCGCACCAAACGAAAATTACCCCAGGTGCTCAGCGTTCCGGAGATCGATGCGCTTATCGGGGCAGTGGATCGCAGTAAGGCGGAAGGCGAAAGAAATGTTGCGCTCCTTGAAACTCTCTACAGCTGTGGCCTGCGCGTAAGCGAGCTCATCACCTTAAAGATCTCCGACCTGCATTTGAAAGAAGATTATATCCGGATCATTGGTAAAGGAAACAAGCAGCGACTCGTACCTCTTGGAAAAACTGCAAAAAAGCACATACGTTTGTACCTCGAACAGGTTCGTCCGGCCGTCCCGATAAAAAAAGGAAGTGAAGACGTGTTGTTCCTTAACCGCCGGGGTGCGGGACTTTCACGGATCTATATTTTTATGCTCATCAAGGATCTCGCGAAAAAAGCGGGTGTAAATAAAGTCATCAGTCCGCATACGTTCCGCCATAGTTTCGCAACGCACCTGATCGATGGAGGGGCCGACCTGCGCGCCATACAGGAGATGCTGGGACATGAGAGCATTACCACCACCGAAATTTACACGCACCTGGACGATTCTTTCCTGCGCGAGAACATCATGAGCTTTCATCCGAGAAATAAGGTTAAAACAAATTAAACGGGTACTTCCCCTCCACGGATTAATCGCTTTTTCATTCATTTTTCAGTAAATTTGCCGGACTCAGCTGATGACCGAAACTTCAACATACAGTATTGCCATTAACTCCGTTTTCCATTCGGACAAGCTTCAAAAGGGGCTGTGGATCGTGCTGGTGAACGCTTCCCGCATTCCGCCCCATGTAGGTATGATCTTTAACGGTAAATACAATTCGTTGAATGTTACCGGGCAGGAGACCGACATTAATGTACTTGCCCTGGTGAAGCGTCTTGAGCTACAGAAAATAAAATCCGTATTTATAAAGTTAAAGCAGCACCCTGTTTTCAGTCTTGATTACCTGCACGAACATTTTAAGATCCAGGTGGAAAAATATGAAAAGGTGGAATCGGGAATAGCTACCTGCTTTACACCGGTCAGAACTTTCTTTACCGAGAATTATGCACTGCATGAGCAAGAGCTGGAATATCTTTATCACCTCTTCCCGGCGCTTTATGAGCAGGAGGTCATCTCCGAAGCTTTCACATTGAATATGGAAAAAACCTGGGGCGGACATTTTCACATTAAAGCTTATTCCATGCAGGACATAGATGATAAGTTAAACGGAATAAACAGGAAATGATCCACCTGAAAGGAAATAACATCTGTCTCCGCGCGCTTGAACAAAGCGATATCGATACGCTTTATAAATGGGAGAACGACACCTCCATCTGGAAAGTGAGCGGTACACTTGTCCCCTATTCCCGTTTCGTACTGGAACAATATTTATTAAATGCCCACCAGGATATCTTCACTACGAAGCAGCTGCGCCTGGTGATCGAACCTTTAGACAAGTCCATTCCCGCGGGATGCATTGATCTTTTTGAATTTGATCCGCATCACAAGCGCGCCGGTGTCGGGATCATGGTGGAAGGAACTTTCCGGGGAAATGGCTTTGCTTCGGAAGCGCTGGAATTATTGTCGGGGTACGCATTCAACACCTTGCTCCTGAACCAGCTTTTTTGCAACATTGGAGCAGATAATGAAAAGAGTCTTGCTTTATTTCAGAAACACGGATTTGAGAAGATAGGAATAAAGAAAGCCTGGAACCGTACAGCGAAGAACACATTTGAAGACGAATGGCTGTTGCAATTACTCGCAAAGTGAAGCTAAGGAAATTCCACATACTCTCTGTTCTCGCGGTTTTACTGATCATTCTTTACAATTGCTCAAATAATACCGTAAAAAAAGAAATTGAAGAGCCGAAAAAAGATAGCCTCAGCTACCTCAATCATTCAGATACCGCGCACTATGTAGGTATTAACACCTGCAAACTCTGTCACCAGGATATTTACAACACTTTCATCAAAACCGGCATGGGGAAATCCTTTGATGTGGCTTCCGTTCAAAAGACTTCCGCTAAGTTTGATCATCCGGTGATCTACGATAAGTTCTCTGACTTTTATTACAAGGCTTTCTGGCAAAAGGATTCTCTTAAATTTCTTGAATACCGCCTGGAAGGAAGGGACACGGTTTACAAACGTATCGAGCGGGTGGATTACATTATCGGCTCCGGGCAACATACCAATTCGCACATTCAGAGCGTGAACGGATACTTCAACCAGATGCCGATGACCTTTTATACGCAAAAGGGCGAATGGCACTTGCCTCCTGGATTTGAGGAGGGGCACAATTCGAGGTTCAGGCGCAAGATCGGGCTGGAATGCATGACTTGTCATAACGCGTACCCGGATTTTGTAGAAGGATCGGAAAACAAATATGCTTCAGTTCCGAACGGGATCAATTGCGAACGCTGTCACGGCCCGGGAAGCGTGCATGTTCAGCAGCGCAGTAGCGGAAGCCGGGTAGATACATCAAAGTTTATTGATTATTCCATTGTGAATCCGGCGAAGCTTTCCATCGATCTTCAATTCGACCTTTGCCAGCGCTGCCATCTCCAGGGGAATGCCATATTGAAGGAAGGAAAATCATTTTATGACTTTAAACCGGGAATGAAACTCAGCGATTATATTTCAGTGTTCCTGCCCCGGTACAAAAACGCGGATGATGAATTTATCATGGCCTCGCACGCGGACAGATTAAAGCAGAGCCAGTGCTTTATTAAAACTTTCGAAAAGGCAAAGAACAGTACTTCTTTAAAACCCTACAAAGAAGCGATGACCTGCGTCACCTGCCATAATCCGCATGTAAGCGTAAGGGAAACAAACGGGGAAATATTCAATGACGCCTGCAAGAATTGCCACCGGCCCAACGGTAAATCTGAATTGGACTGTACGGATAAAGGTGTAATTGCCGCAAGAAACGCGGCTCCGGGTCATGCTCCCGCTGATCTTTTGAACTGTGTCGGCTGTCACATGCCTAAATCCGGATCAATTGATATTCCTCACGTCACTGTGCATGATCATTATATCCGGAAACCAATAACGAAGAAAGAAAAAGAAAAGATAAAAGAATTCATCGGTTTGTTCTCCATCAATGAGAAGGATCCGGATAAGCTGACCAAGGCCAGGGCTTATATCAGCCAGTATGAAAAATTTGAATGGAAACCGTATTATCTTGATTCCGCATTGCAACTGCTTCCTTCAGGATCCAAAGAAG
>JBJMLS010000030.1:0-19125 GCA_045805185.1 Bacteroidia bacterium | reverse complement strand
TTGTAGAGCTCTACCCAGTCATCATGCTGGTTGTACTCATCAATAATTCCGCTCTTATTGGCTGCCGAAAGCTCATTGATGTAAAGATAATGCTTGGCATGAAAAGCAGTATCTGCTTCAAAAACTGCCGTGATCAAAGTATCAGAACTAATATTCACGGTCAGGTGCGTATTTGTATTTCCGGCGCTGTTCCAGTCTTTGAGCTTATATCCCGGCCGGGCTAAAGCTTCCAGGCTCACCGGATTGCCATTAAAATAAGTTCCGGTCCAGGGATACACCTGCGCGTAGTTCCGCAACAGCCATTTATCGAGGTAAAGTGTATTCAGCTTCACTTTGCCCATTGTGCTGTCATTTACATTCACTGTGATCTTAACCGTGTCCGCTAATGAGAAATAATTGATGAAGTGCATCCTGCTTTTGGAAGGACGAAGCTGCGCATACGCCAATAAACCGCTCTGGATGCTGTTCCATTTTGTGAGGGAAGGGATCTCTCCGGCGCGCGACGCCAGTGTGGAAGAAACAGAAGGATAGCGCCAGCGTGTAACATGTTCCATCATTTCTGGCAACATTTCTGAAGAAACTGAATTAACTGCGGAAGTAATTCGTTGAGGGAGAAAAGCGGTATTCAGCAGATCGGCATAGCGGTTAATGAAATAATTCCGGTAGTCATTATTCTTAATAAGATTCCTGAGTAATAAGGTATACGATAAGAATGTTGAATCCACCGCTTTTTTCAAGGCATTGTAGGAAGCGCTGATCGTTTTGCAATCTCCGCCGAATCCCGCATCCAGATCGTAAGTGATCCATCTCCACCTTCCGTCAAAGTAATTGTTCAGCAGCGTATCGTTACTTTGCCTGTTGTACCTCCAGAATTTAGTGTTGTTATTGGGCCAGTCGCCATTACCAAGATAAATTTCCGCGCATTGAAAATCGGTAAAGCTTTGGGGTTCCAGCTGCGTACGTACATAATCATAATTGGAAGGAACGTTCAGGTCATTTGCTTTTACAAAATCGAGAAGGCTTGCATAAGCCTGTTCACTGCTCACAGCGCCATCGTCGAGCGTACCCGTTTGACCAAGCAGGGTAACTGAGCCTTTAGGCATGTTGTATCTGTGATAAAAGTAATCATCGCTGAGTATGTCTTTAATGCTCTGAATTCCCCAGTATTCGCCATTTAAGAAAACAATACAATGCCTGGTATCCTGTACTTCATTCATCAGTCCTTTCATGATCTCACCGTGAAGATCATCCCGGGGCGTGCAATCGGGCCGGTGACCGCTGTTGCGCAAGAGGATCCGCTCAAATACGCCGGTGATCTTATCGGTGAAAAAACGGTACCTGAATTTGCCATGCCCATAAGCGCCGTTCGCAATCAACTGCAGTGACTTCTGTGGTGCGTGTCTCCCGCCATTTCCATGCTCCTTCACATCGCAGTATTGAGAGATCTTCAGGCTCCCGTCAGTTTCAAAAAATTCGAGGTGTATTTTTTTTAACGGCCCGATCGCGGAATAATTCCCAAAGCTTGCCGTGTCAAATCCGTAGACGTAGATCCCGCTTTCATTGGAAAAAAAATCAATGCTGTCAACACTCAGGGATAGTACGGGCAGACCGTACCGATTGCTGAGTGAAGGTGTAATGAAATAACTCGCTGTTGCAGTAGAATCCGAAAGGTAATTGTTCCTGAAAATTTTTGCTTTGAGCACAGTTCCTTTAAAGCTGTTGCTGTATGGAGGAAGCCATCCTCTGCTGTCCGAGCGGCTGGTATCATAGCCGGGAACGTAATTGAAACCAGGGTTTGTAGGAATAGTGGAAAAGTTGTCAGCTTGTGGGGAACGGTCTTTAATAACAAGCGGAGAAGTATACAAGGCGGAGCCAGGTGTAGGCTCTGATCCGTTAAGTGTATACCTGATCTGTGATCCGTTTAGGGAACTGGTGATGGAAATCACGACAGAATCGCTGTAATACCCTGCAGGAAAAGAAAACACAGGCCTGGGCGCGGACTGTGACAAGAGAGGACCAGAGCAGCAAACAGCGCTTAAAAAGAGAAGTATGTATGTTAGCCTGTACTGCATTCTGTAAATGTTCCGGCTTTATAAACCGAGTTCCTTTGCATGCTGCGATGATTTTGAGGGATTCCAGGAATCCTTATACGATTTCTTGAAAAAGAATTCCTGTGTATAAGCAATAGATCTTACAATTCTTAAATAAAGACCGAAATAGATGACCATGCAGGGGAGATAAGGTAAAAAATAGGCCACCGATTCATTCTTGCGAACGCGGAAAAGAGAAAATATCAGGTATTTCAGGTAATTGTTGACAGTGTACAAAAGGATATTGAAGGGAAGAATAAAGCTGAGCTGTGAAGCGTAGTTTAAACTCATATCGATAATGTAAACCCACCATTTTGCATTCAGCAAGAGGTTATAGGTAATATTCTCCATGGAAGAAATAAAATTCGAGAACCGGAAAGTTGCATTCGGATAAAATACATCGCGGTGCTTCCTGACCCTGAAGCGGATAATTGATTTATCCCAGCGCAGACGCTGTTTGGTGAGTTTTTTAAAGGTGTCCGGCGCGCTGGTCAAACATACCGCTTCCGGCTCAAAAGCGATCTTATAACCCAGTTTACGAAGCTTCACCGTAATATCCCCGTCAAGCCCAGGACCAATATCCCAACCGCCAACACGGTCGAGCGCTTCCCGTGTAAATGCACCAAATGCTCCTGATACTACCCTGTAGATCCCGAGGTAACTCGAGGTGATCCTTCCAACAGAAATAGTATCCGCATATTCGATTGCCTGTAAAGTTGCACAAAGACTGTCCTTATAATTCCTTACCATCACGTTCCCGCCAACTGCGCCGATATTATCTTCCAGGTAAAAAGGAATGATGATCTTTTCAATAGCGTCGTTATCGTAACTGCAATCCGCATCGAGATGGACCACGATCTTTCCTCTTGAATAACGGTAACCCAGGTTGGCCGCTGAAGCTTTGCCACCACGCACATCGTTCCTCAGGAAGAGATCAATAAATCCATTCTTTTGCAGGCTTTTACAGATAGCTTCAGTATCATCATCAGAGCCATCGTCGATCACAATGAATTCAATATTGGTATAGGATTGTTCCTTTAACGAGGTCACCAGTTTATAAATGTGCTTTCCTTCGTTCTTTCCGGGAACAATAACCGATATCAGCGGACGGTCAATGAATAATTTTTGCCTGGCAACTTCATAGCGGAGCTTGCGTGTTTTGCGGCCAATGGTCCAGATCAGCAAAGTAGAGATCTCAAAAACGAAGAAACGAACGAACTCAAAATAAACAAAGAACCAGAATATGCGGATCAGCTTTCCGGGACCAACTGCGGAAATATAATTAAAGAAATTGTCTATTGCTTCAATCATGCTGGTCGGAAAGGAACTTGGTTATATCCTGCAATTGTTTTTCAAAGCTTATTTCCTTGCTCAGCATTTCTGTTTTTATATGCACGAGCAATTGGAACCGGTTAAAATTATTAAATACCAGCTCTTCGAGCTTATCCGTTATTTTCTGCGTGATTATCTCCGCATTGCCCTGCGGAGAATCGTTGATGCAGATATTAATTAATGAAGGATTGGAAAGACAGATAAAATCTGCAGGGGTAATATTATCGCGAATGATGTGAACCAGCTCGGCAAGCAGTATTTTTTCCTTCGACTTTCCAAGCTTGCGCAGGAGCTCGAATATATTCTCAATATAAATTACCGCTATATTAGCGTTGAGCGTTGGATTTGTTTTGATGCGCTCCTGCTCGTAATGCATCATTGTATTAAAGGTCTTCAGATCCACAGTGCCGAAAATATCGTCAACTGAACCGTATTCCGAAGTAACTATTCCGGAAGTTGCCGCGTTCCTGCCTTTCTTAGTTAGCTTATAAATGCTCAGGTTCTTCGAGATCAGGAACTGTACGTCGGTATCGGTTTTGCAATAAACGCATTTTGCCTTTACAATGTAATCCTGGAACACCTCATTGCAGCTTAAGCAATGATTGATGATCGAAGGCTTGTCATAATCCACACCAATATGGCGCAGGTTCTTCGAGCATTTCGGACAATGCAGCACACTGTCCACTTTGTTCCTGAAATCGGAGACCGGTCCGATGAAACCGCAGGGAAAATGGTGAACAAGATCCTCCGATTTCATATTGGACGAATCGCAGGAAGGGCAGATCTCGCGGTAGGACAAATGCCCCGATCCGCAGTTGTTGCACAGGTAAACGCGATCGTAGAAGTCGGGCCAGATGAGGTTTTCCTTGTAGGCCCATTCCAGCACATCGAGCGCTTTTGTTTCTTCATAAGGCTCGAAGTTAATGGAAAGTATAGGGTAACTATGGCCGATAGAAGAAGTAATGTCGGGGATCGGCTTAAAGGATTTCAATTCCCGGGTATACATATAGTTCAGTACTTTCTTCATGAGCTGAACCTCGAATGTATTCGAAGGACTGTTATCCAGGTGCGTTGTGCGAATGAAAAGCTGGTGAATGTCATTGATCGTTTCCGGGATCTGATCAAAGGAAAGAATGAGCCCGTCATGCAGGTGCTCAATGATGGGATCGCCTACTTCCTTATAATTGATCAGGAAGATCGGCTTAAGGTAAAACTCGGGATTGCTGTGACTCCTGAACTTGCGAAGGATGATACGGGTGAAGTCAAGATCCCGCGCATCCAGGATGATCGCATCATACCCCACAAGGTTATCGATCTTAAGCGTACTGAAGCTTTCGAAGTAGTAAAATAACTGGTTGTCGTAATTGAGTACGTTATTCCTGAATTCAATCTTATGTCCGGTTGCAGTCCCGTTCTCTCCAGCCATCAGTCAAACTTTGTTTTGGAAATGTCAACACTCATCTTATAAAACGTTCTCCATTTGATCATCTCATCTGATTTAACGGGATAGATATCCGCTGCGATGCTTCTTGTTGTTGGCTCGTATTTCTTCTGGAACTCCTCAGGTAATACATAAGTTGCAATGTAAAAGCGCTTCAATACTCCGCGACTTACGGTGCCATCCGGAAACTCAATGTCAAACTCATCTCCCACTTTAAAATACCTCAGGTCCTCCTGCTCAAAATAAGCTTTAATGAATGCCGGATGATCCTTGTGAATAGTAAGTATGTCCTCACTTTTCAAAGCGGTTTCATATTGATGAATGAAGATCCTTGTGATCACGCCGTCTATCGGCGCCCTGAAATACTTGTCTTCCGTAAGCAATTCGTCGCTGAAGGAAAGTTTTGGATTGATGCCATAGTTATATCCCGCCTTATTCGTACCGCCGGATTTCAGCTTAACATTGGATGCAGTATATCCTGATTTGGGTTTAAGCGGGCCAAGTGTTCCGATCAGTCCATACAATTCGGTATTCTCATTTTTCAATTTCAGGATCTCGGAGTTCAAACGCATGATCTCGTTTTGAATATATTCAAGCCGGTTCTTCGGCAACACATCTAATATCACTTCATTGGAAATACGCTTGATCTCTTTCTGGTAACTGAAGATGAGCTGATTATTTTCAGTGATATCGATATTGTTCATCGAGATCTTTTTACGCAGGTTGTAGATCTCCTTCAGCCACCACAGGTCTTGTCCGCCGCTCCCGTTTAGACTCCCAATGGAGAGGGAAGAGTAGCCGCTCCCGCTTCCTGAATTAATATCTGCGTCGACATCGAGCGCGTAAGCAAAAAGCGTATCACCGGTACAAACACTGTCGCCTTCACTCACTTTCAGATCGACAATGCGGGAATCATCTGTCAACCGGATATGTGTGCTTTCAATGATAACATGACCAAAAGCATGTACGTATATAAATTTTGCGGCGAGGTAATAGAGCAGGAAGACAAGGAAGAGGATAAGCAGGATAATATAGATCAGGCGGTCCCAGTTACGGCGCTTTTTGATCTTCTGCTCATTCACAATCCTTATCAGGGATTTATTGCGTTGAAAGTTAATACTCTTCATCCCTACTTATCTTTATTTTCCTGGTTATTGTTTATGCTCTGGTTATCGAACCTGATCAGGTCGTCCAGATCATGATAAGCTATTTTCCGGAATCCGAGCTTTCTGAAATGCTCATCCATTTCCACCCTGTTCTTGAAATCTTTGGCGCGCAATGCCAGTACTGTTTTCTCTTTGCCCAATGCAACTTCCTCTGCGGATTTCTTTTTTATGAAATCAGGATCGGTGTTTTCATAAGCCATTAAATAAACCGTGCTGCATTTTTCGTATACCGCTTTCAATACATTCTCGGGATAATTGAGCGGAATGGAAACAGAAAGGCTCAGTTTATTCGCTTTCGTAAATTGGGCCGCTTCGTTTAGCCTGTCGAGGTATTTTGCAAACCCTGCTTCTTTATTTTCTTTAAAATCAGGAGCCGTGTGCGGCTCAAGATCAAGATGAATTCCTTTTATAAAAGTGAGGTTCATGTTCAGCTTTAGCGTATCAAGATAGGAGGAGAGTCCACCATTTAACAGCTTGTTGCTTCCGATCATGAGTTCAATAGTTTTTGTGTAATTCTTTCCGATGAATTCCCTAAGCTGTTGCAGGTAGGCTTTTCCCGGATGGTAGGAAACAAGTATGGGACTGAACTCATTGAGGCTGCAATATTCATTGATCACGGTAAGAGAATTATTTCTAAAGGCATCGCTCCAGATATAAACCGCCCTGAAACCGGAATTGATCATCGTATCCCTTCGCATCGGCACATAAGGATGGGTGTATTCATCAAGGTGAATATCCGGCAGTTTCAGCTTAATTGCAAGAAGGATCTTGTACATGTCCTGTTCCAGGTCAAGTAACTCAATGGTATTGCTCCAGTAATCATCCAATATGAACAAAGCGGTATTCGGATTAAATTCTAGGTCGCCCAACTGCTGTTTCACCTTTTCGGTTCTCAGTAATTCACCATACACATCGCGTTTCTCCAGAAGGTTCGCGTATTGCTTTAGCTTATACCTGTACTCATAAAAATGGTTCAGCAGAACGAACTGCAGATCCTCTGTTTCTGTCTTGTTCTTTTCTTTCAGCAGTTCATATTGGATGGCGTTATATTCCTGTTTTTCCTTGCGGTTAAAAGCAAGCGGCATTCCCAGGTTCATTCCCACGGAAATAAAGCTGCGGTTAGAAATTCCAGGCGTATACACATCATAATAGTTATAGCGGGCGTAGGCTTTCAAACTCATCTCCTTCAGGTAGCTGGCCTGGTAAAGGTTATTGCTGTTCTCATAGTAAATGGCTGAATCTACAGACATGATGTTGGCGCGTTCAAACAGCATGGCAATATCTATATCGAGTACTGGCGCTTCAAAATCATAAGCATTTGAAGTATTGAAAAGGCCCGAGGCATCGTTGTAATTTTTATAAACATGGTACTGTGAGCTGATATCGGTTCTATTCTGCAGCGCTTTCAGGTAGTCGTCTTTGGTAACATGCTTCAGGGACCAGAGCTTTTCTATTACAGACATTTGCTCCTTGTTTAGCTGTTCCCTTGCCTCAAGCACTTTAATCTTCTTACTGTTAAAATAATGAATGAGCTGTTCAGTATTCTGCATCTGGTAATGGGTAAGGCTATTGTAATATTGTTTTTTCTCGATCGATTTGTAATCGTTCCTCAGCATTTTGATTTTTAAGCGGTTATCATAATAACCATTGTTGAGGAGGTCCCAATCCACTCCAAACATCGCCTTTCTTTTAAAAACAACAACGTCTTCAGGATCTGCAACAGGCGATTTCAGATTCTCCTGGTAACCGGCAGTAAACTTTAATCCTACATCCTTCCTGTAAATGCGCTGCTTCACATAATTCGACCGCAATAACAAATTCTTATAGCTATTATTCTGTGGAGAAGAGGAATTAAAAAGATCAGGCGCTTTAACCGCAGAACTGCTTAAAAGCTCAGAGAAATCAGTTGGAACAAATTTTAGCCAGGTATTGGTAAGATTGCTGATGTAACCTGAAATGATCGAATCCTTGTCGCGTGTCTGAGAATGAGCCACTCGAAAATGGCTCATCAGTACAATAAAAAAAATCGTTCCGCATCCGGCAGTTAGTCTGATCCGTGACATAAAAGTTCACTGAAATTAGGGGGAATAAAGATAAGAAAATATAACTTAAAGCCGGTTAAATGTAAGGAAAGGGTAAGAAAATTAACGAATAAGTTAAATTACCGGATTATTGTTACAGAGCCTTTGTATTTGCCTGCATCAGCATTGGTATCGAGAATGTAGAAATAAGTTCCGGCTGGTAATTCGGTGCCAAAATATTTACCGTCCCATTCACCGGCATAACCATTTTTCCTGAAGAGCAACTGGCCATAACGGTTGTAAATATCGAGGCGATTTTTTGGAAATTTTTCAATGTTCCCGATAAACCAGGTGTCATTGTCTCCGTCACCGTTCGGTGAAAAGGTATTATAGAAAAACAGCTGCTCACTTGGAGTTACAATTACGCGGACCGTATCATAAGAAATACAGCCGTTATTGTCAACGATACTCAAGGTATAGGTTGTAGTGGAACCTGGGAACACATCGGGCGCGGGTGTAAGCTGGTACTTGATGCTTCCTGCTCCTCCCCACCAATAGCTGTAGGAAGTATTTACAGGAGAGGCATGCAGACTAATGGTTTGTCCCTGCAATATGGTAGTATCCGCACCTGCATCAGCGGTAATACTGTATATGTTTACCGTTACTTCGTCTGTTTTTGTTCCACAAGAGGGAGAAGTGATCGTCAGCGTAAATGTCGTGGTAACTGTAGGTGTGGCATAAGGCCTGGGAGATGTAGGATTGCTCAGATCATTTACGGGACTCCAGCTGAAAGTGCTGGGATTGGCGTAGTTCGCAGGATCCCCGATCTGTACGGGTCCGCCCTGGCCTAAGCAATAGCCGACATCAGGCCCGGCATTGAACTTATTGAAATCATCCAGGTAAACGGTTACTACATCTGTCCGGATACTGTCGTTGGCATCGCGAACGCTTATGGTATAAGTAGTAGTTTGAGAAATGATGACCGTAGGATTAGCCGCGCTTGTGCTGCTCAGTCCGGTAGAAGGGCTCCAGGAATAGTTGTAAGGAGCAAGTCCGCCTGTTGCAGTAGGGCTGCCTCCTATAGTAACGCTTTGATTAGGGCAAGCGGTTTTATCGGGACCGGCGCTTACAGTGAATGCAGCCTTCATTTTTGCCGCGCTGCAGCTGAGGAACATGAACAATAGATATGTAATCCCTTTTTTCAAGTCTCACAAAGTTAATGATTGAATTTGATTTGAGAAATTGTTCCTTATTTGCTGCTCATCATTCTTAAACGGATCTGTGTAATGATCTTTTTGGT
The DNA here is from genome assembly GCA_045805185.1 of Bacteroidia bacterium. Lineage (GTDB taxonomy): Bacteria > Bacteroidota > Bacteroidia > B-17B0 > Aurantibacillaceae > JAHEYF01. The sequence continues at coordinate 9,775 of JBJMLS010000030.1, read as the reverse complement.
GTACAGGGGAAAGTCACCGTTCATCATCCAGTTATAATAAGAAGGCTCTTTGGTAAAGATCTCCTCAACGCCCTTGTCCTTGTGCTTACCAAAGGCAAATACTTCAACGCCTTTGTCATTGTATACGATCCTTCCGGCCAGATCGGCGCTTTTACTTCTTGTAGTAAGGGCGCTGAGCACATTCATATCGTTTTGAACGGGCTTGAATAAATTGCCTTTGCCATCTTCCATTTCAGTATCCTCGTAACGTTGCAGCTGGGCCAGGAATACTTCGTAAGTTGCGATAACATCAGCTTCGGCGCTATGTGCATTCACCAGTGGCTTATTGCAGTAAAACTTAACCGCTGCAGCCAGGTTGCGCGGCTCCATGAGGTGAAAAATATTCTGCACATCAATAAGCCTCCTGTTCTTTAAATCAAAGTCCACTTCCGCCCGAAGAAATTCTTCCACCAATACCGGTACATCAAACTTATTGGAATTGTATCCTGCCAGATCACATCCGTCGAGAAATACGGCCAGCTGCGGGGCAAGCGTTTTAAAAGTGGGGCAATCAGCTATATCTTTATCATAGATCCCATGGATCTTTGAAGAAAATTCCGGGATGGGAATACAGGGGTTTACGCGCCAGGTTCTTGTTTCCGTGCTGTTGTCGGTATTCGCGCGAAGGATGCAGATCTCTACGATCCGGTCGCTTCCAACATTAATTCCTGTTGTTTCAAGGTCAAAAAAAGCTAAGGGCTTTGTGAGATTTAGTCTTATCATTATGAATGAAGAATTTTAATTACTCGTAATTTGAAGAATGGCCTCTTCTTCCTGTTTTGCGCCGGGATAAAAACCAATGATTTTTTTTAGTACCCCTTCCACAACTGCATCAGGACAGGAAGCGCCGCTTGTAAGTATGATTTTTACTATTTTCTTTTCAGGCAGAAAAGAAGTTGTGGTCAGTCTTTTTTGATTGGGATAGTCGAAATGATGTATTGTTTCTTTATTCTCTATTTCCTTTTCAGAAGAAATAAAATAGGTTTTAAATTTTCGCTCCAGTAATTCCACAAGGTGGGAAGTGTTGGAGCTGTTGTAACCTCCTACTACTATTGCGAGATCAGCATCTGTTTCCAGCAAGCCATAGGTGGCATCCTGGTTCTCATTGGTAGCATAACAAAGGGTGTCCCGGGTATCTGCAAAATGATCCTTAATGTTTGCCTCGCCGAATTTGTTCAGCATTACCTGCCTGAAAAGATCGGCTATTTCCTGGGTTTCAGTTGCCAGCATGGTTGTCTGGTTAATTACACCGACACGGTCAAGATCGCAGTTAAGATCGAAGCCTTCCGAAAATTTTCCCGCGAACTTTTCATGAAAATGCGCAGGATCTTTTTCCCCTGTAATATAGCCCGCGAGTTCCTTTGCTTCTTCGAGGTCCTTTACTACAATAGCTTTGTGGTGCGTCGCACTGCGCGAGAAAGTTGCTCTTGTTTCCTCGTGCCTGAACTTTCCGTGAATGATTATGGTATATTCATTTTTCCCGATCTCTTCTGATTTTTTCCAGACGCGCTCAACAAAAGGACAGGTGGTATTGTATTTTTTTGTTTCAATTCCTTTTTCATTCAGTACTTTTTCTATTTCCAGGGTGACTCCGAATGCCGGAATGATCACAACATCGTCTTTTGTAAGGGTATCAAATGAAATAAGTTGCTGGCCGTTAGTGTCCTGTAAGAACCGAACGCCTGCTTCAGTAAGATCCCTGTTCACTTCAGGGTTGTGGATCATCTGGCTCAGGAGAAAGATACGTTTTCCGGGATTTTCATCCAGGGCCTTAAAGGAAATTTCGATGGCATTTTCAACGCCATAGCAAAAGCCAAAATGGCGGGCAATGTAAAATTGTACAGGGCCAAAATCAAGATGGCTGGGACTAAAGTCCTTTTTCCGGGGATCGTTGGCGCGCCTTAATACCTTGATCTTGGAAATAAGCGGGCTGCGGTAAAATTCAGGAATTTTGAATGACTTCATCTGTTGTACAAATATACAGAGAAATCAGCACAATTAATTTACTTTACCAGTTCATCTATATCCTCAATCAGCTTTTCAGCATAGCCCTGTTTTTTACTGATGACGTCATCCGCGCCCTTCTTCATCAATTCAACGGCAAGTTCTCCATCCATTCTCGAAGAAAGGATAACAACCCTGGTTTTTGGACTCAGCTTTTTTATTTCTTCAAGCGCTTCCAGTCCATTCATTCCCGGAAGCTGGTAGTCAAGGATGATCAGCGCGGGTTCTGCCTTGGCTTCACGGATATGTGCAATGCACTCCTCCGCGGATTTAAAATCCATGATATTATGGGTGATCGTTTCCTGTAATTGCTGGTCAAGAAGAAGAGAAAAGAATTCGCTGTCTTCAACAATATAAATGGTTTTTTTAGTCATGGGAGGGAGTATTTGTTTGTTCAACTAAATTACTACCTCATTGAACGAAGCCTGTTACAGAAAGTTTGGTTTTCTATGAACTGAGGCTTTATGACGATAATTGAACCGCCTTTATTTATAAGGGTCTTGGCTATTGTTTAGCCCCTCCGGATGGAAGAAAAGGCAGGTGGACGAAGACAAAATTATTTTTTATATAATTCAGGTAAACGCTTTTCCTGTACCGAAGGCGCAGGTATTCAGGGAAGGGAATGAAGGACTCCGGCTATTTCACTTCAAACTCAAGCAATTTCTCATTCTCCAGGTAAGCTTCCAGCTTATCTCCTATATTAACTGCTGAAACGCCTTCGGGAGTTCCTGTGAAAATAAGATCGCCGGTTTTTAAAGTAACGAATTGTGAAACATAAGCGATCACCCTGTCGAAGCTGAAAAGAAGGTCTTTGGTATTGCCCTGCTGACGGTCATTTCCGTTTACCGTAAGACGAAAGTTAATGTTGGAAAGATCAGGGAATATTTTTTTAGTAAGGAATTTTCCTATCGGCGCGGAACCGTCAAATGCCTTGGCTTTTTCCCAGGGAAGTCCTTTTTCCTTACATTTTGCCTGCAGGTCGCGGGCAGTGAAATCAATTCCAATTCCTATTTCTTCATAGTATTTGTGTGCGAATTTTTCTTCAATATGTTTTCCGGCTTTACTTATTTTTAAAACGATCTCCACTTCATGGTGAAGGTCCTTGGTAAAAGCTGGATAATAGAAGGGTTCTCCATCTTTTAGCAGCGCTGTATCCGGCTTCATGAAAAAAACGGGCTCGGTTGGAACATCACTTTTCATCTCTTTCGCGTGTTCAGCGTAATTGCGCCCTATGCAGATTATTTTCATTTCAATTTAAGAATTTGAGAATTAAGATTGGGTTCAAAACGAAAGGATTTATAGTGGACAAATAAATAGTCTCTAAATTCAAAAAATCTCCAACTCACCAATTGTTTTTCTATCTTCGCAAAGATAAATTTTTTATAAGTATGTCCGCACAAAAATACGACATCATTGTTGTCGGCGGGGGAATAGTAGGCCTCGCATCTGCATATAAGATCAATTGTAAATATCCTTCCAAAAAGATCCTCGTACTTGAAAAAGAAAAAGAGGTGGCTGCACATCAGACAGGACATAATTCCGGCGTTATTCATTCGGGAATTTATTATAAGCCCGGCTCTTACAAGGCAATTCACTGCGTTAACGGAAGACGTGAGCTCGTGGAATTTGCAAAAGAACACAATATAAAACATGATATCTGCGGTAAAGTGATCGTTGCTACGGAAGAGCACGAGTTGGCGCACATGAATAAGGTATTCAGCAACGGCCAGGCTAATGGGGTAGAAGGGATCGAGCTGATCGACGCAAAGAAGATCAAAGAGATCGAGCCTTATTGCGAGGGAGTAGCGGGAATCTGGGTTCCCTGCTGTGGGATCATTGATTACCCGGATGTGGCCCGCACCTATGTAAAATTACTGGAGGAAAAATTCGGAAGTAAGGTACTGACGAACCGCAAGGTTACTTCATTTGAAAAGCACGAAGGTTATACCGATGTGATCACAGATCACGGAACATATTCTGCCAATTATGTGATCACCTGCGCCGGACTGCAAAGTGACCGCATTGCAAAAAAGGAAGGTATTAAAAGTGATGCGGCGATTGTCGGCTTCCGGGGAGATTACTATGACCTCACCGAAAAAGGAATGAAGAAGGTAAAGAACCTGATCTATCCTGTTCCAAACGCAAAGTTTCCTTTCCTGGGTGTGCATTTTACGCGGATGATCCACGGAGGCGTGGAATGCGGTCCGAACGCGGTATTCGTATTTGACAGGGAAGGTTATACCAAAACAGCATTCAGTTTTAAAGATACTTTCGATGCATTTACCTTTGGCGGTACCTGGAAATTCTTTGGCAAGCACTGGAAGTTCGGACTGGATGAATACCGCGGAGCATTTTCCAAAGCTTATTTCTTAAAGCGCCTCCAAAAATTAATTCCTTCCCTGGAAGCAGATGATATTGTAGCAAGCAGGGCAGGAGTGAGGGCAATGGCGCTCGGACCGCAGGGCGACATGCTGGATGATTTCAAGATCGAATACAATGGAAATGCGATCCACGTACTGAATTCTCCTTCTCCGGCTGCAACGGCTTCGCTGGCGTATGGAGGCGAGATCGAAAAAATGGCAACGAAGTATTTTAATCTCTCTTAAACACCAGAGGCCCGAAGGCGCGAAGAAAAAAATGGACCCAGCCGAAATTATTAAACAAGTTATTGAGATCGCGAAGCGGGCGGGTGAATTCATTCGTAAGGAACGTTCAGACTTTGATCAGAAACGTGTGGAGATCAAAGGAAAAAATGATCTTGTCAGTTATGTCGACAAAACAGCGGAACAGATGATCATTGACGGATTAAAGCCGCTGCTTCCTGACGCAGGCTTTATCGCGGAAGAAAATACAGCTTCAGGTAAGAAAGAATACAACTGGATCATCGATCCGCTTGATGGAACAACGAACTTTGTTCATGGGATTCCCTGCTACGCGGTAAGCATTGCGCTGGAGCACAAAGGAGAGATCATTATCGGTGTTGTTTACGAAGTGAGCCGCGACGAATGTTTTTATGCGCATAAAGGAGGCAAAGCATTTCTGAATGGCAAAGAAATTCAGGTATCGCAAACAAAAATTTTAAAAGACGCTTTAATTGCCACTGGTTTTCCTGTAAATAATTTCAGCAGGCTTCAACCCAACCTGGGTGCCCTTGCTTATTTCATGCAAAACACACATGGTGTGCGCCGTATCGGTTCTGCGGCAACCGATCTTTGCTACCTCGCTTGCGGAAGAGTGGATGCTTTTTTTGAATACAACCTGAACGCCTGGGATGTAGCCGCGGGAATTTTAATTGTACAGGAGGCAGGCGGAAAAGTAACTGATTTTAAAGGAGGAAAGAATTTTCTTTTTGGAAGGGAGATCGCGGCAAGCAACGGAACACTTCAGCAGGAGTTCCAAAAAGTGATCTCAGAAAAGTTCAAAGAGTAAAAAAAGGAGGCCGAACCTCCTTTCTTGTTTAATTTTAGTTGAGTACGATCATTTTTTTTGTTCCTACTTTTTTGTCATTTACGGAAAGAGTGTAAAAATAAATTCCGGGCTCAAAGGCACTGCAATCTACCTCTGTATGATCACTCGCCGGATCGAGCAACAGTTCGGCCATGAGCTTGCCTCTTGGATCGCTGATCAGCAGTGAGGCTTTTTTACAATTACTGCCGAGGGAATAGCTGATCTTTGTCCGGTTGCTGAAAGGATTAGGAACACAGCTGAACAAAGCAGAACCAAAAATAGCCTTAGTACTTGCAGACATCCTGTCCCCTGGCCGCCCTTGTTCCTCGTCGCAATTTGCAGGGCAGCTGTAATCACCACTGATAACAACCGTAAAATAATCGATTGCTGTGCAGCTGCCATTAGTTGCTGTAACCTTATAAGTAGTAGTATTGCCGGGATTGGCAGTAGTTGGGTTTGATGTGCTGAAGGAACTTGTTGAATCCAGCTCATACCAGTGGTAGGTGGTTCCGCTTGTAATGTTGGGATAGGCCTGGAGCCTTGCGTTGCAGCAAGATCCGGTGATCACGTCCGGGCCGGCATCCACAGTGAGAATGGAATCCGGAGAGGAAGCCGCCCACACCTGCTTGAAAGGATGCGCAGTATCAGCCAACTCATAACGGTATTTTCGTGCAATGTTCCCGGTACAGCTGAAAAGCAAAAGAGTGGAGGAGGAAGCTTTGATCGTATCTCGGTAAGTAGCCGAAATGTGCATATTAAAATCGATGGTATCTCCGCTAATGTTATTAAGGGAGAGCTTATATTTCTGGTCGGGAGTCGCAGTATCCGCCTCATTCAGCACAAGAACAGCAATGTAACCACCTGCTTTAGCTGCATAGGCTTTAAGGGTGGAACGGGTTGTATGGGCAATAAAAATAGAATCCCTGAACCATTGTCCCATTTTTTGTATATGCTGGTACGTGCTTTTTTTAGCTGGGGAAGATGAATTGCTCATGTATCCTCCTCCATTCCCTTCCATCACGCTCCAGAAATTGATCCACTCCAGTCCCTTTACCATTCCCAGCGCCATGGTTTCGCACCAGTGCTGACCGGCATAGAAGCCGCTTGCTTTTAAATCAGTCAGGGTATCGCCCGGGGTTAATGTATCGGCGGCATAATAGCAGAGGTTTGCTTCTGTGATCACAGGTTTTAGGGGATAATTTGCCCGCCACCCGAGATTGGCATTACAGAGATCAAGCCTGCGTTTCAGCCAGCCCATTCTTGCGGAATCGGTGCCGGTAAGTCGCGATATCGCCCAGGGGCGCGATGCAGCAGTATCGCCCTTGTAATTGTACATGTGGTAGGAAAAATAATCGATGTAGGGTTTCCCGGAAGCGACGCTATGGCCCGAAGGTATTATCCCGGTGATGCTCTTTACCGTGTCGGGGCCGGAATAGCGCAGGAGGGTATCCATGCGCTTGTATTGATTATCGGAAGTATTTGTGGTGATGTAGCTCAATCCGGGCCCGATTATTTTAATACTGGGATCTACCCGGCGCATGGCTATGGAAAAGGCCTTGATATAGGCACTGATCTGGCTTGCTGTGTTGAAGTTGGCGTATCTGTCAGGCTCGTTCCCGATGATCCAGTATTTCACATTACGGGCATTGGTTACATTAATGTATCGTACAATGTCTACAGCGTTTCCAGATCCGTACAAATTGTCGGAATAAGGGACCTGTAGAATTGGCTCCATATCATGTGCCCGCATGGAATCTACCATGCTCAGGTATTGCTCAACCGCGGGATTTCGCTTATCAACGCTTTTTCCGCCGAAGCGCATGAGCTTTACCTTGCTCTGTTGAACATTGGTCCAGTTGCTGTCAAGCTTGCCCCCGAAATGACAATTGGCGCCGCAGTCTCCAATAGTATCGGGCATCCAGGCATTCTGGGCAAAAAAGGAAATGGGTATGAGCGATACCTGGCTTATTGCAGGATAAAGGGAAAATAGCGCGAAAGTCAGAATGAAAAAAAATCTTTTCATGATCTTGTTTTTTTAATGTGGATAACATTCCGGCTTTCGGAATGCTTAAGCTGCTTCACAGGTCGTATATATATTGTGGGCTTTTAAGCCTCCTTGTTTTAGCATTCCTGGCTATGAATTCCTGCCGGATAACGAATAGAAGAGAATCAAAGCCTTATCTGGCTTAATTTTAAGTATGCTTAAAAAACTATTCCTTTTCATAAGCAGTTTTATCGTGCTCGAATCCTCCTCCCAGGTTTACACCTGGGCAGCTATGGACAGCCTGTATAGCGAAGGTGGGATTGACCTGGCAAAAGATGATTTCGGGAATATTTTTGTGGCCTCGGTATACGACGATAATATCAATCTCTGCAAATACGATCCTGGTCATCACCTGGAATGGGAAAGAAAAATATATTCCTTAGGGATCAGCGATCTTGCAATAGGGATTTGTTGTGACCATATCGGAAATGTATATGCGACAGCTTGTTTTACCGGAGACCTGAAACTTGATACCACCACTCTTCTGAGCCTTTATGGAGGAAACATGTTCCTGCTTAAGCTGGATTCAGCAGGTATATTTCAATGGGTGAAGCATACGAGCGGAAGCCAGACCCGGGGAAGGAAGCTGAGTTGCGATGCATTAAATAATATCTATGTCGCAGGTCAGATCAATGGTTACAGTTATTTTGACACTGTATATGTGAGTCCTGTCAATTTCACAGTTCGTAATTACGTTGCAAAGTATGACAGCAATGGAGATTTCCGCTGGGTGAATTGTTGTACAGGTGGTGATCAAACAAATCACTATATAGGTTTTAAAACCGATGATAAAGGTAATGGCTATCTCTCCGGTTGCATCCACGGTACAGTTTATTTTGATTCCATCGCTGTATCCTCCTGGGGTTATAAAGATACTTACCTCGCTAAGATCGATTCCTCAGGGCATTGGATATGGGTAAGGCATGGCGGATGGAACTATTCTGATGAATCTTACAATGTTGGAATCGACAGCTCCGGAAATGCCTACCTCATGGGCTACTTTGGTAGTCCCACTGCACACTTTGGATCCTTTATCCTGAACAATGCCAGCAATCATGATTTTTTTGTGGCCAAATACGACAGCAGCGGCACTGTGCTCTGGGCGGTTCGTGGATGGAAGATGGGCTACAGCCCTTCGTTTTGTGTGGACAAAGCCGGAAATTCTTACCTCACCACTAACAGCAAGTTCATTTACAAATACGATACGAACGGAAACTTTGTTTATGCTGCGAATAATGCTTCTGCCTACAATAATGCCATGATCGCAGATGATTCGGGTAGCGTGTACATTACAGGATCATTTGTAGATTCTGTCACTTTTGGAAACACTCATCTGAACGCCATCTATACTTACCAATCCTTTGTAACAAAGCTGGAATTTCCTTCGCAGCCCAATACCGTTCAATTGAACAGTGAAAAAAGCGACTGGCTTATTTACCCCAATCCCGGTTGTGAACAGTTGAATGTTTGCGGCAGGCTCAGCACTCCTCGAATAATCACACTGAATATCCGCAACATGCTGGGAGAAGTGATCTGTACAGAAAAATATAATTCAGGTTCTGCGTATTTCAACAGGCAACTGAATGTAAGCTTAGTTCCCAGGGGAATTTACTTTGTTGAGCTCAGTGATGGAGAAAACATTTTTGAAACAAAAAAGATAGTTCTGCAATAAATCAAAGAACTAAAAAAAATAAAAAGATGGGTGAATAAATGTAAATGCCGGAAAAAAGAAAACTGTTACAGGATTTTAAAATTTACTTACAGGATTAAATAAAAATCATGCTTAAAAAACTATTTATTATCCTAAGCGCCCTCTTTGTATTGGAAGCCTCCTCGCAGGTTTATACCTGGGCGGCAATGGACAGCCTGTACAGCGAAGGTGGGATTGACCTGGCAAAGGATGATTTTGGAAATGTTTTTGTGGCTTCGGTATACGACGATAATATCAATCTCTGCAAATATGATCCTGGTTATCACCTGGAGTGGGAAAGAAAAATTTATTCCTTAGGGATCAGCGACCTTGCAGTAGGAATCTGTTGTGACCATATCGGAAATGTATATGCTACAGCTTGTTTTACAGGCGACCTGAAGCTTGACACCACCACTCTTCTGAGCCTTTATGGAGGAAATATGTTCCTGATGAAGCTGGATCCAGCAGGTATATTTCAATGGGTGAAGCATACAAGCGGAAGTCAGACCCGGGGAAGGAAGCTAAGTTGCGATGCACTGAATAATATTTAC
>JBJMLS010000029.1:0-22407 GCA_045805185.1 Bacteroidia bacterium | reverse complement strand
TGCTGTATTCCTGTTTTCCTATAGGCATAGGCCAGGACAGTTCCGGATAGAAATCCGAACAAGTGTCCTTCCCAGGAAATGTTCTCTTTTTTTTCAATGTAGTGAATGGCCTGCTGGAACTCTACCGGGAACACTCCCCAGATCACACTGCCATAAAGGAAAGTCACAAGTAGAGAAACGCCGAATAAAGCCCTGTGCTTCCGGATAATTCCGGAAAAGAACAGGAAACCGGAGAGTCCGTAGATCAAACCGCTGGCGCCGATGTGAACAGTGTGCAGCGAAGAGTCTCCCCGTGCGAACAGCCATACAAGCGCGCCGCATGCGAAATAAGTGATGAAAAAGACCTTTATGGCAATTTCCCTGTAGAAATAAAAAAGTAATGTTCCAAGAATAAACAAGGGAATGGAATTGTATACAATATGCCTGAGATCGGCATGAAGCAAGGGCATTGTGAACAGACCGAGCAGTCCTTTTAAAGTTCGCGGTTCGAGTCCGAATGCATGAAGCTCTAATTTGTAATGAATATCAATATAAAAAACGAACCAGGCGAGCAGGAGAAAAGCCATTGGAAAAAGGCTGCTCCTTAAAACTGTATGTGAAGTAGATGACATCCGATAGTAATTGTTGCAGTACTGGCAAGAATTATGCATTTCAGGCAAACCTGTCAAAATGCGCTTTTCAGATCAGCTTATAATTACGGTATTCGCCGGGTTTCCATCCGGTACTGTGTTCTATGCTCAGTAAAAGCTTATCTTTCAGGGAGAGCCTGATCTTACCGGCATCAAAGTTAAAGTTCCAGTTGCAGCGCTTTACGCGTTCGGCCATAACGGCAGGATGGCTGCCTGTAAACTCTTCCAGGGAATCTATTTTTGTATAATCAAATTCTTCAGCCTCACCGATATTCTTCTTCATCCATTCATCATCGTGCCACATCTTATGAAAGCTTTGCTGTTTCGCCTGTTGCGCCTTTGGAGGTTTCACCCACCCGTAATGGTAAACCACTGCCTCGATCTTTTTTACATTTAATTTCCGGTTGTGTATGCGGAATCCCTGCGCGTCCTTATAAGAACGGATCTCTTTATTGTTCCGGATCACCCGGATCTCTCTCCTGTACCATTTGCGGGAATTACCCAGGTAGTTATAGTTTCCGTAGAAATGTGCGTAATCGAAGAGCAGCCCTTCTACCTCTCTGTCATTTTTATAGCGTTCCATTCCTTCTTTGATCGCCTCGAGGTATTTTTCATGGATCACTTCATCGCCTTGCAGGTAGAATGCCCAATCGCTATCCATTGCTACGGCATCGAAAGCCTTACTGGTTTCAAGAGCGAGCACCTGTCCTCCTTCACGCAGCTTATCGTCCCAAACGGAATGCATGATCCTGATCTTTGAAGAATTAATGCCCTGGATAAGTTCAAGTGTTCCGTCATCGCAGTCGCCCACGCTTACAATGAACTCATCACATAGTGAAAGTATGGAAGTAATGGATTCAACAATGGGGTAGTCGAATTTAACTGCGTTGCGGACAATGGTAAAGCCGGAGACTTTCATGGGACGAGGGTAAGGGTAGCGCCGGGGAGCTTTTCAATTATACTTTCTGCAAAGAGTTCAGCGCTTCGGAAATGATCTTTTGTTTCTTTTTAAAATCATCGATCTTTTCTTTTTCGGCAGCGATCTTGTTTTCGGCTTCGATCATGAAATCGCTTTTCCCTTTAGCGCTTTTGAAGAATCCCAGGTTATTTTCGTAAGTACGAATGCTGCTATTGATCTCATCGATCTGCTTTTTCAGGTGATCGTGTTCTTTTTTCAATAAGGTTTCCGCATTGTCTGAATGGACAAATCGTTCCAGCTTGTTACGGAACTTGATCAGGGCCTTTTCCTCTTTGTTGATGTTGAGGCTTTCGTAAAGCTCGTCCAGCTTGTGGTAGAATGCTTCGTTTACACGTTGCTTTTCCTTAAAAGGGACCATTCCTGCCGCGTTCCATTCCTCCGAAAACCTGCGGAGCGCTTCACGGTCGCCCTGGTCATCCCCGGCTGGTACATAAGCCTGGATGCGTGCCAGGATCTCTTCTTTTACCTTCAGGTTATTTTCAAATCCTGCGTCCTGTACTTCGAAATGCGCGCGCTTGGCTTCAAAAAAAGCATTGCAGGCTTTGCGGAAACGGAAAAATAATTTCTGTTCGTCATTGCCGGCTCCGGGTAATTTTTTCCAGGCGTCCTGCAACTTTATCAGCTTATCGGAAGTTTCCTTCCATTCCTTCGACTCTCCCAGCGCCTCCGCTTTCTCGATCAACTCGATCTTTTTCTTTTTAGTCTCCGCGTATTTTTCTTTTATTCCTGAATAGAATTCCTTCTTCTTTTCGAAAAACAGATCGCACACACCGCGAAAGGCGTTCCATACTTCATCGCCCGCTTTTTGTTCCGTCCGCCCAGCGCTTTTGTATTCGTTCTGAAGGGCGATAAGCTCATCTGTTTTCTTCTTCCACTCTTCCTCATTTCCAGGCATCTGTTCTACCAGGGCGCTTGCTTTTTCAAGGAGCGACTTTTTGGCGCTGAGGCTGTTCTCCCTTTTTTCTTCTATTGCTTTATAGTGCGCTTTTATTTTTCCGTATACCAGTTCCAATGCAGACCGGTATTCGGTCTTCATTTCTTCCCATTTTTCCTGGGGCACCGGACCTGTTTCCTCCCAATCGTTGCGATAGGTCTTGATCAGCTGTTCTACCTCTTTTATTGTTTTATTGCTTTCAAGCGATTTTATGCGCGCGAGGATATCGGTCTTCAGTTCGTAGTTCCGCTTGAGGTCATGTTCCTGCAGCGCACGGTAAATGTTGAGGTTATAATAAAAAGACTCAACCGCCTTACTGTATTCACTTTGCTGCTCCTTGTATTTATGCGGGGATACTGCTCCGATCTCTTTCCACCTGGCCTGCAGCTCATTTAATTTTTTCATTGCGATCCCGACATTCACTTCCATTTTGGAAAGATCGTTAATGTCGGCAATGATCATTTGCTTTGCATCAAAGTTTTTCTGCTGCTCGTTCGCAATTTTTTCATCCTGCTGTTTCTTCAGCTTTCTGAATTGCTCGAACAGTTCGATGATCCTTGTATCTTCCGCTGTTTTGGAATAGATAAAATCACGCGTTTTACCGCCATCGTCAATAAATTCCTGCTTGGCTTTTTCCATTTCCTTAGAAAAGGCCTGTTCATAGTCGCGTTGTAGGTGCTTAACCTGTGTAGCAACAGCACTGATATCGGTGTTAGCCAATAATCCTTCCAATTGAGTAATAATGTCCGCTTTCATAATTGTAAAATACAAAGCAAATATAGAATAATTTGCAGATAATACAGAAATATTTAAATGCAGAAAGACACGTATTTTTTACACCAGAGACGCAGGAGGCGCAGAGAAATTACTGGAGAATTGTTAAAAATAATACCTCGGGTGGATAGGTGATTTAGTGAGGTGTGAAGAGGCGGCACAAATGGCTTGAATAAGCAATTCACGACCAATGCCTTTGTGGCTCTGCGCTTCCGAGCGAACAGGAAATTTAGTGCATTTTAAAACTGGAAATAAATAAAAGGCTGCATATCCGAACTCATGGCCTGATAGATGCAAAAGATGATCACTACGGTGGCGCCTACCATTGCCGGAACAGGTAAGGAGGCAAAAGCGTGACGGTATTTCTCCTTTATGCTTTCAGGGATCCAGTGGATAAGATAACCAAGAAGGATCACACTTAAAACCACCCTGTATCCTTTGAGGATCCCGAAAAAAAGATCGGCGCCGAAATGTCGTCCTATCCGGTCGAAAACCTGAGCCACTACTTCCAGGTTATCGCTCCGGAACCAGATCCGCGTGAAGCTGATAAAGCTTAAGGTACAGAAGATCGTAAATGCTCTTACTCCCCAACTGTTGTTCGTATTGAACGGACTGATCTTTTGCCAGAGCTTATGAACGACAAGACCCAATCCGTTCAGGCCGCCCCAAATGATGAACATCCAGCTGGAGCCATGCCACAAACCGCCAAGCAGCATAGTTACCAATAAATTTATATTGGTATTGATGGATAGTTTAACCGCGGAGAAAAAGTAGGCGAGGGTGATAAACAGGAGCGCCATTCCAATAAAAACATAGATGAGCGAGAGCTTTCCGCTAAGCAGGATCAGCACCATGCAGAGAACGGTAATGGCAATATACGATCCAATGGTTCCTTCGCGGTTGCCGCCAAGCGGGATGTACAAATATTCTTTCAGCCAGCTGGAAAGCGAAATGTGCCAGCGCTGCCAGAATTCACTGGTGCTGGTTGCCTTATAGGGAGAATTGAAATTTGTTTTTAAACGAAAGCCAAGGATCAGGGCAACGCCGATAGCGATATCCGTATAGCCAGAAAAGTCCGCGTAGATCTGCAGGGAATAACCAAAAATTCCCATGATCACTTCCACCCCTGAATAATAGGTCGGGTTATCAAAAATACGATCAATGAAATTGACCGCGATATAGTCCGCCATTATTTTTTTGGCAAGCCCATTCAGGATCCAGAACAGGGCCATTCCAAATTCCAACCTGCTTAATTTATAAGGTTGGTATACCTGGTAGAGAAAATCGTGTGCCTTTACAATGGGACCTGCAACAAGATGAGGAAAAAAGCAAACGAAAAATCCATAATCAAAAATAGACCTTACGGGTTGCACTTTTCCCCGGTAAATATCAATAATGTAGGACAACGATTGAAAAGTGAAAAAGGAGATCCCCACCGGTAAAATGAGCTTGTCAACGCTAAAGCCTGTTCCGAAAAAAGTATTGCTGAATTGCGAAAAATGATTGAAGAAATGAATGTGTGTTCCTGCGAGCTGATTGACGCTCTCCGTAAAAAAATACGCATATTTAAAATAACACAAGAGACTCAGGTTCAGAATTACGCTGATGGTAACGAAGAGTTTTTTCAATCCTTGTGATCTTGCATTGGCGATAAGCCGCCCCCAGTTATAATCGCTGCAAATAGTGAATACGAGAAGAATAAGAAAAACCCCGCTGGTTTTGTAATAAAAGAAAAAGCTGACCGCAAGAAGATAAATGGTGCGAAGCGTGAGCTGCTTATAGACCAGCGAATAAAAAAGAAGTACAACTGCGAAAAAGCCCCAGAAAAAAAGCTGCGTAAAGATGAGCGGCTTACCTTCTGTAAAGGAAAAAATCTCTTTGAGGTATTCGATCAGGTTGAAATTCAAAGCTTATTTCTTATGTTTTAATTTGGAGTTTACCCTGTAACTATTCAGGATCGCTTCAGACATCAGGTTGCCAACTATGGTATAACCTTTTCCGTTAAAATGAACTTTATCCCTGGCCGCGAGTCCTGCCTTGTACCATTTGTAAATGCTCTTATAGCCGCCCATTACCGCGAACATGTCCCAAACCGCGGCATTGTGTTTTTCCATAAGCGTATATATCGCCTTTTCGACAGTGATACTTTTTTTATTGGGAGTTTTCCTGCGAACATAATTGTCACTGATGGTGGTGAACAGGATGGCGCAATCGGGTGAGCTTTTCTTTACAAGTGTAACAAGTGAATCATAATTGGCAATGTATTCCTCGGGGCTGAAGCTCTTGCCTTGTACATCATTTACGCCTAATGAGAATATTACGAGATCAGGCTTTATGGTGGAAAGCTGTTCAACGAATAAACTGCAGCGAAGGTAGGAAGAAGTGGAGGCTCCGTTCACACCTATGCCCGCAAAGTAAAAACCCGGCAGGTCATTTTCAAGGCTGTAACCATAAAGAACAAAATCCCTCAGGTTCGTGTCCATTCTTGTCATTTCAAACATTACAGAATCGATGGGTGTTTGAAAGCTGAACCGCGTGTATCCCTTTTCAGGCAGATCTTCACGGATGTATTTCACCGCAATAAATGGAGAAACATAAAATTTAAAACTGCTGTTGAAATTATGGTAAACTCTGATCGTTGAAAAATTCTTCAGGTTCTTGTTTTCCAATAAGTGGATCCCGAAAGTTGCAGCGCTGTCATTGCTTGCGACCGCGATGCCTGCCATTCCAAGACTGGTGTTTTGCTCCTTATTTACACTTCGGGACCGTTTCCAGTTCCCCGTGCTGAAGCTTTTGTAAAAATTAGGACTGTTGGTTTTTGCCATTTTAAAAGGGAAGGCAAATGATCCGCCTCCCTGGAAATTATTTATTTCCTGGAAATTTGCCTTAATGGTTTCGGTCCAGATGCCTGCCTGCACATGCGATCCTCCGTAATGTGCAATTGTAACGCGACTGCGCTTGCCCTGAACCAGCTCATCTATTTTTTTGTAGAAAGAAAGCATGAGGCTACTGTCCTTAGCAAGGAACAGCTTGTTCATGTTGTAATTAATGAAAGGATAGGTTTTATTCTGCGCAGTAAGTGAAATGCAAAGAGAAAAAAGGAAAATATATAAGGTGTACCTGAGATTCATTAGGTTCGGATCTATTTGGATGGAGTGGCTTTTTTGCCCCCGCTGGTGTATAAATTATAGTCGTTGATCAAAGATGTGTAAAGCAGGGTCGCGATCTTTCTGGCGCCGCCTGAACTGAAATGAATATAATCTTTGGCTGCAATTCCCGCTTCAACCCAGCTCACCATGCTGTTTTTTCCGCCCATGCAATCGTACATGTCGAAAAAAGCGCTGTTGGTATTGAAAGCGGCGAGACGTATCGCATTCCGGAGATTTTCCAGTTGCGGGTGCGTTACATAATCGGTACCCTCTTTTACGCTCATGTCCGCCGGGCCAACAACAAGTATGCTTGCGTCAGGCACAAGCTTTTTAATTGAAATGATCTGCGATTGCAGGTATCTTCCAAAGTTGTCACATTCGGTTTTGTCCTTAATATAGGGAAGGCTGTTGCCGCCAAACTGAAGAATAATGAGTCTTGCATTAAAATGATCATAAAACAATTTCAGGTGCGAAAGATTCATCTGGTTAAAAAAAGTGCCTGAGCTTCCTCGAAGTCCAAAATTATCTACCATTACGCCGCCATTGCCTTCAAGGGACAAGCCAAAAATATCGGGGCTGTCCTTACCTTTGAACTTTAATTCAAAAGTATTGGGCATTTGATTCAGGGAGAATTGCTTGATGTTAAAGTTGCCGCTGTTGTTCAAACTGTCTGCGTCCTTTAATGTTCCGTTCTCATAAAATTCCACCTGTGTTTTATGCTTCGCGCCTGCATAGAACAGTTTCACTTTGGAATAATTTGCCAGTTTTGGACCTCCGTTCTTGTTGGTGCTTACTTTCAGCCAGGCGTCTACAATTTTAGCCGAATCGCTGATGCTTCTATAATCTGTAAAGCGGCAAAAGCTTCCGCCCACGCCAAAATTACTGTGCTTAACGCGCTTATCCTTACCTGTGAAAATCGTATATCTTTCCCAGGAAGGGCTCCAGCTTTGTTTCAGCGCTACGCTTGGCGCAACCGGCATGGGCGAAATAAAGCCGGGTCCCGATCCGCCGAACTGGTTCTGCAGTTTCAAACGCAGGTAATCGGAGATGCGGTCCCCCTCGATCTGCGAGTCGCCGTAATGAAGGATCCGGATACTTTCTTCTTTGTTTACATTTTCCAGTGATTCAAAAAAATTATCCAGGGCCCCTCTTTCGTTATTTTTATATTGAATGCTGGTGATCAGTCTTACTGTTGAATCTGCTTCAATTTTCTCCACTTCTTTTTCTGCAGTGGTGTCGTTCTTGTCTTCGCTTATTTTGTCTTCGGCATCGGCAAGGGCAACTATCCTGGAAATATCCGGCTTTTTGGTTTCAGGCTTAAAAAGAAAGGAGGAGAGGGTGGGGAAATTGAGTTTTAATTCACCGATGGCAATTCCGTTTGCGGGAAAAACAAAGGCGGTAAGCGCGAGCAGTCCAAAGGTGGAAAGCAGAAACAGTAAGGTATGGAAAGGTTTGAAATCTTTCATAGTATGTAATATTACCAATTACAAACCTATGTTTTTCCTATAAGTGGATTACTTTTTCACAAGGGATTTTTAATAAACAGATGGCTTTATGCCTATGGAATTCTTTAGCCGTCAATTTCAGGAAATAAGCGCTAATGTTCCAGGTAGGGGAATTGTGAAAAGATTTTGTGAAATCGTGACCTAATAAAGCTGCTGCCACAGGTGAAAAAGGGATCAAGCATTGGTCCTGAAGATAGAATGAGAAAGTCGCGTACTTAAAGGTCCTTTTTTATTTCCAGTAAAAATTCTTTCAGTTTTTTAAGCGACTCAACAGCTTCGGCATTCTTTGAAACGGATTCGAGACCACCCGCCTTCAGCTTGTCCTTTGCACCCTGGAGCGTAAATCCTTTTTCCTTCACCAGGTGATAAATGACCCGGAAGTTCTCAATATCTTTCTTTGTGAATAAGCGGTTTCCTTTTTTATTCTTATTCGGCTTGATAATATCGAACTCTTTTTCCCAGAAACGAACCAGGGAAGCGTTCACTTTGAACATTTCTGCTACTTCACCAATGGTGTAAAATAGTTTGTCGTTGTTTTCGGTCTCCGCTTCCATGGTGTTGTTTTAGATCAGGCCTTCGTCTGCAAAGCTATAATAACTGTTATCACTGATGATCAGGTGATCAAGTATACTGATATCAAGTAATTTTCCGGCTTCTTTTAATTTCTTGGTGAGGCTCATGTCTTCATTGCTTGGTTTTAAATTACCTGAAGGATGATTATGCGCGAGAATGATCCCCGAAGCGGTTTGTTCCAATGCAGGCTTAAAAACAAGTTTGGCGTCTACAATTGTTCCGGAAACTCCGCCGCGACTGATGAATTCGTGCTTGATTATTTTGTTTTGCCTGTTGAGCAGGAGCATCCAGAATTCTTCGTGCGGCTGATCGATCAGGTTTGCGGAAAGCGCATTGTAAGCGTCCCTGCTGGATTGGATCTTTATCTTTTCCGGAGTTCCTGCTTCTTTTCTTCTTCTGCCCAGCTCCAGGGCCGCTGCAATTGTAATGGCCTTTGCCTCGCCGATCCCCCTGTATTTTTTCAGGTCGTTCAGGTTAAGCTGGGCCATATTGTTCAGGTTATTCTGCTGTTCGTTCAGCATGCGCTGCGCAAGCTGAACGGCTGTTTCATTTCTTGATCCCGAACCCAGTAAGATAGCGAGCAGTTCCGCATCAGAAAGGGCATGCCGGCCTTTACCTATGAGCTTCTCACGGGGTCGGTCGTCAAGGGCAAGTGATTTCAGGTTTAAGTGTGGTTTTAGTGTTTCCATACAGCTAAGATAGGGCTTCTCTTTTGTGCCCCGGCATTTTTTTTTGAATAGCAATTAACAATCTTTTTTCACTGCAAATATATTAACGGCTTGAAAAACAATTAACTTTACGCCATGCTTTTAGACAATGATAAAAAGCAGTCTTCCTTTGAAATTCTAAGACTTAAAGATTTCCGGAATTTTATTCTTGGCAGGTTTTTTCTGACGCTCGCCATACAAATGCAGATGACCACGATCGGCCTGCAGATCTATTACGAGCATGGAAAAAGTGTTTTCATCCTTGGGATGATCGGGTTATTTGAGGCGGTGCCGTTTATCCTGACTTCCTTATTTTCGGGTCACGTTGCGGATTCTGTTGAAAGACGGAAGATCATCCTCACCGGAATTTTTTCTCTGCTGATCGGCTCGGGCTTGCTCTGGTTTTCCTGCCTCGGCAATTTTTCTTTTGTGAGGCACTATAACTATTACGCTTTATTCGCTGTTGTTATTCTTTTCGGTGTTATCCGTTCCTTCCTCGCGGCTTCTGTTTCCTCTTTTATGTCGCAATTGGTGGAGCGCAGGCAGTACACGCATTCGGCAACCTGGAACAGCACGGTATGGCACATTGCGTCTATTCTGGGTCCGGTTCTCGCGGCCTGGATCTACGGTTACCACGATCTGCTCAATGCAAAGCTTACTTACCTGATCAATTGTGGCTTATTCGCCGTCGCTTTTTTGTCTTTTTTACGGATCGGCCCAAAACCTTTACTTGAGAAAATAAAAGAAGAATCTATTTTTAAGAGCCTGAAGGCCGGGATTCATTTTGTTTTCAATACAAAAATGCTGCTGAGCGCTATCTCGCTTGATCTTTTTGCCGTTCTGTTTGGTGGCGCTATTGCCATCCTTCCTGCGTTCAATGATAAGATCCTTCATGCCGGTCCTGAAGCTTTCGGATGGTTGCGTACTGCTCCTGCTGTGGGCGCGGTGTTAATGGCTGTTGTGATGACTGTTAAGCCGCCTTCAAAAAAAGCTGGTGTGGCCCTCATTTGGGCGGTCATTGCTTTTGGCTTATTTACTGTTGCTTTTGCCTTTTGTACGGATTTCTGGCCGGCTTTTATCATGCTGCTTCTTGCCGGGGCCTTTGATAATATCAGCGTGATTGTGCGCCATTCTATTCTGCAACTGATGACACCTGAAAACATGCGCGGCCGCGTTTCGGCTGTAAATAATATTTTTATCGGCTCTTCCAATGAGATCGGGGGCTTTGAGTCGGGACTGGCTGCAAGACTTGTAGGACTGGTTCCATCCATCGTATTCGGCGGTTGTATGACCATACTTGTTGTTGTGGGAGTGCATAAGCTAAATCCAAAATTAAAAAAGCTCGACCTCACGGATTATCAATAAGCGGAAGAGTAGGACTTTTTCTTTCGTAGTAGTTTGTACTAATTTTCCATTCGATAAATGATCAAAAAAAACATAAAAGAATTCCTGGATGAAAAAGTAGCGCTCTACAACAACAGTTCCTTTATAGAAACCGATCCTATCAGCATTCCTCATCTATTCACAAAGAAGGAAGATATAGAGATCGCGGGTTTTCTGGCGGCAACGATTGCCTGGGGACAACGAAAAACAATCATGAACAATGCGAGCCGCCTCATGCAGTTAATGGACATGGCCCCGCATGACTTTGTTGTGAATGCCGGCGCGAGTGACTACAAGCCTTTTCAAAAGTTTGTGCACCGAACCTTTAACGGAGAAGATTGTGTTTATTTTTTGAGGGCCTTAAAAAATATTTACAAGAACTACGGCTCATTGGAAGGGGCTTTCTTAAACGGAATGAAGAAAGAAGATGAGGATGTCCGGAATAGTATTTCTGGTTTCCGTGAAGTGTTTTTTGGCATAGCCCATCCGCAGCGTACCCGTAAGCATGTATCCGATCCGTCTGCAAAATCGAGCGCAAAGCGCTTGTGCATGTACCTGCGCTGGATGGTGCGGAAGGATAAATGCGGAGTTGATTTCGGGCTCTGGAAAAGAATAAGATCTTCACAGCTTTGTCTCCCCCTGGATGTGCATACCGGAAACATTAGCCGTAAGCTGGGTCTGCTTCACCGAACACAAAATGACTGGCAGGCGGTACAGGAAATAACAGGAGTGCTGAGAAGCTTCGATAAAAATGATCCGGTAAAATACGACTTCGCGCTTTTTGGCCTCGGCGCTTTCGAAAAATTCTGAACTTATTTCTAAAGGCTTAGCTTCACTTTTGCCTCATCGGTAAACGGCAATTGATGTTTTTCACACCAGGCGATAAATTCTTTTACGAAATTTGCTCTTTCCGCCGCTTCCAGTTTCTCCAGTTCGATCTGCTGAACGTGTTCATCCGTTTTCGTAAGGTGAAAGATCTCATACCTGTATTCAATGGAACTGATCTGCGAAGCGAACACTTTTATTTCTTTCTCTGTACGGATCAGCAGGTATTTTTCTCTTATGGAAATAAAATAGCTTTTCAGTTTCAGGCGAACCACAAAGGCAATACTCTCGGCGATGAGCATGATGAAGATTACTATGGCAAGACTTTGCAGGGATGTTTCGCTCAGGTAAAGAATGATAGATCCCATCAGGAAAGCGCCGATCCGGATCGCTTTTTTTGCAAGTGTCCCGTTTGTCAAGTAAAAAAACCTTTTTTCGCCGGGATCAGTTGTCTGCCTTGTCTTAAGGATCTCTGTAATGGAAAAGACCAGGTAAAGAAGTCCCAGGCTGGCTTGTATGGCAAGAACCGCCCAGTTTTCGAGACGGTCGAAAAAAAAGTTAATGACTGTAAAAACGACCAGGAACAAAAGGCTCAGGTTCTTGATGAGCCCGTGGACTGCAGCATTCATAAGAAAAGATCAGATTTGATAACAGGGCCGAAATTACGTAAAAAAAGAAGATTTTTCCCTTTTGTGGATAAGATGTCATATAAAGCCCGGGAAAAATAATATCTTTGACCTTTGATGAATTTCCTCTACCCGGGTTTCCTTTTCGGTCTTTTCGCGATAGCGATCCCTATCATTATTCACCTTTTCAATTTCCGCAGGTATAAAAAAGTTTATTTCACGAATGTAAAATTCCTGAAAGAGATCAAGCAGGAAAGCGAATCCAAATCGAGGATCAAGCAATGGCTCATCCTTGCAGCACGGATCCTCGCAGTTGCCTGCCTTGTCCTTGCCTTTGCACAACCGTTTATTCCTGCCGCTAACAATACCATTAAGCAGGGTAATAAAGCCATCAGTATCTATATTGATAATTCCTTCAGCATGGAAGCCGTGAACAAGGGCGGTTACCTGCTCGATAATGCAAAGCGTAAAGCGAAGGAAATAGCGGAAGTGTTTAAGGCCACAGACGCCTTTCAGCTGCTGACCAATGATTTTGAGGGAAAGCACCAGCGTCTGCTCAGTCGCGAAGAATTTACCGAGGCTGTGGAGGAAGTGAAAGTTAGCCCCGTTTTCAGAACGCTCTCAGAAGTTTATACGCGGCAAAAAGATCTGCTGCTCAGCTCAACCGCTGCCGACAAACGCTCATTCATCATCAGTGATTTTCAGATCTCCAATGTAAACCTGGATGAAGTGAAAAGCGATACATCCATTGCAACTGTTCTTGTTCCGCTAGTGCCCAATAGCAGTGATAATGTTTACATCGACACCTGCTGGTTTGAATCGCCTGTACAGCAAACCGGTATTGTTCAGAAGCTTCATGTCCGGATCGTCAATATAGGAGAGCGCTCCATTGAAAATGCCTCTTTGAAATTATACATCAACGAAAAGCAGATCTCCCCTGCTTCTTTCTCCATAGAAACAAATGCTAAGACGGAAGTGACGCTTTCTTACCTGGTAAAAGAAACCGGGATCCAGAATTGCAGGCTGGAGATCGATGATCACCCGGTTACTTTCGATGATAAATTATATTTTTCTTATTCAGTAAGCAAAAATATTCCTACGCTTGTAATAAACGGCGGGCAGAACAGGTCAGAAGCCTATTTTACTTCCCTGATGCGTCCCGACTCACTGTTCAGCTATACGGCAATGACGGAGAAGTCGATCGATTATTCCGTATTCTCTAAAAATAATTTCATCGTGCTGAATGATCTTTCTGTGATCACGTCCGGTCTGGCCCAGGAGCTTCAGAAGTTCCTCGTTAACGGAGGGAGCCTGCTCATTTTCCCCGGAGCTAACAACGATATTAATTCTTACAACAATTTTTTTGCACAGTGCAGGGTAAACCTTTTCGGAGTCGAGGATACCGTTAACACAAAGGCGGATAAGATCAATTTCGCGCAGGGACTGTATTCCGGCGTATTCGAAAAGCAAAGTGAGAACATGGATCTTCCCAGGGTGTTTTCGCATTATACTACTGCTGTCGCAACCCGTTCCAACCAGGAAGTGATCATCAGGCTTCTTAACGGTGATCCTTTCCTGAGCCAGTACAATGTCAATAAGGGCAAGCTCTACGTTTGCTCTTCTCCACTCGATGACGATTACAATAACTTCGCCCGTCACGCATTGTTTGTTCCTACCATCATTAAAATCGCTATTAACAGCAGTCAGCCAAGGCCACTGTATCTTGAAGTAGGAGGCAACCAGGGCATGGAGATCAATGGCGTGCAGCTGAACAAGGAAACGCCGCTTCATATTACAAGCAGCAATGGGAAAATTGATTTTATCCCGGAAGTTAAGGTAACAGAGAACAGTATCATGCTCTATACGCGGGCCCAGGCTAAGGAGGCGGGGAATTATTTCCTGCAGGAAGAAAAAAGGAACCTCCTGGGACTTTCCTTTAATTACCAGCGCAAGGAATCAAACCTGAAGTGCTACCTTCCTGAGGAATTGAAAAAGCAGGTGGATGAGTCAGGATTTAAAAATTTCAGCATGATCCAGCCAGGGGAAAAGAGTATCGCGGCGGGTCTCGCGGAGATCTCAGGTGGAAAAAAATTGTGGAAACTTTTTATAATTTTAGCGCTGTGCTTTTTGGCCATTGAAACCCTTTTAATACGTTTACTTAAATGAACATCCTGATCAAATCCGCTACGGTAGTAGACCCGAATTCTTCTCATAACGGAAAGAAGGTTGACATTTTAATCGAAAAAGGGATTATCACAGAGATCAGGTCATCCATTAAAAACGATAAGAATTACAAAACAATTGAAAGCGGCGATCTCTGTGTATCTCCGGGCTGGCTGGACATGCAGGTAAATTTCCGCGACCCGGGTTTTGAGTACAAAGAGGACCTGGAGAGTGGAACAAGATCCGCGGCGCAGGGAGGGTTTACCGCTGTATGCCTCATGCCTGGAACTAATCCGCCTCTTCATTCCAAATCCCAGATCGATTACGTTGTGAATAAAACAAGGGATGGGATCGTTGACGTTTACCCGGTAGGATGCATCAGTCATAACCACGAGGGCAAAGACATAGCCGAAATGTACGATATGAAGCAGAGTGGGGCAGTGGCTTTCAGCGATGATAAAAAAGCGCTCAAGGACGCAGGATTGGTAATGCGCGCCCTGCAATATTCAGCAAATGTCGGCAGCTTTATTATTACCCATTGCGATGACCGCTCGATTTCGCTTGACGGAAAAATGCACGAGGGAGAAACCAGCACACGCATGGGACTCAAAGGTATTCCTGCGCTTGCGGAAGAGCTGATGGTGCAGAGGAACATTGCGATCCTTGAATATGCCGGTGGAAAAATGCACCTGCCTACCATTTCCACCAAAGCAAGTGTAGAGCTGGTTAAGCATGCCAAGGCGAAAGGTTTACAGATCACGGCTGGAGTGGCCGCGCATAATTTATTCCTCGACGATGCAAAGCTTTCCGATTTCGACAGTAATTACAAAGTAAATCCTCCATTGCGCGGAAAAGAAGACCTGGAAGCGCTCAAGCGGGGATTGCTGAACGGGACCATTGATGTCATCGTAAGCGATCATGCTCCTGAGGACACTGAAAATAAGGACCTGGAATTTGATTTTGCCTCCGACGGCATTGTCGCTCTTGAGACCGCTTTTGCGGTTGCAAATACTGCAACTTCGGGAAAAATGAATTCTGAACTGCTGATAGAAAAATTTGCAATTAATCCACGCAGGATCCTTGGGCTGGCAATACCGCAGATCAAAGAGAATGAGCAGGCCAACCTTACACTTTTCGACCCCACTCACAAATGGGAATTCACTAAAAAGCAGATCCGCTCCAAATCCACAAATACTCCTTTTGTCGGACAGACCTTTACCGGAAAGGCGCTGGGGATCATCAATAAGAATGGGATCAGTCTGGCGGTTTAGTTTTTCGCGTTGACAACAGCATATCAGTAAGAAAGAATTGAACGGCAAATGAAAAGTAGATCAGTTTCAAAGGCAGGAAAAAAATTTGTGCCTTCCTTAAGGCTCAGGAAAATTCTTGGGGCAGTTAAGCTTCCTGAAAAGTTTAATGAGGATAGAGAACTGAGAGTTTATTTTGAGAAGAAACATTTATAGATCGCCTTCTAGGCTCCCATTGTTCCGTTGACCCGGTAGCGCTGGCAATCTGAAAAACCTGTCATTTAAGCTACATTATCCTTTTATTTTTCAAAAAACTTCACCATATTTGGAAATACATAATTCCAAGGATAAGTGATGGCAGCAGCAGCAACAAAACCCAATGACGCAGTGAGCAACGAAGTTTCCACAGATATACTTAAAAAAGCTTACGGCCTGATGTGTACGGCTAAAAGCATGACCGAGCTTTACGAAGCGAATAAAGAAGTAACGGCAAAATATGTGCATGCTACTTCCCGCGGTCACGAAGCTATCCAGCTTGCCCTCGGCCTTCAGCTATTGCCGCAGGATTTCCTCAGCGCCTATTACCGCGATGACAGTATTCTCCTGGGTATTGGTCTGCAGCCCTATGAATTAATGCTGCAATTGCTGGCCAAACGCGATGATCCTTTCTCCGGTGGGAGAACCTATTACGCGCATCCAAGTCTTCGCCGCGACGATATGCCAAAGATCCCGCATCAAAGCAGCGCAACGGGAATGCAGGCTATTCCAACAACCGGGATTGCCATGGGAATGTGGTACATGGAAAAGCATGGAATTGCAGTTGATCACAAGGGCATGAACCCGGTAGCTGTTTGTTCCCTTGGCGACGCCTCGATCACGGAAGGTGAAGTAGCGGAAGCTTTCCAGATGGCGGTGCTCAAAAAATTACCGATATTGTATTTGATCCAGGATAATGAGTGGGACATCTCCGCCAGCGCAAAAGAGATCCGCGTTCAGGATGCAAGTGAATACGCCAAAGGTTTTAAAGGGCTGGAAACGCGGACCATTGATGGAACTGATTTTATTAAATCATGGAAGACCATAAATGAGGTGCTTGATCTGATCCGGAAAGAACGCCGCCCCTTTTTAATTCATGCAAAAGTTCCCTTGCTTAATCACCATACATCAGGTGTACGCAAAGAATGGTACCGCGATGACCTGGAAGAGGCGGCAAAAAAAGATCCGCTGCCGCGTTTAAAAAATCAATTGCTGGTTTCAGGAGTTGACGCAGCAGAATTACAAAAAATAGAGACAAATGCAAGCGAGCTTGTAAAGGCAGATTACGATAAAGCGCTGAAAGCGGAAGACCCCAGGCCAGAGGATCTTTTATTGCATGATTTCGCTCCGACAACGATTACAGAAGAGAAAGGACAGCGTTCGCCAGCAGGGAAACAGGCAACCGTAATGGTGGATAGCGCGCTTTTCGCGATCCGTGAATTGATGGCGAAGCACCCGGAATGTTTGCTGTACGGTCAGGATGTTGGCGCAAGGCTGGGAGGAGTGTTCCGTGAAGCCGCCACGCTTGCACAGCAATTCGGGGATCACCGTGTTTTCAATACGCCCATCCAGGAAGCATTTATTGTAGGTTCAACTGTTGGAATGAGCGCTGTCGGATTGAAGCCGATCGTTGAAGTTCAGTTCGCCGATTATATCTGGCCCGGCCTTAATCAATTGTTCACTGAAGTATCGCGTTCCTGTTATTTAACCAATGGAAAATGGCCGGTGAGCATGATCCTGCGGGTTCCCATCGGCGCTTATGGAAGCGGCGGACCGTATCATTCCAGCTCGGTGGAGAGCGTACTAACCAATATTAAAGGAATTAAAATAGCTTATCCAAGTACCGGGGCTGATCTGAAAGGATTGATGAAAGCCGCTTATTATGATCCTAACCCGGTTGTAATGCTGGAGCATAAAGGTTTATACTGGAGTAAAATAAAAGGCACCGAGGAAGCGAAGACCATTGAGCCGGATGAGGATTATATCATTCCGTTTGGGAAGGCGCGTTTGGTGCAAAGTTCAGACGATAAAGAGGTGAATGCAGGAAAGGCCATTACCGTTATTACCTATGGGATGGGTGTATACTGGGCCAGGAATGCCGCTAAGAAATTCCCGGGAAAAGTAGAGATCATTGACCTGCGTACGCTTGCGCCGTTGGATGAAAATGCAGTTTATGAATCGGTGAAAAAACACGGAAAGGCATTGGTGCTGACTGAAGAGCCTCAAAATAACGGCTTCGCTCAAAGCCTTGCTTCTCTTATCTCGCAAAACTGTTTTGAATTCCTTGATGCTCCTGTAAAAGTTTTAGGAGCAGAAAATCTTCCCGCAATACCGCTTAATTCAATTCTCGAAAAAACCATGCTGCCCAATGCGGAAAAGGTGGAAGCGGCGATGGAGGCTTTGATGGCTTATTAAAAGAGCTAACACCAGGCTCCTGCGCTAAGCGCGTGCGCTAAAGCTATAGCGGTGGCGCAAGCTTCGGCGACAGCGGAAGGCGCAAAGATAGATTGATTTGAATAAATGATTTAGTGTATGGATGAGGAAGAAAAAGATATATAGCTTTCATTCGAACAATGGATCTGTTTCGCAAAAGAGAATTTTAATCCCATTGATTTCCATTGCATCTATTTTCATTTTGTTCGGAAAATTCGGAGTGAATATTTATTCAATTTTGTTCGCTCTAGTATTGAGTGTGTTAGCTTTACTTTTTTTAATAAAAAAAAGTAAAATCAAAATAATTATTGATGGAAAGCAAAAGCTCATGGTAATAGAGACAATAAATCTTTTTAAAGCAAAGAATTTATATCAATATGAGCTTTCCGGAATTAGTACTGAATTCAAAGAACAGGAATCATTCAAATATATATGGGTAACTCTTCAAATAAAGAACAATGGTAAAATTATCTATGAATTACCACAAGGTGTACAGGAATGGAAGCAGGAAGATCTGGAAGAAATAAGCAAAAAGGTTTTATCATTTAGCGCCCGCCTTTAAATTAAGGAAACCGGTTTGTTTTGCCCACTCTGGGGCAATTTGAGATCCACCCCATTATTTCTACTAATGTTAGGCTCCTCTGGAGCCGTGTGATGTTTCAGCGCAGCTCACGGCTAGCTCTACCATAGTTCTGCGTGAAATTAATGATTACTTCATCCTTAGCGTCTCTGCGCCTCTGCGAGAAATAAATTTTCTCAATAGTGTTTATGTTTTGCCCACTCCCGGGGCAATTTGAAATCTCACCTAATTATTTCTAATAATATTAGGCTCCGCTGGAGTCGAAGCTATTTTCCGCACTTCAGTCTCCGCGTTCTACTTCTTTGCGAGAACCCTCCCTCAATTTCTGCGAGCCTCTGCGCTTAACTTTGCGAGCCTCTGCGAGAAACCATTATTTCCAACCTTGGCGTCTTTGCGTCTCTGCGAGAAATAAATCACCCTTCCGGACTTCTGCGCCTTGAACCGCTATTTCCTCTTCTTATACTCTTCGTAAAGCAAATGAACAATCCCATCCGATAAGCCGATCTGTGGAACAATGATCTTGTCGATGTCGGAATGCTTCATTGCAGTCAGGAATATCTTTGAAGCGGGAATAATCACATCGGCGCGGTCCGGATTTAATCCAAGCGTAGTTACTCTTTCTTCGTAAGTATAGGAATTCAGCATGTCGTGCATATCCTTTATTTTTTCGTAGCTCAGGTGCTTGTTCTCCTTCTTTCCGCTCATGCGGTAAAGCTTATTGATATTGCCCCCCGAACCAATCGCGGTAAGCGGTTTTATGCCGGCTGTGTTTTTTTTGACCCATTGCTTGTAACTGTCCCACTCATCTTTTTCTACTTTATCAAAAAGCATCCGGATGGTTCCGACATTAAAGGATTTGGTGGCAAGGACCTTTCCGGCGGAGATCAATGTGAGCTCCGTACTTCCTCCGCCAACATCAATATAGAGGTAAGCCTGTTTTGGGTCCAGCATATCTTCCACGTGATTGGAAAATATTGTCGCGGCTTCCGCTTTTCCATCCAGTATTTCCACATCGATGCCCGCTTCTTTTTTTATGCGCGCAATGATCTCGCTTCCGTTCTTCGCGTCGCGCATAGCAGAAGTGGCGCAGGCCTTATAGGAGATCGTATCGAATACTTTAATGAGCTCCTTGAAGCCTTTCATGGCAGCCACAAGCTTTTCCGCTTTGACAGGGGAGATCTCCTTGTGTATAAAGGCATCGTCGCCCAAACGGATCGGAACACGGATCAGCTCGTTCTTTTTAAAGATGGCCTTTCCTTTTTGTTCGTGGACATGACTGAAAAGAAGTCGTACTGCATTAGATCCTATATCAATGGCGGCAAATATCATATATGGCTGATGTGTTGTTTGTATTGTTGATTCAAAAATTCGAATTTATCCTTTACAAGGAAATTGTATACTTCCTCCTGGGCGCGTACTTTTTTCTGCTTAGAGGTAGTAGTTTTATAACGATTGCTGAGACTGCTATCCAGGATGCGTGCTTTTGTGTTTCCGCTGAATTGAATGTCGATAATGCTCCGGAGTTCCTTCTGTACTTCTTTGTCATAAACAGGAACGGCTACTTCACACCGGTGATCAAGGTTACGGGTCATCCAATCGGCGGAGGACAGGAAATATTTCTCATCGCCCCCGTTCGCGAAAACAAAGATCCGGCTGTGCTCAAGGTATTTGTCAACTATGCTTACTCCCTCAATGTTCTCGCTTACACCTTTTACACCGCAGGCGAGTGAGCAAATACCGCGTATGATAAGTTTTATTTTAACTCCGGATTGTGAAGCTTCGTACAATTTATTGATCATGTCGCGGTCCACAAGGTTGTTCAGCTTTAAGAGGATGTACGCTTCTTTACCGGCTTTTGCATTGATGATCTCTTTGTTGATGAGGCTAACAAAGGTACGGCGCATATTGAACGGTGAAACGGCAAGGTGCCTGTAGTTCCCCGTTCTGAAATTATCTTTTAAAAAATCGAAAACTTTGCTTACCTCATCCGTGATCCGCTTGTCGCAGGTGAGAAGGGTGCAATCGGTATAGATCTTAGCCGATTTTTCATTGAAGTTGCCGGTTCCGATATGCGCGTATTTTATTTCCTTTCCTTTTTCACGTGCGGTGATCAGGAATAATTTAGAATGCACCTTTAATTTTGGAACGCCGTAGATAACAGTTGCTCCTTCTTCCTGTAAGCGGTTGGCCCAGTAAATATTATTCTCCTCGTCAAAGCGCGCCTGGAGCTCTACCACCACCGTCACCTGCTTGCCATTCTTTACTGCATTGATCAGCGCGTTCGCGATCTTGGAAGAATCCGCCACCCGGTAAAGTGTGATCTTAATGGTCTCAACAACCGGATCAACCGAGGCTTCCCGCAAAAGGGAAATGATATGATCGAAGGACTGGTACGGATAAACGAGCATGATGTCCTGTTTGCGGATCGCATTCAATACGTTCGCATTCGGATCAGTGAGGTACTTGTGGCGGATCGGATGCGGATTATTATAAGTGAGGTCGGGTCTTCCAAGGTTTGGAAAACTGATAAAGTCTTTAAAGTTGTGATAGCGTCCACCGGCAATAGGAGCGTCTTTTTTGCTAAAGTTCAGTTTTTTCATCATGAAGGCAAGCATGTCTTTCGGCATGCTCCCATCGTATACCAGACGTACGGGCAAGCCTTTCTTACGCTGCTTTAAACCTTTGGAGATCTTTTCCAGGATATTCTGCGAAAGATCGTTGTCAATATCCAGTTCGGCATCGCGGGTAAGCTTGATGTTATAGGATTCGGTGGCCTGTAATCCGAAAGGTGTGAAGATCTCATCGACGCAGTACCGGATCACATCGTCCAATAAAATAATATACTTTTTATTTGCCTTAGCGGGAAGCACGACAAAACGGGTTACATTCTTTGTGGGTACTTCGATGACCGCGTATTTGTTTCGCTGTCTTCCTTCCTTAGGGATCAGCTTAACGAAAAGGTAGCTCGACTTATCATTCAGGTAAGGAAAGGATTTGTTATCGTCCACCATGATCGGGAAAAGATTGGAGATCACTTCCTCTTCAAAAAATTCTTTAACAAATAACTGCTGCTCTTTGTCAAGCTGCTTTTCATTAATGATAAATATATTATTATCCGCAAGCTCGATCAGGATCTGCTGGTAGATCTCTTCGAAGCGGCTTTGCTGCTCTATTACTTTTTTAAGAATAGTGCTTAGCAGCTCTTTCGGATCTTCTCCGATAAGGGGAATGGCTCTTCTCCCAAGCTTTAGCATTCGCTTTACGGAAGCCACCCTGACACGGTAAAATTCATCGCGGTTATTGGAAAAGATCCCAAGGAATTTTACCCTTTCAATAAGTGGGGTGGACGCATCAGCAGCCTCCTGCAATACCCTTTCATTAAAGGAGAGCCAGGCAATCTCGCGGTTAATGTATGGAAGATTCTTTTTGGCCATTTATTGTTTGAATTCTTTAGGGAACTCGCTGAAAATGGTTTTTCCTTTAGCGGAAAATACATCCTTCCATTTAGTAGCATTGAACTGGATCCCGATCATTCCGCAAGTGGGGATATTGTCAACAAAAGAATCGGATACATCGTTAAAGAGATTCGTCAGGCCGGGATTATGACCAAAGAGCATGATCTTATCGCTTGCATCATCAAAATTCATAATGACCTCTTTTAATGTGCTTGCCTGTACTTCATAAATATTCTCAAGGATCAGTATTTTATTCTCATGATATGAAAAGCTTCTGGCAAAGATCATGGCTGTGCTGATCGCGCGTATGGCAGGACTACTGACAAGCAGTTCAGGCGCTCCATGATCCTTTAAAAACTTCTAACTCATCAGGTAAGCGTCAGCGTAACCGCGCGCATTCAATGGCCGG